>JBEKNU010000353.1:0-7239 GCA_049522495.1 Terriglobia bacterium
CCCTTCCAATGGGCTTTCACGCGTCGCGATTTGGCGGCCCTGATGGCCAGACTCGACGACAGGCGGTTCGCCTATGCCGCATAAAAAATACGTCACCGTAATTACGAACAGCAGCACTTAGCAGCTTGCAGAAAGCGGTTTCCGCTTTGGCCGGCGTGCTGGCCAAGAGCGATGACGCCGAATTCATGAGCAATCTGGACGAAGTCGCCCGCAATGCGATCAGGGCGGGGGTGATCCAGCATTTCGAATTCACTTATGAGCTAGGTTGGAAATTTATCAAGCGTTGGCTGGAAACGAACGTCAGCGCCACGGCAGTCGATGGGGTGACGCGCCGCGAACTTTTCCGCCTCGGGGCGGAGAACCGCCTGATTGACGACGTGGAGCAATGGATGCGGTATCACGAGGCGCGAAATCTCACGTTCCACATCTACCAGCCGGAGATCGCCGAAAGGGTCTATAACACCGCCCAGGATTTCGCCCGCGACGCCGCGCGCCTGCTGGCAGCCTTGGAAAAGCGGAATGATTGATCTGGCCCCTCACCATCTGGAGAAGGTCCGAACCATCCTGGGCAAGCATGTCCCCCAATGCGAGGTCCGCGCCTTCGGCTCGCGCGTGAATTGGACCGCCAAGGACTACTCCGATCTCGATTTGGCGGTGGTCGCATCCGGCGAACTTAGCGACGACACGCTCCGCCACCTCAGGGAGGCTTTCGAGGAATCCGATCTGCCCTTCCGCGTCGAGGTGCTCGATTGGCATGCCATCTCCCCGGACTTCCAAAAGGTGATCGAAAAAGAATGCGAGGTTATTCAGGAGGCGAAAAGCAAAAACGCGGCGAGTGAGTGGGGCGTAGCCACTGTTGGCACGATTGCATCCCCTGGACGGAACGCACTTGTGGGCGGCCCATTCGGCTCAAACCTTGTTTCTGCCGACTACGCAGATCATGGAATTCCTGTGATCCGGGGTCAAAACATGGGCGGGCGCTGGGTGGGGGGCGAATTCGCCTACGTAACGCCCGAAAAGGCGGCATCTCTCGAGGGCAATCTCGCGAGGCCGGGGGACATTGTGTTCACGCAGCGTGGCACGCTCGGGCAAGTGTCAATCGTTCCTGCCGAGCCATTCGACCGCTACCTGATTTCCCAAAGTCAAATGAAGCTCACCGTTGACCGCGATAAGGCGGACCCGCTGTTTTTCTATTACGTCTTTCACACACCAGAGCAGCAGGAATACATGCGCCAGCGAGCCATCCAGACGGGTGTTCCACACACCAACTTGGGAATCCTTCGCGACACGCCCGTTCCCGTTCCACCGCCTGACCAGCAACGCGCCATCGCCCACATTCTCGGCACGCTGGACGACAAGATCGAACTGAACCGCCGGATGAACGAGACGCTGGAGGCGATTGCGCGGGCGCTCTTCAAATCGTGGTTTGTGGACTTCGACCCCGTCCGCGCCAAAGCTGAGGGTCGCAACCCCGGCTTGCCCAAGCACATCGCCGACTTGTTCCCGGATTCCTTCGAGGACTCGGAGTTGGGGGAGATTCCGAAAGGCTGGGATGTAGACGAAATCAAGGCTAGAGCCTCACGAATACAATACGGACTCACGCAAAGTGCATCCGAAACGCCGATTGGACCTCGCTTTCTTCGAATCACAGACATTCAAGGGGGGCGTATTGATTGGCGGCGGGTTCCCTATTGTGCGGTGAGCGAGGAAGAGGACAAAAAATACAGGGTTATCCCCGGCGATATTCTCGTCGCCAGGACAGGCGCGTCAACTGGAGAAAACGTCTACATCACGCAAGCACCGGACGCCGTGTTTGCCTCGTACTTGGTACGATTTCAGTTCGCCCATTCCTCAATGGCGCGCATCGTTGGGGAGTACATGCGAACCAATTCCTATTTTGAACACGTAGCTGGAGCAATCGGGGGCTCAGCGCAGCCGAACGCAAGCGCCCAAGTTTTAGCGGGCGCGACGCTGGTCTTTCCCCCACTCTCAATTGCTGAGCAGTTCGCCAACCTCGTTGAGCCAATGGACCAATTACGGGCGGAAAATGAAACACAGTCTGCCATTCTCGCAACCATCCGTGAGGCACTGCTGCCGAAGCTTATTTCCGGCGAGATTCGCGTGGGAAATGCAAATGTGGCTATGGAGATCACATGAGCAAGGGTGAGCGCATTTTTCAACTGCCGGGCCGCATCAACCACCTTCTCGCGACGCTGTGCAAAATTTACGTGGATAAGGGGGAGCATCAAAAACGAGAGGTCGTTGTGAACTCGCAAGTCCGGATCCAGGAGGACCGGGAAGGTAGTTTCGATGACTATTCACGCGAAATGGTTTACGGACATATTGCTTACTTAGATGTTCCACAGAGCCTCTATCCTAGCTCTGGCGCAGAGCGGGACAATCTCCAGGATCAAATTAGGAACGACATTAACGAGATCAAACACATCCCGAGTGAGTTCATTTCAGCGGTATTCCTCGAAATGGAGGAAGCAAAGGATCGCGATTGGCGAAGTGAATCGGGCGTTCTTCTGCCGCGACGGCGCACAGTTACATCGGCGACCGCAGAACGGATATGGGGTACCGAGGGGTACCGGGTGTTCCTTAGCCACAAGGCTGATGTAAAGAAGAAGGCTGCTGAGTTGAAAGAGAGCATGCACTCATTCGGAGCCTCATGCTTCGTGGCCCATCAGGACATCCACCCCACCAAAGAATGGCAGGAAGAGATTGAAAACGCACTCTCATCGATGGATGCGTTCGTCGCTCTGCTGACTGAGAAATTCCACGACAGCCTTTGGACCGACCAAGAGGTGGGCTACGCGCTTGCGCGCGGCGTACCCATCATCGCAGTAAAACTTGGTATCGACCCCTACGGATTCATTGGTAAATTCCAAGCTCTTTCGTCCTCATGGGACGAAGCTCCTGAGAAAGTTGTCTCGCTACTCATGACCGAGCCTCGCATGGTCGACGCCTATATTGCGGCATTGCCTCGTTGTGCTAGTTTTGAGGAGGGAAACACTCTTTCCCATGTCCTGCCGAGTATTCGAGAACTCAGCGAAGCCCAGGCGGAGCGGCTGATGTCGACATTCAATCAGGATTCTCAGCTTCAAGGAAGCTATGGCTTTAACGGAAAGTGGCCTTCGAACTTCGGTGACGGCCTCGCTGCCCGCCTGTCGCGGCTGACCGGTCAACAATATGTGATGACAGAGTCTGGCGAAATAGCGAGAAATGGGCAATGATCTCCGCATTGAAAGAATCCGCCGTAGAAGAAGCGACCCTCGAATGGTTCGAGGGGCTCGAGTATACGGTTCTTGGCGGCCAGGAGATTGCCTTTGGCGAGCCCGGGGCTGAGAGACACGACCCCAATTACCGCGACGTGATTTTGGAACGCCGTCTGCGCCAAGCTCTAGCAAGGCTCAATCCCGACCTCCCGCCAGAGGCGCTCGACGACGCATTTCGAAACCTCACACGAATCGACTCCCCTTCGCTCATCACCTGCAATCGGGATCTGCATTCCATGCTCGTCGATGGCGTCAATGTCGAGTATCCCCGGCCGGATGGCTCCATTGCCGGGGCGCAGGCATGGTTGGTGGACTTTGACACGCCCGAGAACAATGACTGGCTGGCGGTGAACCAGTTCACCGTGGCGGAGGGACAGCACACGCGCCGCCCCGATGTGGTTATTTTCTTGAACGGCCTGCCCATCGCCGTCATCGAACTAAAAAGCTCAACGGATGAGAACGCCACCATTTGGGACGCCTTCAACCAGCTTCAGACGTACAAAGACCAGATTCCCTCTCTCTTCCTTTACAACGAGCTCTTGATAATCTCCGATGGTCTCGAAGCGCGCGTCGGGTCGCTGTCGGCGGACCGCGAATGGTTCATGCCCTGGCGAACCATTGAAGGCGAGGAACTCGCTCCGGCTTCCACACCGCAGTTGCAGGTCCTGATTCAGGGGCTGTTTGAGAAGCGCCGACTGCTCGCTTTCCTCCGCTACTTCATCGTGTTCGAGGACAGCGGAAAAGGGGACCCGGTGAAGAAGGTCGCCGGTTACCACCAGTTCCACGCCGTGAACAAGGCAGTGCAGACCACCATCAAAGCCACTCGCCCGACCGGGGACAGGCGCGCCGGTGTGGTTTGGCACACCCAGGGCTCCGGCAAAAGCCTGACCATGGTGTTCTACGCCGGGCGGCTGGTGCTGGACCCGGAAATGCAGAACCCGACGATTGTCGTCATCACCGACCGGAATGACCTGGACGAGCAGCTCTTTGGGACTTTCTCGCGATGCAGCGAGCTTCTGAGGCAGCCGCCCGTACAGGCCGAGAGCCGCGAACATCTCCAAGCGCTTCTGCAGGTCTCCTCAGCGGGGATTGTGTTCACGACCATCCAGAAGTTCATGCCCATGGAGGCCGAGAATCATCTTTCAGAGCGGCCCAACATCGTGGTGATCGCGGACGAAGCCCACCGCAGCCAGTACGACTTTATCGATGGCTTCGCCAAGCGCATGCGCGACGCTTTGCCCAACGCATCCTTTATCGGCTTTACCGGCACGCCCATCGAGAAGGCCGACGCCAATACGCGATCGGTTTTTGGCGATTACATCAG
This sequence comes from Terriglobia bacterium, assembly GCA_049522495.1. GTDB lineage: Bacteria > Acidobacteriota > Terriglobia > UBA7540 > UBA7540 > Bog-366. The sequence goes on from JBEKNU010000353.1 coordinate 4,603, forward strand.
CGTTTACGACATCCAGCGCGCCGTCGAAGATAAGGCCACGGTTCCCATCTATTACGAGGGCCGCCTTGCGAACTTGGAACTTGATCAAAACGAAAGGCCGAAAATCGATCCGCAGTTTGAAGAGGTGACAGAGGGCGAAGAAGTGGAGCGGCGGGAGAAACTGAAAAGCAAATGGGCCGCGCTGGAGGCGGTGGTCGGCGCGGAGAAACGGCTGAAGCTTATCGCCAAGGATTTGGTGAGCCACTTCGAAGCCCGGTTGGAAGTGATGGATGGGAAGGCCATGATCGTCTGCATGAGCCGCCGTATCTGCGTTGAGCTTTACAACGCCATCATCAAGCTAAGGCCGGAGTGGCACGGCGCTGACGATGCGCACGGCTCGCTCAAGATTGTGATGACCGGCTCCGCTGCCGATCCGCTGGAATGGAACCGCACATCCGGGAGGAGAGCCGGCGCGAAAAGCTTGCCCAGCGTTTCAAGGACGCAAACGACCCGTTCAGAATGGTAATCGTCCGGGATATGTGGCTGACGGGGTTTGATGTGCCCTGCCTCCACACCATGTACCTCGACAAGTACATGCGCGACCACGGCCTGATGCAGGCCATCGCGCGCGTGAATCGAGTCTTCAAAGACAAGCCGGGCGGGCTTGTGGTGGACTACTTGGGCATCGCACAGGAACTGAAGCAGGCTCTCGCCACCTACACCGAAAGCGGCGGCCATGGACAGGCGGCAGTGCCGCAGGAGGATGCCGTCGAGGCCTTGCTGGACAAGTATGAAGCCTGCTGCGCGCTCTTCGATGGCTTCGATTGGTCGCACTGGACAGCGGGAACACCAACCCAGAAGCTGAGCTTGCTAGCCGACGCGCAGGAACACATCTTGCGGCAGGAAAACGGGAAAGAGCGGCTGTTCAAGGCCGTAAAAGACCTTTCCAGCGCGTTTGCGCTGGCCGTGCCCCATCCCAAGGCCATGAGCATCCGCGACGACATCGCATTCTTCCAGGCCGTCCGCGCGGTTCTGGCGAAGGGAGCGGGCCAGCAGCAGCGGTCGGAACTGGACCTGGACCATGCCATTCGGCAAATTGTGTCCAGCGCCGTCGCGCCGAAGGGTGTTATCGACATTTTCGAAGCGGCTGGTCTGAAGAAACCTGATATCTCTATCTTGTCGGATGAATTCCTTGCGGAAGTAAGCGGGCTGCCGCAGAAAAACTTGGCCGTGGAAATGCTGAGAAAACTCCTCAGTAACGAGATTAGGACACGGCTGAAGCGGAATGTGATTCAGTCGCGGCGATTTTCTGAAATGCTCGAAGCCTCGATTCGCAAGTACCAGAACCGGGCCATCGAAACTGCCAAGGTGATTGAGGAATTGATCGCCGTCGCGAAACAAATGCGGGAAGATGCCGCCCGCGGGGTGCAACTGGGACTGACCGATGACGAGGTGGCCTTTTATGACGCGCTTGAAGTGAATGACAGCGCGGTGAAGGTCTTGGGCGACGAAACCTTGCGAACTATTGCTCGCGAGTTGGTCAGAACCGTGAGGCAAAACACCACCATCGACTGGAACGTCCGGGAGAACGTGCGCGCGCACATTAAGGTTCTGGTGAAGCGTATTCTGCGTAAGTACGGCTACCCGCCAGACAAGCAGGAAAAAGCCACGCAGACTGTGTTGGAACAGGCTGAGGTGTTATCGGAGAACTGGGCGGTGGCATGACAGACAATCAGAGGGAAGCCTGGGTATTCGGCTATGGGTCTTTAATCTGGGGGACTGGCGGGAGGTGCAGACCCGCCCACCATTAAGATCGGCGGACCTTCGGCCGCGGCGGGTCTGCGACACGCTGATTCCGCTTGAGGCTGAGGTGGAATCTTTGCATGCCTCGGCTGCGGCATTCTTACGGCCTCAATCATCTTCACTACGTGACCAGCAGCATCCGGCAGGGCGGGATCGCGCCCGCCTCTACACTCCTGCTCTTGCGAATCCGGCGTTTTTGCTCTTGACACGAGGCTAGGGATGTGATACACGGTAGGTGGTGGACGGTAGGTGATGGACGGTAGGTCGTATGTCGTAGGTGGTAGGTGGGGAAGGGCAGGATTCAGGATTCGGGGTTCAGAAAATAGAAGAGCAGGTTCCTGGAGGTAGGGGCTAAACCAGGATTCAGGAGTCAGAATGAAGAGCATCTGCTTTCCGCCGACCGGCTTCTGCCTTTGAAGAGCCGCAGGTCCGGAGGGCGGGATCTGCGCTACACTTGCTTACTGCCGACTGCCTACTGTGTTTGAGGGGAGGTCGAGTTGGCCGGACTCTTGGCCCTTGCCGTGAACCACGACAACATGTCACCTCCGACAGGGAAAGAAAGAACTGGGAATGTTAAAAAGTGAAGGAACGACGTGGGAATGTCTATGAAAACAAAGGACCGGGTTTCCACGGGTGGGAGAAAAGCGGGAATGTTATAGAAAACAAACGTAGTTACGCGTTGAAAGCGCGAATGTTGATGAAAAGAAAGGAGGTAGGTGGTAGGTCGGAGGTGGTAGGTGGGGAAGAGCGGGGGCAAGTTACAGAGGACATGGAAAGGGGCAAATTCTGAATTGTGAATCTGAATTGTGAATGGATTGTGAGTTGCCTTCTTACTTCTGGCCGCCGCCGACTGCC
>JBEKNU010000354.1:0-7238 GCA_049522495.1 Terriglobia bacterium
AGGCAGCCGGGAGGGGCGTTGAGTGGCGTGCGGTTGTAAGTGCGGGCGCTGGCCTCGACTGCGGCAGCGCAGAGTGTTGCGGCTTGTTGCAGTTCCCGGCATCTCGCAAACCTCCCGAGGAGTGTCTGGTAACGGGCGTGGCGGCCCTGGCGAAGGCTTTCAAGTTCCGCCAGGACCGCCTGCTTCGTCACCTCCTTGCCTGTTGGATTTCGGCTCATCGGGTTACCCCTTGGAGCCGATGGCTCGCGTGAACTGATAGCGCAGCTTGTCTCCGACCGCCTCTGGCCCGGTGATCGAGGCCGTGGCGATATCCGGGAATTGGTGAGCGTAGAGGGTTCGGACGTCCTCCACCGAAAGCTTGGGGTCCGGATCCGGGAGCCTAACACCGTTGAATTCGAAGACGCGAGAAAGTGGGTGAATCTCCATCAGAGTGCGAGACCTCCTTTGTAGGAATTCAGAATTAGTGACATTCGTCTCAGAATACGTGACACAAATTTCAGGATTAATGACATAGACCGTTGCATCTTGGTCCGGCGCCGCCAGGGTACGATCTCTCTGGACCAAGATCGCAGAGCGAGAAATGGGGGGATCTTACCTCGTGGTTTTTGCTCGCCGTGCTCTTCTGAAGAGCGCGTATAGGGTCACATCCTCGAGATCATCGTCATTCAGATCGCCGGCGGCGCTGAGCAGGTCATTCATTCGCGATGTGGGTTGAAGCTGAGGAAAGAAGTAGGTAACTGGCACCCCAAAGAATCTGGCCAGCCTTTCCAAGTCCGAAATCGCTGGCTTGTAGGTGGCGGTTTCCCAGCGAGAGACGGTGTTGGCTGTGGTTTTCATTGCCCGCGCCAGGTCCTCCTGGCTGATGCCTTTTCCTTTCAGCGTAGTTCTAAGCTCCCGAATCTTTTCACCGATCTGCTTGTAAGTATCCAGTGTGTGCGACCCCATGGCTACCCTCTAAAAAGGATTTTATATCCTTTTTTTCTGTTGACATGCAATTCGCCTTACGTGTAAGTTCCTCTAAGAGGATATACTAATCCTCTTAAAGGATCAAGACAAAAAGGGAAGACAGACACTGTTTTCAGGGTCGGGAGGGGATTAGATGCAGGTACTCACGGAAGGAGCTTGCCGCAGCAAGCTGACCTTCGCCTTTTCGCCGGAGCCGACCGAACTCATGTGCGTCAATCGACTGCGGCGAGTGCGTGAGCCGGTGAGCCGCTCAAAGACGGGAGTGCAAGCCAAGGTGGCTGACGTTTTCGGCGGCCGTTCACGGCATGCGGAGTCGCTCAACGAGCTTCGCGCTTTTCGGATCTTGCTGGCCACAGCGCATGCTGACGGCTGGCAAGAGCAACCCTTCATTCTGGAATACCACCACGATGGGAAAAAGCACCGCTACACGCCTGATCTGCTGGTAGCTTGGGGTGCGCATCGGGAAGTTGTAGAGATCAAGGAAGACGCCGAGGCTGATTTACCAGAGAACCAGGCCCGATTCGCGTTGATCCGCGACCTGCTGGCCGAGCATGGCTATCAGTTCCGCTTGTGGAAGAAGTCCGAAATCTGTGCCGAGCCACGCCTCACCAATGTCGGTCTAATCTTGCGTTATCGCTCCGTTGAGGTCCCGGCCGCGGAGCATGAAAGGATCCGGCGCGCATTTTCAGCAACCCCCGATGTCCGCCTGCGGGCATTCCTTGAATCACCTGGAATCACATTGCAAAGTGTCCTTCGCCTGGTTCTCGAAGGTGCGCTGCATATCAACTGGTGGGAACCCCTAATGCTGGACTCTCGGGTGAGCACTACACCAATTGGCCGCCAAGTATGGCCCTGCGCGGTGCCGGAATCTTAGTCGTTTAAGGAGGCGCTATGTCGCTACACGCGTTGAGAAAGGGACACCATGTTCGGATCGGGCCAACCGAGTTTGTGATATCACAACGGCTGACCGAATGCAGCTGGCAGCTCCAAAACATCGCCACAGGGGAATGGTGCACATTCAACGAAGATGAGCTTCTCGACCGGTTCACCAACAATGAGCTGTCATTCGTCAGGGGAATTGAGGGACCCCGTCTGTCCACTCACCGATACGATATAATGCTCAATCGCGACCTTTCGACTTATCCACCTGAACTCGTGGCTTTAGCCAGAAACCGGGTGAAGTATCTGCAAGAGATCGACCAGAGACAGCCGATTTCCATTACGCAGACAGCTATTGAGCCCCTCATCTGGTCTGTATCGGAGAGGATCAAGGACACCCAGCCTCCTGGCTGGCGGACGGTCTGTCGGGATTACCTGAAATGGATCGGCGCAAGCCGCGATATCCGGGCCATCATCTTAAGGCACGCAGACCGGGGCAGACGGGGTACTCGCCTGGCCCCAGAGGTGAAAGCCGTCAGCGATCAAGTCATCAAGGAGTTGTACCTGACGGCCGAACGCAAGCGCGTACCGGAGGTGCACTTAGAAATCGTCCGTCGGCTTACGGATGCCAACAGGTTCCGGCTCGAAAACGAGCAACTGCCAATCCCCAGCCGAAGCACGGTCTATCGCGAGATTGCACGCGTGTCGCCTTACGACGTCACGGTGGCGCGTTACGGCAAACGGCGTGCCGAAATGGAATTCAGAGTATCAGCCTCAGGGCCTGTCACCACACGCGCTCTCGAGCGGGTGGTGATGGACCACACGCCGGGCGACATTATCGTTGTGGACGACGCCAGTAAGTTACCGCTGGGTCGGCCGACCCTCACCACAGCCCTCGACGAGCACACGCGTTGTCCTCTGGGCTTTTATACTGGATTCGAACCGCCCAGTTGTCTCGCCGTGATGAGGTGTCTTAAGCACGCGATTCTCCCCAAGATGTATCTGTTGCGCGAATATCCGTCGGTGAAGAACCGATGGGAATGCTATGGCGTTCCGGAACTCGTGGTAGTAGATAACCCTCCGGAGTTCCATTCCCGCCACTTCGAACGTGCGTGCCTGGAAATCGGGACCGACATTCAATACGCCAAGGTCCTCGTCCCCTGGTACAAGGGGAAACTCGAACGATTCCAAGGCACCTTGAACCACGATCTGCTGCATGGCAATCCCGGAACCACGTTCAGCAATATCTTAGAACGCGACGACTACGACCCCAGCCGGCATGCCGTCGTGTTGCTCAGCACATTTCGCGAGATGCTCCACAAGTGGATCATCGATGTGTATTTACAGACTCCCCATCGCGGCATCAAGGACACCCCGGCGCATCGATGGCATACCGAAATGAACGGCTTGCCACCTCCATTGCCAACAAGTGCCAGCGAGCTGGACATCGTGCTCGGGATGACGGCTCAACGGGTGGTGTTTCACTATGGCATCGAATTGAAGGGCCTGAAGTACAACGGCCTTGAACTCGGCGAACTACGGCGGCGAACAGGACTGGGAGCGAAAGTTGAGCTCACGTTCGATCCAGGCAATCTTGGCCACATCAATGTGCTCGACCCACTGAAGGAAACGTATATCCAGGTTCCTGCGGTGGATCAAGCTTACGCCCAAGGGCTTTCCCTCTGGCAGCACAAAGTCATCTGCCGCTACGCTCAACGCCAGTTGAATGCACGCACCGACATCGTGGCGTTGGCCCAGGCCAAGGCAGAAATCCGGGCACTGGTAGACCGTGATCTCAGTCGCAAACCAACGCGTGGCCGGAAACGTCATGCACGATTTTTGGAAGACCACACAAGAGCCAGCCTCTCAGAGCAAGGGGCCAATCAGGTCGGTGTTCCAGGCGGGGCGGGTGACGAAGGTGCAGGCGGCTTAGGCGTTAACCGTCCTCCACAGGAGGCGAGGGAAAGCTCGCCCCCGTCTCCCAAACTTCGTCCTGCGGCTGATGAGCCGGCTGGTCGACTTAGCGATTTTAGCGACGATGAGATCCTTCCCGTGTTTGAGGCGGGCCTCGACCTGCCGCGCTCACCGACTGCGACAGCCGCCTCCGCAAGTGGTGTTGCCGGAGGACGTGGATGAGTGATCTGACGGACCCTTCAGAGCGTGTGCTGGTAAAGTATCCGCTATTCAAGAGCGCTGTCGCGCGGATCCAGGCTTGCTTTGACAGTTACGGGACTACTGCGGAGCCAGACTGTTGTCCCATCGTGGGGGAGAGCGGCAGCGGCAAAACGACCATTATCGCGTACTTCGAGAGCCTGCATCCGCGCGTTGACCACAAGTGGGGCATGGAAGTGCCGGTGCTGCTCGCCAAGGTGCCCGCCCGGCCCTCCGTAAAAAGCTTCGCTGAAACCCTGCTCTATCGGCTGGGCGATCCGTTGTGGGCACGCGGCAATACCGTAGGCAAGAGCATCCGTCTGCGCGAACTCCTCAAGCGCTGTGGCGTGCGACTCTTGGCACTCGACGAGTTCCAGCACTTCGTAGATGTGCGGCAGGCGAATATCCCAAACGATGTTGCGGATTGGCTGAAGGAGCAAGTTGAGGAAGCGAAGCTTGCCATTGTGGTGCTGGGGCTTCAACGCTGTTTGGAAGTGCTGAAGCAGAATGAGCAACTGCGGCGCCGCTTCGGTGCCACCTTGCGGGTGGGCGCCTTTCGCTGGGAGAACAAAGACGATCGGACAACTTATCGTGCTTTTCTGCGGGCGGTGCAGGAGCAACTTCGCGAATACGTTATGCCCCCTCTGGCAGATCTCGAGATGGCGTTCCGCATGCACTACGGTTCGTATGGCCTCATCGGCTACACCATGAAAATCATTCGCGGTGCTACACGGATCGCACGGTGTCATCCCCGGCGTGAGATCACGTTGCATACTTTGGCACAATCGTTTGAAGAGCATGTCTGGATCGAGCGTCTCAGCGACCGGAATCCATTCCTTGAAAATTTCGATGCCGGCAAAGCCCCGCCCCTGAAACTGCCAAATGAAACAGTATGCGCGTTACCCCTATGTGCTGGTCGGCGGAGCGTTCGGCTGGAGATGCATGCATGACCCTCCCAGCACGTACGGGCGCGCGACTGCTCTTCCGTGTGGAACCCCTACCCCTCGAGAGTCCTCGGGGTTACCTCTGCCGCGCTGCCAGCGCCCACGGTTACAACAGCTCCCAATGGCTGGTGGACCTCGCCGGATTGTCACGAGAGACAGCCGCACTGGAACGTGAAGACGGGGCCCGCTCCATCGCCCAGGTCTTACGCCTCGAGCCGGAGGAATGGATCGCGATGTCCTATCGGCACGTCAAAGGAACTGGGCTCGCGCAGCGGACGTTCTGTGGCCAGACAGTGCGTGCCGACCAACTCAACTATCGACGCCCAAGACTCTGCCCGCACTGCCTGCGCGAGCGCCTGGTCTGGTGGGCAATTTGGGATCTTGCCCTTGTGGCAGCTTGCCCCCTCCACCGCTGCCTTCTCATCAATCAATGTCCTGCTTGTGGCAAGAAACTGGCCTGGACTCGACCAGCCGTCGAGAGGTGTCGCTGCGGCATGGATTTACGCACCGTAACGGCTAAAGCTGCGGATTCCGACTTGGTGGCAATGAATACCCTCATTTACTGTGCGGCAGGGTTCTCACCCGGCGCAGCAGCAGAACTTGAGCTGGACGATTTTCGCTTTCCGCCGGAACTGGCGCGGCTAATATTGGGACCCTTGCTGCGCCTGATCCGCTTTGTGGGACTCGTTGGGGATAAGGATAGGCTGCGCAGCAAGCAACGCCCTTTCCACAGGACTGACCTCATTACTGCGATCCAGGCGGATCAGGCTGCAATCCCGATCCTGAGGGACTGGCCTCGGTCACTTCGTGAAATTCTCAAGCGCATGCTCCCAGAAAAGGTAAAGATCACGGCTACTCCGAAGCTTGCGGATATTTTTGGAAACTTTTACCGGCACCTATTTTGCGTTCTGCCTCGAAATGAATTTGGATTTTTCCACGAGGCTTTTGAGACATTCGTTCTCGAAGACTGGAAGGGTTTAATTCGTGGACAGCACCGACGGTTATCAGTCTCGACGCGGAAGAAATCTCCGTGGATGACGGTGAACCAAGCGGAGAAGAAAGCGCGTATCCATTCGAAGCGGATCGAGGACCTCGTTTGTCAAAGGAAAATAGAAGGTATGTTCTTCAACGTGCGCCGGGGAGGGGGCCGCAGGGAATGTTGGGTCAAACGAGCATCGCTGGACCAATGGATCAAGGCCCGTGACGCCGAGCTCGCGCCATACATGTCTCGCCCCGAAGCCCAACGAGCCTTAGGCTTGAAAAACATCACCGTCCAGCGGGTGGCCGAAGCCGGACTTATCCGTTACGTTCAAGGTCCCGAACGCAATTTCCCGTACGGCTTTCACTTCCTTCGTGAAGACATCTTAAAGATCAGAAATGCTTTCGAAAAGTACCCTGTACCAGTCCGCGAGTATTCGAAACCTGGAGAACTCATCGCCCTCCGCCATGCTCTCAAGAATTACCTCGGGCGTGATTTCGGGCTTCCTGCTGTGATCCGAGCTGTTCTGGATGGCGCGCTCGCCCCGGACGCCTATACCAGCCGATTTCCGGGGATCACGGGCTACCTATTCCGGTCTGACCGACTGCGTAGATATCGGCCGGTTAGAGGCATCCAAACGCCTCCCGAAGGCTTCCTCAGCTACAAAGAGGCGGCATCCGTATTGGGAGTTCAATCACTTGTAATCCGCGGTCTGGTGGCACGAGGGATTTTTAGCGCTCCTGCCGGGTATCAGTCTGGTCTCTCGAAGTTGGTACCCGTCGCAGATGTTCAACGATTCGCGGAGCGCTACGTACCAGCAACAGTGCTCGCCAAGCGATTCAGTCTCAGTACCTGGTCGTTAACTCGCTACCTGGAAGAGTCGGGCCGGGCTGCGCTTGCTGTGCCGATACCCGAGGAGGGAAGGAGGCCGGCTTTCTTTATTCTCAAAGCTCACGAAGCTCAGTTCGCAACCGAAGCTCTACGGCATTGCAGAACCAGGCGCTCGAGCTTGCCCCCTTCCGAAGTGTAGGTTTATGCCAGGAATGTTGACGAAGATGTAGGATCCTGCCAGGAATCGTGACACAAAATGCCCACGAATCGTGACACGCAGCCCGGTAAGCTGTGTGATATCAATGTCGGCACTTTCATTTACTCTGACATCCTACATCCTGTGTAGAATGTCAGAATTAGCGAAGCTGTGTGCCACCAGTTGTCTGGTCTTCAGATCCACGGTAACCGAGCCTCTGATGGGAGCAGATTTCACCGACGAGAGAGCAAGGGAAGGAAAAGTGTAGGAGGAATCGGTCGGAAAAGCAGCA
>JBEKNU010000355.1:0-7227 GCA_049522495.1 Terriglobia bacterium
GGGCGGAAGCGCAAGCTCCTTCTGAAGAAGTCGCTGGCCGGTCCTTCGCCTTACGACCTGGCCACGGAAATCGCTCCCAGTCACGTCGATGCCTTGCTCATGCGCCGCTTGCAAGATGCCAATTTGCGGGAAGTCCGCCGCCTTACCAACCTACTGCTGAAAATCCAACGTCGAGAGCGCAAATTGGAAGCCTCGGAAGCAGGCGACGAGAACCTGGTTTCCCACGATGTACTAGAAAAAAAGGGAGTTAGCGGCGAGGAGGCAGAAATGTCCAGTGAGCCAAGCATTTGAAATTAAAAGAGTTATCTGACGCCAAGGGCGCGGGGGCGGAAAAAAGGGGGGATTAAAAAATGAAGGCTAGTCTGGCGATGTTATTGAAAACAAATGTACGAAAAATGTCACATAATCGGTCTCTCGCGATGTTGATGAAACCAAATGAGTTAAAATCTCTCTCTGGCGATGTTGATGAAAAGAAAGGTAGTTAAGAAGGGTGCTAGGTGCCAGGTGTCAGGGACCGAGTAAGTTATGAATTCTGGAGTCCGAGGCGGCAAAATCGGCCAATCGGTCCATTGGCTCATCGATCCACGGGCTGAACACGGAGTTGATTTTAGATGACGCGATGGCTCGATGACCCGATCTCCCGATAAGGATTAAGGTGGGCGTGGGCAGTGCGACCGTGGCCGTCAACGGTGTTATACTGAACCATCAGGGTTGAATTCCACGAGGGCGATTTGCGGAGTGCGGGTAGGGCCGCGCGCTTCGTGGCTTCCACCCCAGAGAGCGAAAGCCTCAAATTCTCATCGAAGGAGCAGAACAGCATGGCAGCACGGACTTCAGAAGCGGAATGGAAGGGCAATCTTCTTCAGGGCAAAGGAACGATGAAGCTGGGAAGCGGCGCTTACGAAGGGCCGTATTCCTTTGCCTCCAGGTTCGAGAGCGGCAAGGGCACCAATCCCGAGGAGTTGATTGCCGCGGCGCACGCCGGGTGCTTTTCCATGGCCCTCTCCGCGGGATTGGGAAAGGGCGGCTTTACTCCCACGCGCATTCACACCACGGCCACAGTGCACCTGGAAAAAGTTGGTGAGGGTTTCGGCATCACCCGGATTGAGCTCAATACCGAAGCGCAGATCCCCGGCATCGACGCCGCGACCTTTGCGAAGTTCGCCGACGACGCCAAGAAAGGCTGCCCGGTGTCGAAGGTGCTGGCGGCCGCCCAGATCAGTTTGACGGCCAAGCTGGTCTAACCACGGCTCCGGCAAAACGCGCCTCGGCGAGGGCAGCGGTTCCGATGGGGCGCCGCCCTCGCACCCCCTTGCGCGATGAACCGGAAGGGCGCAGAGAGCATCGTGCATTCACACCACGACCACCATCATCATGGGCAGGCAGCGACCTGGGTTGTCATCATGGCGTTAGTGGCGACGCTCGCCCTGGTGGCCACGGAGTTCGTCACCGGGTCGCTGTCGCACAGCCTGGCACTGGTTAGTGATGGATGGCACAAGCTTACCGATGTCCCGTCGCTTATCCTTTCCTGGATTGCCCTCTATTTCGAGCGCCAGCCTCCCAACGACCGGAAGACCTTTGGGTATCAACGGGCGGGCGTACTGGTAGCTTTCGTGAACGCCCTGCTGCTGGTGGCGGTGGCGCTTTATCTATGTTACGAAGGCTACCAGCGCATCGTGCGTCCGGAGCCGGTGGCCTCCGGCGCCATGCTGATTGTCGGCGTCATCGCGCTGGTGGTAAACGGAGGAATCACCTGGGGCTTGTTGGGCGAACGAAGCGACCTGAATCTCCGCGCGGTGTTCATCCACAACCTCGGCGACGCGCTTTCCAATGTGGCGATCATCGCTGGCGCCTGGGTGATTCGGGAGACCGGGCATTCGATCATTGACCCTGTCCTGGGATTTTTGATTGCGGGATTGATCCTGTGGTCGGCGGTGGGAATCACCTCCGATTCCGTTAACATCCTGCTGGAAAGCCTGCCCAAAGGCATGAGCCTGGAGGGCGTGGCGGCCGCCATGCTCGGCGTGGAGGGGGTTAAAGGTGTTCACGACGTGCACATCTGGAGCCTGGGATCCAATTCCCACGCCCTTTCCTGCCACGTCCACATTCTGGACATGCCCACCTCGGAAAGCGAACAGATCGCTCACCAAGTTCGCGAAGTGCTGGCCCATGAATTCGGAATACATCACACTACGATACAATTCGAGCACACGCATCCGCCGGGGGAATTTCACATGTATATGCCGGACGCGGCGCCGTCTACCAAGGGAAAGTAGGCATTTGGGTAGTAGGCAGTAGGCGGTAAGCAGAAAGTAGGAGGCAGCACTTTGAAGAGAGGCACCTGCTGCCTACTGCCTTCTGCCCACTGCTCTCTGCGCCCGCTTGACACCCCCGTGGGGCGAAGCTTAGGATTCACCCATGCAAACGCCTGCAGTCCGACGCCCGGCCGTAGCGGGGCGCTTTTATCCCGCCAAACCTGAAGTTCTCAAGCGGCAGCTCGACCAATACCTCGCTGCGGATGCGGCCGCGCCGGACAAGGCGGAAGCGCCCTTGGGCTGCATGGTTCCCCATGCCGGTTACATGTATTCCGGCCATGTGGCGGGGGCAGTGTTTCAGCGACTGCCCGCGCGCGCGACTTACATTATTCTCTGCCCTAATCACACCGGACGGGGCGCGCCCTTGGCGATCATGTCAAAAGGCGAGTGGCTGACGCCGCTGGGCGCCGCGCCCATTGACGCCGAATTGGCCGGGAGCCTGCAACATTCCTGCCATCTGCTGATGGAAGACGCCAAGGCTCACGAAGATGAGCACGCGATTGAAGTCCAGCTTCCCTTCTTGCAGCGCCACGTGGGGGCCTTCACCTTCGTTCCCATCGCCATCGGCGTAAGCCGCTATGCGGCTCTGGAAGCGCTGGGGCATGGGATGGCTCAGGCGCTGAAGACTTCCGCGGGCCCCGTGCTGATCGTCGCTTCCAGCGACATGAACCACTACGAGCCCGACGACGTCACGCGCGTCAAGGACCGCAAAGCCCTCGACCAAATTCTGGCATTGGATCCCGCGGGCTTGTATGAGGTCATTCACAAAGAAGATATTTCCATGTGCGGCTACGGTCCCGCCGTGGCCATGCTCACCGCAGTCAAAGATCTGGGTGCAACCCGCGCGGAACTGGTCCGCTATGCCACTTCGGCGGACACCAGTGGCGACCGCAGCGCGGTGGTGGGTTACGCGGGCATGGTGATTTCCTGAAAATGCAAAGGCGCGCTCACCCTTTGCGCAAAGATGAGCGCGCCCTCTGTTCATCAACTTAGAAACAGGCTGAGCCCCAACTGCGTGCGGGGAATCAACCTCTGAGAGTTTAGTGGTGCCCGCCGCTCGCGCTCCCGCCGCCCGCCGGCGCAGCTCCGGCGTGCCCTCCTCCGGCTGGGGCGGAACCGATATGACCTCCAGCAGGCGCCCCACCACGACCAACATGGCTTTCACCCGCTTGGCCTCCTCCCACTCGTACTCTAGGGGAGTCGCTAATTGGCCCGGAGGATCCTTGCCTGGCAGAAGGATTTCCGAGGTTTGCCGGAGGGGCGTAAGTGTTCGAGTTGCCGCTTGGCGCGGAACCCATCCGCGGCGTGGCGGGCACAGGCCTCATCGGACTCGCGCCCATTGCGGGGTTTGGCGGAAGGAGTCCTTGATTTTCCACGGGTCGCCCACTTGGCTCCCGGCTCCCGACGGGCACCGGTTGGATCAGTCCAGGATTCGCCGCCGGTGTGGTAAGAGCGCTCGCCCCTGCTGGTGACTCGGGTGATTGGTGCGGCGTAGTCACGCGATGGCCGTTAACGTAAGTATCCTGCTGAGGGTCATAGACAATCGCTGAATTGGGAGCCGCGCCGACGTGTCGCGGTCTCGGAACGGTGGTTGCCGTGGTTGGAATGTTCGCTCCAACCGGAGTGGGTGCAGGGTTCCTGCGGAGGCCTTGGCTTTGCGACGCGGGGAGTGAAACTGCCGGGCCCGGCAGCTTGGCCGCCGTGGTGGGGATAATTCCGGGCTCGCTCACCCTCTCGCCCGTCGTGGGGTTGACGCCCAGCATGAGGTTGGAAGTCAGGAGCCCCCCACGGCGGAAGGTTGACGTGCTCACTACTCCGCCACCGCAATTAATGCCGCAGGTGTTGTCGCCGTCTTTCCGGTGCGGGCGGGGTCTCCACCCGACCCAATTTGGGCCGTGATACCATGTGACTTGGCTCGGAGCCCACGTCCTGAAACTGCCCGGGAACCAAACCCAACCCCTTCCTGGGATGAAATCCCACCCGCCATAGTGGTAGGGCAACCAGCCCCACGGTTCAGCGCCAATCCAGGTGTAGCCCCACCCCGGGTACCAGCACCACTGACCCATTGAGTAAGGTGTCCAACCGGGGGTGACCGCAGTGGGAGCCCAACCGTAACCCGCCCCTGGCACGTTTGACCAACTGCCGTATTGTAGGAGGTCGGCCCACCCGTATGTGGCCTCCGCCGCGTCGCCCTCATAGCTGTTCGGAGAAGGGCCAGTTGGCGGCATATCCATGCTATTCTCGCGATCCTCCACCCATTGATCCCAATCATCTTTGGTGATCCCCTGGGAAACAACGGTTGGTTCTGATGCGCCGGGCTGCAGGACCAGCACGGAATCCTTCTCAATCGTCATAGCGCCCAAGCTACTTTGCACTTCCACCGCGCCATTGAAGACTTCCAAGCGCTCCAGGCCCTGGTCCAAATCCACACGGAACCGCGCGCCGCCTTGGGCGATGAGCGTGCCGGTCGGCGTGCCCACTTGCAGGGAATCCCCTCGGTCAGAAGAAAGTGGGTGAAATGTGGCGTAGCCCTGGCGAAGTTCTACGTGATCGATCTTATCGCCATTGGGAGCCAGTTCCAACTCCGTGAGGTCGAGTAACGCAAGCTCCCCCAGCCGGATGGTTCCGCCGTTTTCAAACTGTATTTCCGCGTAGCTGTTTTCCCCCGTGGAGAGCTTGAAGCCTTCCTGAAGGGGGGTGTTGACCGGCGCTTCCGCCCACGCTTGCACGTCAGGCCGCTGCACGGTCACGTCGCCCTCGACGAAACTCAGACGGACGATGCGAGCATGCGAGTTACTTTGCGCCCAAACCGGATTCACCGCAAGCAGTGCGATAAACCCTGCTGCCAGGATTTCCAGTGAGAAACGGATGCGGGGTTTCATAGGCCACCTCCTCACCACTGACCGGTTGGCTTCATCCCCTATCCTATACTTACCTAGACGATTCAAACAGCTCGAAGGTTGCTACGAACGACATCAGCGCCGTCTGAATTCATGCGCGTTGGGCGCGCGGGAAGCGCTATTTATTCTCTTGAATACGCTGCATAATCGCTTGGGCGCGGGACTGAGCCAAGTGCAGATAGTGGGGGTTGGTCGAGATTTTCTCCAGCGTGGGGATCATCAGTGCGGCCTCGGCAAAGTTGTGATCGTCCAGGCCTTGCTGGATTTCACGCAAAGTTTGAGGCAAGCTCAGGTGGTCATACTTCATGGAATATTCAAGCTGAGCGATTCGCTCCTCAACGTTGCTGATTTTCTCGAGTATTTCGGTGAGCTGCTGGGCCTCGTGGTTCTCCGTGTAATTATATTGCACCTTGTGGATTTCCCCGCCGGCCTCGTAGGTCAGCGTTTTCAACCCCATGTTCGCCACTTTGTGGCGGCTTTCCAGGCGGAGAGCGCGGAAGTAATTCAGGGACTCCGCCAAGGAAAAGATTTCCGCCGTCGTGCCCATAGAGATCTGCAAGGGGCGGGGAGTTGGGGGATCCTGCAATTTGTGCGAGTCGTAAGTACCCTTACCGTTGGAATCAATACTGAGTGCCAGGTATTCCGGGGCACTGTCCTTTAGAAATTTGGTAAAGGTGAGCCGGGGGACGGCGGGGGCCACCTGCGCCTGAAGAGTGTAACCCCCCGGGAGGAGCGCCAGGAACGCTGCGGCCAAGCAAAGGGAGCAAGCTCGACGAACCTCGAAGCCAGGCGTGTTGGTGAAACTACCTCCTCGAGCCATAACCTCAGATGTTATAAAGGGCGCCTTGCCTGTCCGCGCGCGAAGTCTTCGTGAGGAGCAGCGTATGCGCCTGGGGAAAAGGAAGATTCCCCAAGAGACGGGCCATCTAGATGATTCCGGGCCTGCCAGCGGCGCCGGCGCTCCCCATCGGTTCCTAGGGGGAATTCACGCTGCCCGCTATCTGTCCTGCGTGAGCGCGTGCAGTTCCGCCTCTTCGATGTCGAAGTTGGCGTAGACGTGCGAAACGTCTTCGTGGTCTTCCAATTCTTCCATCAGCCGCAGCATCTGGTCGGCTTGCTTGCCGGTAAGCTTCACGTAATTCTGCGGCACCATGGAGACTTCCGCTGCGGCGGGGATAATCTGCGCGGCTTTGAGGCGTTCCACGACATTGTGGAAGTTCTCCGGCGCAGAAAGGATTTCCCAGTTGCTGCCGTCGTCGTTCATGTCGTCGGCGCCGGCCTCGGTGATGATCTCCAGCAACTTTTCCTCGTCCGCCTTCCCTTTCTCCACGACCACGTACCCCTTCTTGTGAAACATCCACGCCACGGAGGCGCCGAACGCCCCGCCGTGTTTGGCAAAGATATGGCGAATTTCGGAAGTGGTACGGTTCTTGTTGTCGGTGGTGACTTCCACGATCATGGCGGTCCCGCCGGGCCCATAAGCCTCGTAAATTGCTTCCTCAATGATGGTGCCGGGCAGTTCGCCGGTGCCTTTCTGGATGGCGCGCTTGATGTTGTCCGCCGGCATGTTCTCGGCTTTGGCTGCTGCGATCGCCGTGCGCAGGCGAGGATTGGAATCCGGGTCGCCCCCGCTGATCCGGGCGGCGACGGAGATTTCCTTGATGATTTTGGTGAAGATCTTGCCGCGGCGCGCGTCCGCCGCGCCCTTCTTGTGCTTAATGGTTGCCCATTTAGAATGGCCAGACATAAAAAAGCCGTCCTTTCAGATTTGTTGCAATGCTCCCGACGGCAACCCTTTCCGAGCAAGGGTGGAAGGTTGCGCGAGAATGACCATAACGCAAGAAAAATGGTAACACAAGCCCGCGCCCAAAAGCTATTGAGACCCGGAGGGGTGCCGTCAAGCTTTCTGTGTAAAAAGCTGCAGGGTGTGGCTTCGCCAATCTTCATTGAAGCGGTTGAAGATCGCATAGATGATCCGGTCGACGCTCTGTACGTTGGTAAATACCACCATG
>JBEKNU010000356.1:0-7130 GCA_049522495.1 Terriglobia bacterium
CGGTGCTCGGTTATCTTCCGCAGGACTTTGGGATCTATCCGAATTTGAGCGCGGTCGAGTTTCTCGAGTACCTCGCCGCCGTGAAGGGCCTGGACGCAGCGAGTGCGCGAAGGCGCATCGGCGAACTGCTGGAGCTGGTGAACCTAGCCGATGCCGCGCGGCGGCCGCTGGGAGGATTCTCCGGCGGCATGCGCCAGCGTGTGGGCATTGCGCAGGCGTTGTTGAACGATCCGCAGCTTCTGATTGTGGACGAGCCGACCGCCGGACTCGACCCGGAAGAGCGCGTGCGGTTCCGCAATCTGCTTTCGGAGCTTTCCGGGGAGAGGATCGTCATACTTTCCACCCACATTGTTTCTGACGTCGAGGCCGTGGCTACGGACATTGCTCTGATCGCCCAGGGACAGCTCGTTGTCCATGGCGCCCCCGAAACGCTGCTCGCCGGCGTTAATGGGAAGGTATGGGAGGTCGTGATTCCAAGTGGGGAGCTTCCCGCGCTGCGGCAGGGCCACCTGGTGAGCAGTACGGCCCACCGCAACGACGGCGTGCACGCGCGAGTAGTGGCGGATGCACCTCCCCGGACTGACGCGCGTCCGTTGGAGCCGTCGCTGGAGGACGCCTATCTCGCCACCCTGGCAGCGCACCGCCACGCTGCTGCCGCCGAGGTCGCGGTATGAGACCCCTGCGTGTTGTTTACGCCATTGCCCGCGCGGACTTTCTCGAGCGGGTGCGCCGCTACAGCTATCTCGTTACCCTGCTCTTCGCGGTCTACCTGGGTTATGCCGCGGGCACGGGGATCATCTCAATGCGCCTGGGTGATTACCGCGGGGTGTATACCTCCGCGTGGATCGGCGCCATGGTCTCGCTGGTGGCCACGACGTTCCTCTCCCTCGTGGGCTTCTACATCGTCAAGAACGCCGTCGACCGTGACCGCCAAACGAGGGTGGGTGAGATACTCGCCGGAACCCCGCTCACCAAAGCTTCCTATCTCCTGGGAAAACTCCTCAGCAACTTTGCGGTGCTTGCCTCCATGGTTGCCGTACTGGCTCTGGCCGCCGTGGCCATGCAGATTCTGGCCGCCGAGGACCGCACCTTCCACGCCCGCGCTCTGCTCTTGCCCTTCCTGCTCCTCACCTTACCCGCGATGGCGGTGACGGCGGCGATGGCCCTCCTGTTTGAGGCGTTCCGCTTTCTGCGCGGGGGGGGCGGCAACGTTCTGTGGTTTTTTCTCTGGAGTTTCGGCATTGCTCTGCCCGGGGTGACGGGGCACCCGCAACTCGATCCCTCCGGCCTTTGGATGGTGTATCAAAGTATGCTCCCGGCGGCACGCGCTGGGATTCCGGGTTACAAGGGTGGTTTTTCACTCACCGTGGCCGATAAGTCCGTCCGCGTGGCTACGGGTTTTCATTGGAATGGTGTCGATTGGACCCCAGGGATTGTCATCGCACGTCTGGGATGGTTAGCCGCAGCGTTCGCGCTGGTTTTGTGTGGCGCGTGGTTTTTCGACCGGTTTGACCCGGCAAGATCACGCCAAAAGTCTGGCGCCAGGTCTCGGTCGAAGGGCGTGGCTGCGGCGGCAGGGGTAGCGCCGGAATTCCTTGCGGTGCGAGTGCCCATCGCGACGTCCACCCACCTCACTCCGCTTGCCTCGAGGGCTCGACACTCCGGCTCCTGGCGAATTCTGGTAGCCGAACTGCGGCTCGCCCTGAAGGGTTATCGTTGGTGGTGGTATGCGGTGGCGGGAGGATTGCTGATCGCCCAGTTCTTCGTGCCGCTGGATATCTCGCGAGGGCCACTTTTGGCTGTCGCTTGGCTCTGGCCAATCCTCGTATGGTCTGCGCTCGGCACGCGCGAAGCCCGTTTCGGCACCGAGCAACTGCTCTTTTCCTGTGCGCGGGTACTGCCGCGTCAGTTCCCGGCGGCATGGATTGCCGGCATCCTGGTGGCGGCGCTCACCGGGCTGGGGGCCGCCGTCCGTTTGGCGCTGGCAGGGCAGAGCGTCGGCCTATTGGCCTGGGCCGCGGGCGCGCTGTTCATCCCGTCGCTGGCGTTGGCTCTGGGTGTTTGGAGTGGCACCAGCAAATTCTTTGAAGGCCTGTACGTCGCGTTGTGGTACGTCGGCCCGCTCCACCGCATTCCGGGGCTCGACTTCACCGGGAGCGCCAGCGGTCCGCAGGCCCGCCACTATGCTCTCCTGTATTTGGGTGTCGCGGCCATCCTGGTGGGGGCCGCGTTCTTCCGGCGGGCCCGCCAGCTTCGCGGAGCTTGAGTCCCGGCGGCTAATCCTTGCTGTCTGACCCTCGCGCCTCGACATAAACAAGCTGGACCACGCTAAGGCCTCCCTCCAGCTTGATCCCCACAATGTGCTGCTTCTCTTTTGTGCCCGCCTTCAGGACAGTTTCGCCGTTCTCCGGCTGATCGTCCTTGCAGCTCAACTCAGAGTCCGTCTTTCCCTGCGCGCCCCCTGCCTTCGCCGCGTCGGCGCAATTCAGGACTTTACCGTACTTGGACAGTGCTTTGTGGTAGAAGGTCGCAATTTTCTCGGGCGGATCATTCGACTCCAGCTTCAGCACGGCCAGCTTGAAACCCCAGGCGCCACCCCACAAGCCCAGTTGAGCTGCTGGGCTGTCGTCAGACTTATCCTTGTGTGGACGCGCCCCAGGATACAAAGGCAATCCAACTTCCTTGGCACTCGCCTCCTCGCTGGCGATAAATCCGATGCTTCCCTCGGTTTTTCCGGGCGCGGTCGCGCCCGAGTTCTTGTTCTCTTGTGCTGATAGGGGCAGAGTTGACACCAAGAGCAATCCGATCGCCGCGACTTGAACTGCCCGGAGCCACCTGTAGCCTGCGTCCTGGCCGGCATTTTGACCCGCACGTTGACTTTTCATTCTTGACCCTCCCACTGCATCCCTATACGTGGCGCAGGGAAGAGAAGTTCCTTCTCTTTCAATAGGAGATTCCATTTTGGCTTTCCGACTGCCCGATGACGTACTCATGAACCCCTAAGACAACGTACCCCAACATAGGTCCGACGGCGGAAGGGTAAGGATTGTGGTACTTATCGACCGCCGCTATGGCAAACTGTAACACGACTCGATAACCTGATTACGAGACGTAACCATGATGCCCAAAACCTCCCGGCGCGAATTCTTAAGCAACAGCGGCTCGCTGCTGGCAGTCCCTTTTCTCACTGGGCAATGCTCGGCGGAACAGGGTTTACCTGTTCCGGCGGCAAAGCTTGTGGAACCTGCCTGGCGCGAGCCGGGACAGACTAAAAACGCTGTCTATCTTCGCACTGCGGCCTTGCGATATTCCGCGGACGGTCGCGAGATTGTGGGGAGAAATCGGACGTGCTTTAACAACCGGCCGCTCTATTGTGACCCGGGCACTGACGGTGTGGTATTGGTGGGTGACCGGCCATTCGTGCGGCTTCTCGCCAAACCGTACGTCCTCGGCGGATTCAGCGCGGCGATTGTGCGTGAGGGCGCGGGAAGATGGTTCCACGAATACTCCGAGGTCGAGTCCCGTTATCGATGCGGGCGCATGACGTGGAGGATCAGCGATGATGCGTTACCGGGTGTGAGTGTTACCCTTGACGTGGTGCCGCTGGCAGGCGCGGCGGGGTTTGCCCTGCGGTTGTCGGCGCAGGGGTTGCGCGCGGGCGACAAACTGATTTGGGCCTTCGGCGGGGCCCGATCGGAAGGGGATGTGCGCTGGAAGTGGGACCCGATTATGCACGGGAATCCTAAGACGTACAAGCAGGGCGACCCGCGCAAGCCCGAAATGAATTTGGGCTTCGACCCGGAGCGATGCGAGGGGAATCGGGTAACCACCGAAGGCCAGGCATTCCGTTTGTTCGCGACGCCCAATGCGACGCTTGGGGCAGTGGGGAAATCCGATCGCGAGGTGGTAATGCACGCCGCGGAGGCATCAGACAGGGCACGACCGATGCGGCTGTTCGAAACCGCCGGGCGCGAGGCGCCCATAATCTGTGGGCTCATCGACCTGCGCGCGGGCGAGGATAGGATTTTCTGGGCAGTGCAGGCGGCGCCCGCCGAGGCGAAGATCGACACACTGCAAGTTACGGCGCCGGAAACGGCTTTCCAGGATGGATTCGCCTACCTCGAAACGGTGGAGCGCGTGCAGGTTGAAACGCCGGACCCGCGCCTGGACGCCGCCGTGGCCGCCGTGTGCCACGCGATTGACGCCAGTTGCGCTCGCGACCCCTACATCTTCCGGCACGGATGCATGGCCTTTTCCATTCCCTTTCTTGGCTGGCGAGTCATCTGTGGTGCCACCGCCCTGGGTTGGCACGAGCGGGTGAAGGGTGACGC
This sequence comes from Terriglobia bacterium, assembly GCA_049522495.1. GTDB lineage: Bacteria > Acidobacteriota > Terriglobia > UBA7540 > UBA7540 > Bog-366. Next base: position 4,332 of record JBEKNU010000356.1, read on the forward strand.
GGCATATTACGCGGGATTGCAGGTGACGGATGGCGACGGCCGCACGCAAGCCCAGCCGGATCCCCGCATCCGCCAATGCTTGCAGGGCCCGCAGTCGCGCTTTTACGGCCGCGGCCGAATCCCCCGTGATACCCACATGTACAACACGCAGTCGCAGTTCTTCGACCAGGTTATTCGCGATTGGCGGTGGACGGCGGATGCGGAAATGGAAAAGATCCTGCGCCCCGCGCTGGAACTGCACCTGGAATGGGCCAGGGACTGCTTCGATCCGGACGACGATGGGCTCTACGAAAGCTACATCAACACCTTACCGACGGATTCCGTATGGTACAACGGCGGCGGCAGCGTGGAGGAATCGGCCTACGCCTATACCGGCCACCGCTCGGCGATGGACATGGCCCGGCGCGCCGGGGACGCGAGTGCGGCGGCCCGGCACCAGCAACGGGCGGAAAAGATCCATTACGCGCTCGCGCAGAAGCTGTGGCTCGAAGATCGCGGACACTTCGGTTTATACGTGGAGCAGGGAGGGCACCGCCGCGTGCATTCGGATGCCTGGATCTATAGTGAATTCCTGCCGATCGACGCCCGGATGGCCGCGCCTGAGCAAGCCGTGCAGGCGCTGTATTACACCGAATGGGGACTGGAGCGCATCCGTTTGCCGTTTGGCGGCGAAGTGTGCCAGCCCTCCAACTGGGTGCCGTGGAAGTGGTCCGTGCGCGATATGTTCGGTGGAGATCTGTGCGCTTTGGCCCTTGCCTATTTTCAAACGGGGTTAGGTGATGAGGGCTGGGAACTGTTGTTGGGCGCGGCGCTCGAAAGCGCCTATGCCAGTTCGGTGCCCGGCGGATTCAGTCACATCGGCGCGGGCACGGACTTCGCTGACAACTGCCACATGTTCGCCCGGACCGTAGTGGAGGGCCTGTTCGGCTATGACCCGGATTATCCCAACGGACGGGTACGGATGCGGCCCGTGTTTCCCTCGGTGTGGCCGAAGGCCTCCGTGCGCACGCCGGACTTCACGTTCGAGTACCAGCAGGAGGGCGATGCGGATCATTTCCGGCTGACGCTCCAGCGGGGGGCAGTGGTGTGGTTCCAGTTGCCGATTCGCGCCGAACATGTGCGGCGCGTAACACTGAATGGCCAGGAGACACAGTGGCACACCGTGGAGGGGTTCGGCTGCACCAGGGTGATTGTCTCCACCGGGAAGCTGGCCGTCGCGGATGTGTCGATCGAGCTCGCGGACCGCGTGCCGCACACGGCGCCCGTGGCGGTTGAGGGTAAAGTCGGCGAGCAAGTGCGCTTGGAAGCCATCCGGGACAAGGTGCTGCGCTGGCAGGACCTTCATGACGTGGTCGAATCCCCCCGGACAGAGGGCGCGATGCTGCAAGGGTCACTCGCGAACAAGCCGGGACACCATATGGTATGGGCTTTGGTTAAGGTAGGTGAGGTCTCGCAGGTTCAAGTGTTCAAGTTACATATCACCGATCCGGAAGGCGATGCAAAGCGCGCGGCCCAGTCTCCGCGTGAGGCGCCGCCGGACGGGCGCTGGACGTGTCTAGATCTCGCGCCACATTACAACGGTGACATCAAAACGATCTTCCAGCAGCAATATCTTTCGCCGCGCCCGCAGACGTGCTCCGTGCGACTCGGTGTGGATGGCTATTCGGCCTGGACCTTTCCGTACTGGAAAGAGCCGGTCCCGGCCATCAATTTGGACTATCTCGATCAACTCAGCGACGGGCGCGGGCGCATTGTGACTCCTCAGCATGTACCCTTCCGCGGGTTCGCCGCTGATAGGAACGTCGCCTTCACTTCCCTTTGGGACAACTGGCCAAGCTCCGTGACCGTTCCCGTGAATCAGGCGGCAGAGTGTGCTTGGGTGTTGCTGTGTGGATCGACGTTTCCCATGCAGACCCGAATTGCCAATGCGGAAGTCCGCTTCCGTTATGCTGACGGTATAGAAGAGAGACTCGAATTGGTACCGCCGTTGAATTTTTGGTCTCTCTGTCCTTGGGGCGGTGAGGATTACAGCTATGAGTTGGATGCCTTCTGCCTGCCGAAGCAGCCGCCCCCTGCGGTACAGTTGGGCCATAACTGCCGTGCCATGGTGCTGTCGTGGAAGTTGCGGTCTGGGGTCGACTTGAAGGAATTGACGCTTGAGACCCTTTCACAGGACGTGGTGATTGGCCTGATGGGTGTCAGCTTGATGAACGGGGGGGATTGACAGGACTCAGAGTCCGGTTCACAGCTGAGTGAGGCTGAGGGTGTTGCCGTCTGGGTCCTTGAACCAAGCTACCTTCGCGCCACTGGGTGAATGCCATATACCGAAATCATCCTGGCCTATGCCCTTGTAGCGCTCGAATATCACGCCGGCCTTCAGCAGCGCTTTCACAGTCTTGGCAACATTCTTGACCTGCCATCCCAGGACGGGGTAGGGCGCGATGACCGCCTTGCCGACTTTTGTCACTCGCAACATGATGCCGTGCGCATCAAAGGCCAGGGCGAAGGGGTCCTCGCGGATCAGGCGCAGACCAAGCGTGTCGCGATAGAACGTTTTGGCTTGGGCCGCGTCCTCCGTCGCGACGAAGGCCATGATCTTCTTGGAACCGACCGGGGATTTTGTAGGCATGAGAATAGATCCTCCGAAGTGGATTTTTAGGTTGTGGCTACCTTCTCCGTGATGTACTGCAACCGGTCCCACTCGCAATCGGCTGTCACCATGTCGCTGACGCCGAGGATGAAATGGCTTTCACGGGCATAGTGTTCCACGGTCTCAGCGATGGAGCGGCGGAACTCGTC
>JBEKNU010000357.1:0-7116 GCA_049522495.1 Terriglobia bacterium
GCTTTCGACGCCTTGCGGTATTCGCCGTAGGTCAACTGCCACAGCACGTGGGCAACGGCGTCGACGTCATTGTCGAGCGGAAGTTCCCCGGAACTGATGGCCGAAGAACGATTCTTCTGATGACTGTTATCCAGGGCGGAACTTCCAACGCGTATGACCACGTCGGCGGTCCGTGTGCGCGTGTGGGTGGAGTTGACGAGACTGCCTTGGCTACCAATGACCATTGCTGCGCTTTGATCATGAACTGCATAACTCATGAAGTAAGCAGGAGGGTCCAGTTTCCCCAGTTGGTCACGCGCCCGCTGTAACTCTCGTTCCATTGTGGAGAGAAGGACGTCATCGGTTTTCCTCGTTTGTTTGGGACGCGCGCTACCGGCGTCAGGCACCAGACAAGCCGCCATCAATAACCCTAAGGTAGCAGCCTGAATCAGGGTTTTCATCCCGAACTCTCCGTTCTCCTAATCCAGCAAGCGGGCAGGCAAACTCTTCTCAGTGGTGTCACTGCCGGGGCAAGAATCCGGCTGACCTCTGCAAGAGGGGCTGGGTCATCCCTTCTTAATATCTCGGCCGAGACGCTAATATACTCGGGCCTGTCCCCGCACACAAGAAGCTGGGTGCCACAATTACCCACGTTTTCGCTTGGGCGGTTCGTACATCCTTCGACAGAGTGAGGGTGGGCGTTGGGGAGGGGAAGTGCTGGAGAGCTGGGTCAGGTGCGGCTACGACAAGCCAACCGACTCTGTTTTCTGCCTACTGCCTTCTGCCTTAATGCGGCCTCTACGGCGAACCAGAGCGCAGGCTGCCCTGGCGGTGCTCGTGGGGGAAATCCGGATTACACCAGTATCTTATCCACGACATTGCCGGCGACGTCGGTCAGCCGGAAATAGCGCCCCTGAAACTTATACGTCAGCTTGGTGTGGTCGATGCCCAAGCAGTGCAGGATGGTCGCTTGCATATCGTGAACGTGAACGGGGTCTTCCAGGATGTTGTAGCAGTAGTCGTCGGTCTTGCCCAGGGTCATGCCGGGCTTGATGCCGCCGCCCGCCATCCACATGGTGAAGCAGCGCGGGTGGTGGTCGCGGCCGTAGTTGGTATCGGTGAGCTTGCCCTGGCAATAAACGGTTCGGCCGAATTCACCGCCCCAGATCACCAGCGTGTCGTCCAACATGCCCCGTTGCTTCAGGTCGATGACCAGCGCGGCGGAAGCCTGGTCCACACCCTTGCACTGGAGGGCGATGTCTCGCGGCAAGTCGTTGTGCTGATCCCAGCCGCGGTGGTAAAGCTGTACGAAGCGCACTCCGCGCTCCGCCAACCGCCGCGCCAGCAGGCAGTTGGCGGCGTAGGTGCCGGGCTTGCGCGAATCCGGCCCGTACAATTCAAAAGTGGAATCAGGCTCTTTTGACAGGTCCATCAGGTCCGGCACCGAGGTTTGCATGCGATAAGCCATTTCGTATTGGGAAACGCGGGTCTCAATCTCCGGGTCGCCGTACTTTTCCGCCAGCAGGCGATTCAACTTGGCAACGCCATCCAACATGCGCCGGCGCGTGGTTGGGCTAATTCCCAGTGGGTTGGAGAGGTAGAGCACGGGGTCGCCGCCGGCATGGAACTTCACTCCCTGGTACTTGGAAGGCAGAAAACCGTTCCCCCACAAGCGCGAGAAGAGCGGCTGGTCAACATTCAGGGCGTTTGCCTGGGAAATCATGACCACGAAGGCCGGCAGGTTCTGGTTTTCGCTTCCCAAACCGTAGCTGACCCACGACCCCATGCTGGGGCGGCCTGGCTGCTGGAAGCCCGTTTGAATAAACGTAATCGCCGGATCGTGATTGATCGCGTCAGTGTAGACCGTCCTGATCAGCGCAATGTCATCCACAATCTTTGCGGTGTGCGGCAGCAATTCGCTCAACGTCGTTCCGGACTTTCCCGCCGAGTTGAAGTTGAAGATGGAAGGCGCCACGGGCAGAGTGGATTGGCCGGAGGTCATGCCGGTAATGCGCTGGCCCATGCGGATGGATTCCGGCAAGTCGGTGCCCTTCCACTTGGTCAGGTTCGGCTTGTGGTCAAACAGGTCGATCTGCGAGGGCGCGCCGGACTGATGCAGATAGATGATGCGCTTCGCTTTGGGCGGGAAATTGGGAAAGCCCAGTAACCCCCCCGTTTTGGGGTCAAAGCCGTCCGCGGCGGCAAAGCCATCCTTGGCCAGCAACGCCGCCAGCGCCGGGATGCCCAGGGCAACTCCCGCCGTGCTGCGCCGGAAGAAATGGCGCCGCGTCATGGACAAGGTAAGGTCTTTTCCGGTGGTATTTTTTGGATCCATCATTGGTCAGTTCCCATCTGCATTATTGCTTGGTTATGGTTTCGTCGAGATTCAAGATGATGCTTGCCACCGTGGTCCAGGCCGCGAGTTCGCTCGGGTTAAGCCTGGAATCACTTGGGGATGTGCCCACGGTGAGCAATTGCGCCGCCTCGCCGCTATGCAAGCGGTAATCGGCAAGGGCTTCCTGCGCCGACACGAGCAGTACCGCGCGTTCCCGGGCATCGGGGATGCGCCCCGTAGCCAGGCGGAAGGCATAGTTGATGCGCCCCGTCGCGGTTTTCCCGCCCTCAGTTAACATGCGAGCAGCCAGAAAGCGCGCGGCCTCCACATAAGTCGGATCGTTCAAAAGCACCAGCGCCTGGAGCGGCGTATTGGTCACGGAACGGCGCGCCGTACATTTCTCCCGGTCAGGCGCGTCGAAGGTGGTGAGCGCCGGAGGCGGTACGGTCCGCTTCCAAACGCTGTACATGCTGCGCCGGTAGAGGTCTCTGCCGGTTGACTCCGTGTAGCTCTGCCCGGAAAATCCCCCGCCGAAAGCCATCTCTTCCCACAGGCCCTTGGGCTGATAGGGAAAAACGCTGGGACCGCCAATGCGATCGTCGAGCAGGCCGCTGACAGCGAGGGCGTTGTCGCGGATCAATTCGGCCGGTAGGCGGAATCGCGGCCCCCGCGCCAGCAAGCGATTCTCCGGATCGCGCTCCATAAGTTCCGGCGTCAGGCGCGACGACTGCCGGTAGGTGGCGGAGGTTACGATGAGCCGCTGCATGGCCTTAACGTCCCAGCCCGTGCGCACGAACTCAGTGGCCAGCCAATCGAGCAGGGCGGGATTGCTGGGAGGCTCACCCTGCGACCCAAAGTCTTCCGAGGTTTTAACAATTCCGATGCCGAAGTATTCCTGCCAGTAGCGATTCACCGCCACGCGCGCAGTCAGCGGATTGCCGGGACTCACCAGCCACTTCGCCAACCCGAGCCGGTTCATGGGCAAGCCCGGCGCCATGGGGGGTAGAAAAGCCGGCACGCCGGCCGTGACTTTGTCCTTGGGATTGTCATACTGTCCCCGGCCCAGCACAAAGGTTTCGCGCGGCTTCTTCATCTCGGCCATGATCATGACCGTGGGGATGGCTTCTTCCAGCTTGGACTTTTCGGTGCGCAGATCCTTCAGTTGCGCGTAAAGCTGGCGCTCCTTCTCGGGTGCGCTGTATTTGAGGAAATACTCGGTCAGGCGGTCTTGTCGGCCGGATTCCAGACCCTTTTCGATCTCTTCCTTGGTTGCGGCTTTGGCGGATTCGCCGATCTGGATGTCGCCCTCCGGTTTTTCGGGTTGCAGTGAGCCAATCTGCTTCGCCGGCCGCCCGTCCAACGCCAACAGCAGCGCCCGCGCCGGCTTGCGAATGGCGATCTGGTCAACTTCGGAATCGCTCAGTCGGCGATTGTAGATTCGCAAGTCATCCAGCTTGCCGTCGTATGCCGTTCCCAGATTCTTGTCGCCCACTTCGAGTGGCGCCGCAGTGCGAAAGTCGCCGCTCAGATGGTCCTTGAGGACGGAAGTTTCCACGCGCTTGCCTTCCAAGTGGATTTCAATCCCCGCGGCTTTTCCCGAGCCGTCGTATTCGATCAGCAGATGGCGCATCGCGTCCAGCGGTTGGGGGGCCTTGGTTTGGACTTCCAGGGCATCATCGGGCCAGCGGTTGGCCATGCGCACCGCAATGTGTATCAGGGCACGCTCCCTGTTGCCATTGCCGCGCCGCAAATAGGTCGGATGATCGTCCGCGATTTCCCATCCCTGCCAATGCTCTCCCGCGGTGCGTTTCAGCAGAATCTTCACCGCCGTGTTGCCCGGAGGCCTTTGCCACACGCCCAGTGCGAAGGGCTTGGCGCGCTCAAAATCGCCGCTGTTGCCAAACGAGACCTGGGTTTCGGGGCTGAAGTCCGCCCCCTTGGCGACGACCGCCTCATCAAAAACCACCTCGCCCCGCACCGCCTTGCCGTCACGATGGAACCCCGAGGCATCAGTCAAGTCATTGTCGAGGGGATAGTAGGCGGTAAGCCCTTCGTGGGTAGGATCAGGGAGGGAAGCGAGTGCCGACTTCTGCCAATCGTTGCGCTGCGCCAGGATTTCCTTTTCCGGCAGGGCGGCCAGGGTGCTGGCGATCTGCGTTTTGAGCTGGTCAAGTTGCTGTTGTTGTTCATGCGAAGGCATGGGCAGAACTGGCGCCGCGTTACCCGTGAAGCCATCCAGGCCCCGCTCCGGAACCGTGTTGAAGAATGCAAAGAAGCGATAGAAGTCCTTCTGCGTAATGGGGTCGAATTTGTGATCGTGGCACCGCGCACACCCCATGGTGAGGCCCAGGAAGGCGGAGGACGTGGTGCTAACGCGATCGACCACGTACTCGACGTGATACTCCTCAGGAATGGCGCCTCCCTCGAGCGTGATCATATGGTTGCGGTTGAAGCCGGACGCGATCTTCTGGTCTTGCGTGGCGTTGGGCAGCAGGTCGCCGGCGATTTGCTCGACCGTGAATTCATCGAAAGGCATGTTCTGGTTGTACGATTTGATCAACCAATCACGCCACGCCCACATGGCGCGCATCGAGTCAATGTGGTAGCCGTGCGTGTCCGAGTACCGCGCCACGTCGAGCCAGGGCATGGCCATGCGCTCACCGTAATGGGGGGAAGCCAGGAGCTGGTCCACGCGCTTCTCGTACGCGCTCGGGGAAGGGTCGGCGAGAAACGCGTCAATTTCCGCGGGCGTCGGAGGCAGGCCCGTGAGGTCGAAATAAACGCGGCGTAGAAGCGTTGCTTTGTCGGCAGCGGGAGAAGGCTTTAGCCCTTCCGCCTCGAGACGCGCCAGAACAAAGTTGTCGATGGGATTGCGCGCCCACGCCTTGTCCTTCACCTCCGGCACGGGAGGACGCTTGGGAGGGACAAAGGACCAGAGCATTTCCCATTTCGCTCCCTGGTCAATCCACTCCTTAATCAGCTCAATCTGCTTTGCCGTGATGGTCCGTCCGGAGTAAGTGGGGGGCATGCGGATGGAGTCATCCGTGGAGCTGATCTTTTGGTAGAGCTTGCTCTGTGCGGCGTTGCCGGGAACGATAACGCTATAGCCGCCGCGGTCAACGAACAAGCCTTCCGTGTCGTCCAGACGCAGGTTCGCCATGCGCTGCTTTTCATCCGGGCCATGACACTTAAAGCAGGTGTCCGACAGGATGGGGCGAATGTCGCGGTTGAAATCCACCGGCTTCACTGGGGCTTGTGGCGGGGTCACCGAGGCAGTCTTGGTGGTGTTGAAAAACCAAAAAGTAGAAGCAAGGACACCGAGAGTAAGAAGCAGCCGAGTTCGCAAGCGGATTCCCCCCAACCCCTGACGCAACGTGCGCCCTGTGATTTATAAACTATACCCAAAAGGGTTGGGCAAATCCACTGTAACCTTGCCCCGCGATGGGCTTCCTTCTGTTACAATGCCGCCTAATCTCTTGGGCGCCTTGCTGGCCGGAGTATCGCACCGAGCCAGCAAGACTTTTTCCCAGGCTGAGGTGCGGTGTTGTGGACCAAGATTTGGAATTGCTTCAGCGGTGCCTCGCCGGCGAAAACTCCGCCTGGGAAGGCCTGCTCAGGGTCTACACTCGAAAAATCTTTAATTTGTGCTACCGCTTTACGGGCCGGGCTGAGGAAGCGGAAGATCTAACGCAAGAGGTGTTCATTAAGATCTTCCAGACCCTGCGGAGCTTTGATGCCGCGCAGGGCTCGTTTTCCACTTGGATGCATCGAGTGGCGCGCAACCACTTGGTGGACCACTACCGGCGCACCAAGAAGGATCGGATGACGGGATCCATCGAAGACGACTTGGAAACACTCGCCGAAAAGCCCAGCCCGGGAGCGGGCCCCACCGGCCACGTGGAGGCCCGGGAACGGAAAGAGCAAATCCAGCGGGCTTTGGACCGGCTTTCGCCGGACTTGCGGGAGGCGGTAGTCCTGCGCGACCTGCACGACCTGGACTACCTGGAAATCTCCCAGGTGCTGGGGGTCCCCCAGGGTACGGTTAAGTCAAGAATAAATCGTGGCCGATTGGAACTTGCGCGGGTCCTAAAGCGTATGGAAGGTATGAGAGGACCCGCAGAGGCGGGGAGCGAAGCATGACGCACCTGGAAATTGAAAACCTGGCGAGCGATTACCTGGAAGGGCTCCTGGACCCCTCCCTCCGGGCGGCAGTGGAAGCGCATTTGACCGGTTGCGTGGCCTGCCGCGAGCTGATCGGGGACGTCCGCCACGCGCTGGAGTTGTGCCGGACGGCGGAAGATTTGGAACCAAGGCCCTGGCTTATTTCCAAGATCATGCTGGCCACCGTCGGTGAGCGCCAACCCACTTGGCGCGAGCGCATCGCCGCGTACTTCCGGCCCGTGCTGCAACCCCGAGTGGCATACCCCATCGCGATGACGGTGTTCAGCTTCTTTTTCATCATTAACGCCGCCGGGTTGAACTTGAGAAGTTTGCGATTTGAAGATCTAAATCCCCGCACCTGGGTTGACCGAGCCAACCGCCAAGGACACCTCCTCTACGCGCGCACGGAAAAGTTCTATTACGATCTGCGCGTGGTGTACGAGATTGAGTCGCGCTTCCGGCAACTGAGCGGCCAACCGCAGATTCAGGAGGAACAAACTCCCAAACCTGCGGCGCCGGGAGGCGGTTCCTCGCAGGGCCTGCAGCCCGACCAAACGATGGCCTCCAACGGAGGCGCGTGGGTCGTGGTGGCGGCAAAGAGCGAACAGCCTTTCCCAGCGGTCGGGAATCCGACCGGCTTC
>JBEKNU010000358.1:0-7113 GCA_049522495.1 Terriglobia bacterium
CTGAGCATAGATTCAGGAGGAGTGTAACCGACTTACGTCGGTCTGTCAATATAATAATGATATGCCAGACCTAAAACAGTGGAGTAAATGTAGAAACTCCAGGCGGCGGTCTCCGACCGCCGGTCGGCGCTCGGAGAGCGCCGCTACAAAGGCCGCTACAAAACGCCGGTACAAATCAGGGTTTTCACACAGGCTCTGGAAGCGGACAAAATGGCCGCCGGGCGTTGCCCTCAACAGGCGTACCTATCTTTTGCGAGGGTTAAGGTCGGGAACTGCCCAGGATAGCCGCAAATTGACGAAAAGCGACTTTTTGTCCCTCGCCCAAAGACCGGGCACAGAGCCCTTATCATTGGTTATTAATGGGCATTTGTGGTTTATCCACAATGCAAATTGCCGCTTAGGGGTACCTGTGGCCTCCCAATTCGTCGGCCCGAATTTCATGGAAAAGGATGGGCTCCCAGGAACTGACTTACATTTTCTGCCCACTATGTTCTGAGTCCTGCCCACTACCTTCTGCTTACTGACTTCCGTCTCCTGACTCCTGACTCCTGACTTCTGCTTTTAACTTACTGCCTTCAAATCTTGTTCCCGCCATACCCTGCAATGCTTCAGGAATGCGTTCGGGTGAGGTGATGATGGCGAGGTGCCCGCCGCGTTCGAGGTAGGCGAGGGCCGCTTCAATTTTTGGTCCCATGCTGCCTGCCGCGAATTGGCCTTCGCGCAAGTAACGGCGCGCCTCCGGCACGGTCAGGTTCGCGACCGCGTGTTCCTGGGGCGTGCCGTAGTTGAGCGCCACTTGCTCGACGCCGGTGGAGATCAGAAAGAGTTCCGCTTCCAGTTCCCACGCCAGCAGGCTGGAAACGCGATCCTTGTCGATGACCGCGTCGATTCCCACCAGCCGCTCGCGCTTGAAGACTACGGGAATGCCTCCGCCTCCGCAGGCGATCACCAGCGCGTCATGGGCGAGCGCGCCCTGAATGGCGGCGAGTTCCATAATCGACTTGGGCTCTGGTGACGGCACCACGCGCCGATAGCCGCGCCCGGAGTCCTCGATCATCGTCCAGCCTTGCGCTGCGCGATGGCGTTCCGCCTCCTCGTGGGAATAAAAAGGGCCAACTGGTTTGGTGGGATTGCGAAACGCCGAGTCGCGCCGCGACACCAGCACTTGCGTCACCATGGTCACCACCGGCCGGCGCAAACCGTGGCGCTGAAGAGTTTCCTGAAGGATCTGTTGCAGGAGGTACCCGATGGTGGCTTGCGTTTCGGCCACGCAGGCATCCAGCGTGAGGGGCGGAACCTGCGCCGCGGCCAATTCCGAGCGCAGCAGCGCGTCACCCACCTGCGGGCCGTTGCCATGCGTCACCACCACGCGGTAGCCGGCCGCCATCACGGCGGCAATGCCCTCACACGTCACGCTGAGATTGGCGCGCTGCTCTTCCAGCGTGCCGCGTTCGCCCGGCTTGATCAGGGAATTGCCACCAATGGCCACCACGGCAATCGGCATAACGCCTCTCAGGAGAGTAGGGCCAGGAAAATGGCCTTCTGCATGTGCAGGCGATTTTCCGACTGGTTATAGGCCAGGGAACGGGGGGAGTCCATAACGTCGTCGGTCACCTCCTCGCCGCGCCGCGCGGGCTGGCAATGCATGAAGAACGCTTGCGGGCCCGCTGCTCGCATCAGGTGGGAATTCACTTGGTAGGGGCGAAAGACTTCCTGGCGAGTCTCCGCTTCATCCTCCCTGCCCATGCTGGTCCAGACATCCGTGTAAACGGCGTCCGCGCCTACCACCGCCTCCGCAGGATCGTGCGTCAGGGTCACATCGCCCCCCTCGCGTTTGGCGTCCGCCACCACCGAGCGGTCCGGCTCGTAACCTGCCGGCGTGGCAATCCGCATGCGAACCCCCAGGCGTGCCGCGCCATAGATCAGCGAATGTGCTACGTTGTTGCCGTCGCCCACCCAAGCAAGAGTTACATCCGCCAGCGTACCCTTGCACTCGAGCAGCGTCAAGTAATCGCTCAGCGCCTGGCAGGGATGCTCGAAATCGGAGAGGCCGTTGATGACGGGCACGGTGGCGTGCTCGGCCAGCTCAATCGCCGTCTGGTGTGAATGCACGCGCGCCATGATGACGTCCACCCAGCGAGAAAGGTTGCGCGCCACGTCCTTTACGGCTTCACGCTTGCCCAGTCCCACTTCTTCCGCACTTAGGTGGAGCGCCTGTCCGCCCAATTGGCTGATGCCCAGATCAAAAGCCACCCGGGTGCACAGGCCCGGTTTCTCAAAAATCATCGCCAGCGCCCTGCCCTCCAGCGCGTGATGGTAGCGCGCGGGAGTGGCCTTGACCTCCTGCGCCAGCTTCAACAGGAAATCTACTTCCAGCGGCATCAGATCGTGGAGGGAAATCAAGTGCCGATGTGCCAAGGTCGACGGGCGCAGAAGCGGCGCCGATTCTTTCCCGACTTGGGGGACAATTTTGAGTTTACGCATAAGTCTTCAATGGCCTTCCGGTCATCTCGATGCAAGAGGCGGGCCATGATTTGCGGGGTCCGGGGAATGCAGATTACAAACCTCGTTTGAGCAACATAGCTGCTGATCGAGGGGGTTGACTAACTCTTCCGATGGCACGTTGAGGATTATCACGCTGTCTGCTATCTCATGTAGTGCGTGATGGAAATAGCCCTACTTGGGAATTGATTGTGGATACCCCGCAAATGGGGGCCAATGGCTAGGCATCCTCGATGCAAGGTGGCGGACAAATTGTCTCACTCACTCTTTCTTGGCTGATGGCTGCCCGCAAGCCGAGACTATTTGACCGACTCGCCCCGCTGGAAGGGGACGGCTTCGTCCAGGGCCGAGCGGCGCTCAGCATGGACAAAATGCCATTCGATCCTATGGGACGGACGCCTGTGCTTCTAATTCTCCGAAGGTTTCTCAATATGATCGATGACGAGGACTTCCACCGGCCCTTTTGTCGGTTCCAGCTTCAGCCCGAGTTGCTCCTGAAGCGCGGTGAAAATTGACGGCCCGGAAGAGTCAGGCGGGGGGCCGTTGTCAACCCCTGGGTTGGTTCCTTCCGACGCCTTATAGGTCGTAGCCCGAGCTTCATCATCAGAATATTCGAGCGTAAACGTGTACTTGGCTTTCAGCCCGGTCCGATCCACAACCCTCCGGCCGAGGAGACGTGATAACTGCTCGGCCACGGCCGCCATGGAAGCCCCGCGATCTGTCAGCCGGCTTCCCCCCCTGCGGGCCATGGCTGCGCGCCCGTGGCCCTCGGGACCTTTGACAGCGTTGGGAGATGTATCACCGGGTTTTGACTCCTGGAGTTTGGGGCCGTTCTTGGCGATTACCAGCGCATAAATCGGGAGCTCTTTTGTCCCGTGACTCACTTTGAGATTGAATCGATCCACGAGCAGCGATTGAACCATCAATCGGATCTGGTCGTCCTGCCGTAGGTCAGGAAGTTTCTGTAGCTGTTCGACGACCGAATCCTCCACCTTGGCTTTAACATAGTACTTATCGGAGCTAATCCAGCTTGGTCCGCTGGAAACTTGAAACTCCTCGATGTTATACGCGAACGCAATGAGTTTTTTTGTCGTCGCGCCGCTCGCACTGAGCCCGGTGGCCCTAAACTCCATCATTGAGCGCGTGTCCCCGGACCGGTCCGGCCTGATGGAGGCAACCTCGAAGGATGGCAAGGGCTGATTAGTGGCTGGCGTGGACTGCGCGCGAGTCCGCGGGATTTGGAATAGTCCGAACCCCAAAGCTGAGGCAACGGCGGCGCCCAGAAGGGTTAACCGCAGCGTACTACGCGCGCGGAGCTTCTCTGGCCAGGTCTTCGTCATGTCGCGAGCCGTCGTCTTATCGAAATCCGCTGGTTCGTCCGGTAACGGCGGCCGGATGGTACCACATCGCGCGGGTCGACGCCCTTGCGCCATTCACGCAACTGCGCACGGTGCGCGAGTTGAGAGATCTCGCTCTACCCTACGGCGTCACACAGGATTTGGAATCGCTGCGTTATGCTTTCTGGGGATGGAGGTGGCTGGGATCGCAAGCGCCGTCAATGCCGTCGATGCGAACTGTCGATCCTGCTGGTCTCAAGGACATTCGGGAGGGCTTCCATGAGCGCGTTGGACAACCTGATCGCCGCCGCAAAGCAGGGCAACCTGGAACGAGTCAACGCCATTCTTGACGCAGACGGCAGCCTCGTGAACCAAAAAGACGCCTCAGGCGCCACGCCCGTACACTATGCGGCGGTGCACGGCCATAGCCACATCGTGAGACTGCTGGTTCAAAGAGGCGCTGACGTTAATAGCACGGACAGTCAGTTTGGCGCCACGCCGGCAGGTTGGGCCATTGAGTATCTTCGCGAGCTGGGTGGATACCTGGCGATTGAGCTTGACGACCTTGCGTACGCGATCCAACTCCGAGATACCCGGTGGGTTGCACGATTCCTGAAACGATTTCCTTCGCTCCGCCAAGCGCGCGACACAAAGGGAACTCCGCTTCAAAGGCTAGCCCAAGAATCGGGCGACCCGGAAATTGCGCGGCTATTCGGATTGGAGGATGTTGTTTCCTGACGCTCCACGCGCGCCACGGTCGGTGCTTCGGGCAATCACTGGAAAGAAGGGCGGTACGTTGGAGGCTCCAGCGCAGGGATAGCGGGGGCGTGTAGCGCGGACGCCCGTTCCTGGGGTCCGCGGTTCTTGCTTCGAACCAAGGGGCGTAGGGGCACTCCTCGTGGGTGCCCGACAATGGGCCGAATCGGCCCCCAGGGCAGGCACGAGGCCCATTGGCGCTAAGATAAGCGCGTTATCGATTCGACACGTCACCTTCCCGCGAAGCGGGATACCGTGGGTAGCCGTAGGTGAAACCTACGGAAACGGGAGGGCCGGAATGTCTCCGGCCCTGAAGGGGCCAACCATTCAAACGGTCAACCCCGTTGGGGTTGGCTGGTCGGGTGGGTTCCGTTATCCGCAGGTTAAAACCTGCGGCTACTCAACGTTGGCCCCTTCGGGGCCTAACGAGGAAAGGCCTATCTTAGCGCTTATGGGCACAAGGCCTGCCCCCACTTCATGAATTCCTGCAAGAAAATGCGTGTTAGATTGTTCTATGAACGAAGCCCTCCGTGTCCTCCGTGCTTATAAGAAATTTCTCACAGAGGGCACAGAGGGTCTCCGTGGCCTCTGTGAGAAATCTTTTTTTGGACCGCAGAGGACACAGAGAGGAGACAAGCCATGGGCTCGAGATACTTGTCTGCGACAGGGCCGAGGGTAGCTGCGATGCCGGGCAAATGCCTACTGAGGGCAACGCTGTTGGCCGCCGCCTTGGCTCTGGTTAGCGCCCCGCATATCCCTGCGCAATCGCCGCCAACAACTGCTGAGCCTTTGCCGTCCTTTGAGGTTGCCTCAATCAAGCTCCAGCGTGGCGACCGCCGCGGAGGACCTCTGTGGCCCCCCGGCAGGTTCAGGTTTGAAAATGCCCCGGTAATATTCCTCATTGCCAGAGTAGCTTACGATGTTCGCGATTTTCAGATTTCAGGAGGACCAAGCTGGATCAAATCCGAAATGTACACCATTGACGCGAAAGAGTCGGATTCACTCGCCGAAGAAATGCAGAAACTTCCCTTTGAGAAACGGCTGGAGATAGGGGGATTGTTGGTTCAGTCACTACTTGCGGACCGCTTCAAGCTGAAGCTCCACCACGAAACCAGGATGCTTCCGGTATATGCGCTGGTCGTTGCGAAGAATGGTCCCAGACTTCACGAGGCAAAGCCCGGCGACACCTACCCCCACGGAATGAGGGGCCCGGACGGCCGCGCCGGAGCCGGCGCCA
This sequence comes from Terriglobia bacterium, assembly GCA_049522495.1. Lineage (GTDB taxonomy): Bacteria > Acidobacteriota > Terriglobia > UBA7540 > UBA7540 > Bog-366. The sequence continues at coordinate 5,833 of JBEKNU010000358.1, forward strand.
TAGGGGAGCAGTCTATCTCGGAAAGGGAGAGGGCGATATTAGGTCAAGGGATCACAATTGCGCCCCTGCTGCCGTATTTGTCGCGTGAACTGGAGCGCACCGTTCTGGACCAGACCGGGCTGAAGGGAAAATATGACATCTCGCTTACGTGGAATCCCGAACTGAGCCTGGCGAGAATGGCTCAGGGGCCGGAAAGCGGCAAGCCGGGTGCTGCGAGCGCACCCCCACCAGAGTCTTCCGTGCCTTCGATTTTCACAGCGATTCAGGAACAGCTTGGGCTGAAGTTGTTATCAACAAAAGGCCCCGTGGAAGTCATCGTCATCGATCACATCGAGAGGCCTTCGGAGAATTAGGCCAGTTCTTGAGATGCTTTGCGCCTTCGCGCCTTTGCGTGAGGTTGTTTTGCTTTTAGAAGTCAGGGAAAACATTCTCACGCCAAGGCGCGAAGGCGCAAAGTCAGGGCGAGCGCAGCCCTGCATTTCGAGAAATGATCAAGGCAGCGGGGGCTCGAAATGAGGTCCGTGGAAGAGCCCCAAGAAAGTATTCGCGCGCGCGGCAAGGATCGCGAGGCGCATGGCTGTGCTCGCCATGCGCCAGCCGGCCGTGCGGCCTTTCCCTGGGCGAATCGGGGCGCGAACGGTGGATTATAATGGGGGAAGGCGCCCGCGGGGAGTGCTGGGAGGGAAAAACGCCAGATTTCCCCCAAGTGACGTGACATGGACAAGAAAATCGGTGTAACTTCCCGTCTGTCCCCGTCCCCTCCCTATGACCACTGAGCGGCCCCGCTCTGAGCGCGTAGCTGGTAGCACCGTCCCCGGAGCGCCCGAACATATATCATCAGAGGGCGGAGGTGCATAGTGGGAAAGCTGGCCGACTCCTTACTGCTTGCGGCTACAAACCTCGTAGTGATTGGACTCGTCTATCTCTGCGTGATGTCGCACGTTGGAAGCTCACAATTCGGGTTCATTTTCATTTGCCTCCTGACATTGGCGTCTCCCGTCTTACTTCTGGCCACGGTAATCTACCTGCCGCGCGATCTCTATCGTCGGCCCAGCCGACTACAAGGCATCATCGCACTGGTGATGGCGATACCGGCGATTAAGTTTTTGACTGTGCTCGGGCCTCCCTAACTTCGCGGGCTGGCGCAGAGCGGCTAGCGCAGAGGTGGGCGCACTTCGCTTTTCTCTGCGGTTCTTAACATGATAACGTCCACATGCCTGTCAATGCCCGATGTCGAAAAGCCGCCGAGTAATTCCGCTCGGACCGTAATAACTCGGCGCT
>JBEKNU010000359.1:0-11963 GCA_049522495.1 Terriglobia bacterium
GCAACAGGGTGCGGAAGTACTCGCTGACATTGCCGTAATCCTTCGTGGCAATCTGGCGCTCCACAAAGCCCTTAAGCGACTCGGGGAGGGAGATGGTCACGGTCTTCATCGGCGCGCCTCCAATCTTATCCTCTCGGTGCATCGTATCCTATCTCTTAACTATTCCCAATAGATAAGATACTGCCAGGTCTGGTCTTTGTAAAGGCGTAGCCACAGCCTTGCGCAACTCGATCACGACGTAGGGGCAGGCCTCGTGCCCATAAGCGCTAAGATAATCTCTGGGGCCAGTGGGCAGCCCGATCGAGGTCGGACAATCAGCCGCCCTCCCAAAGGATTTTCTCTTCCCGGCAGGGACCATTTCAGACTTTTTGTCGTAGTCAATTAATTATGGGTACGACATCATTATTTCCTTGACAAACACGATATATGTTGATATACTTTTTAGTAGGCTAGTCCAATCTGGCCGTAAGGGCGCGGCCCCAATCAAGGGTCGGCGTAAATCATATTTAAAGGCAGTGGCTAGTGCCTTGTGGTCAGTGGCTAGCGTAGGCCACCAGAACCAAGGCCCTGCGATCAAGTCGCCCCTCTCGCCACTAACCACTATCCACCAGCCACTGCCCGATGGAGGTTTTATGTCTGGCGGTAACGAACCGGAAATGACCCAAGAAAATGGCAAGGAGCAGGAAGTGAACGCCCCCAGCGCGGCGGGGGCATCGACGGGGGAGGCCGAAGTCACCCCCGCCGTGGCCGAATTTCGGCAGGGATTCTTCACCGAGGCGCGGTACGATCTCCTGTTGGCGCTGGGGGAAGAACCGCAGGAATATCAGGGGATGATGGAGTCCCTGCTGGAGGACTTGCAACCCCGCCGGGGTTTGGAAAGTCACTTGGTCGAGCAGATGGGCGAAACGCTTTGGCGGATGCGGCGCGCCCAGCACATGCCGGACGGGCTGGCGCTGAAGAGCATTCAAAGGAAAGTGCAAGGTGAGGAGATGGTGGCGACGATGCAGGCCTCGAAAGTCTTCGATGCTCTGGAACCGTTTGAACGCCTTAAGGATGCGCTGTCGCGGCGAGGCCCGGGTCCCACGGCGGCGGAAATCGATGAGTTTGTGAAGACCCGCAAGGGTGAATCTTCCGAAGAGATGCACGAATTCATCTTGCTTCTGAAGTCGCTCAAGGAGCCGATGGAGGAGCCGGAGCGAAAGGCCGCCCGCCAAAAAGCTCGGAAGCATCTCCGCCCGCTCATGGAAACTTACGAGAATCTTGCCTGGCAGTATGGGCGCAAGTGCGAGAAAGTCCAATCTTCGGAAAATCTGGCTGCGCTGATGGCTCCGCAGGATCAGGCTAGCGTGCATCTGCAAAGAATCGAAGACTCCGAGCTACGCCGGATGTGGCGCCTTATCAATGCCTTCGAGAAGGTCCGGCAGGGGGTACTGCAAAAAAAGGAAATAAAAAATAAAACGATCAAAGCCGCTATGTATATGAAAACAAACAAATATCGGACATAATTACCGACAAAAATTCGGACATTTATGTTTAACTGACACGTATATTGCAGAAAAAGCGGCTTTGTGACGACAATTTGATGCTTCAATTCGCTTTTTCGCGCGTTTTTTCGTGCATAATGCAGCCCATCTTCGACGTCGGCCGATCATCGGGGGTAATCAGCAAGGAGGTGAATTCACCATGAAGCGACGGCATTTTTTGACTCAATCCCTGGCGGCGAGTTCGCTCGCCTATGGGTTCAAGGGGCCCGCACCCGCACCGGGGGGCTCGCCGGCGGAGCAAAACCTCGCGGCCGCCGCGGAGGGAAAGGCCCGCTTTGAGGAACTGAACAAGGCTCTCGACCGCGGAGCGATGCAGCGGGGATGGGCAACCCAAGTGGACCCCAGCTACCAGCACGCTCCGCAAGCTGCCATCGAGGCCTTCAAGGATCGCAAATTCGGCATAAGAATTCACTGGGGTCTTTACTGTCTGATTGGCAGTGACGCATCTTGGGCGTTGGCTGGAGCCAACAAACAGTTTTGGGACACCTATAACGTCTTCTATCAGTTCTTCAACCCGACGAGCTTTGATGCCGACGCCTGGATGGATTTGTTTGAGCAGGCGGGCGTGAGGTATTTCACCTTCACCACCAAACACCACGACGGTTTTTCTATGTGGCCGACCAAGACAATGCAAGAATCCCTCAAGCTGACGCCCCAGGGATTCGGCCACGGAGGCGTGGAAAACGTCGAGAAGGTGGTGCAGAGCTACAGCATTCAAGACGGCCCTTACAAGAAGGACATCGTGCGGAGCATGGTGGAAGCCGGCAGAAGGAAGGGGATGGGAGTCGGCCTCTACTACTCGCACGTGGATTGGCACGACCCGGCCTTCGCCTGGGATCCGTTCAATCAATACTACGATCCCCATTTCACTCGGGAATCCGACCCCGCGCGCTGGCAAACTTTTATCGCTCACGAGCGGGAGCAGGTGCGGGAGTTGATGTCGGAATACGGCCGAATCGATTATCTCGATTTCGATATTGGCTGGCCCCAGGCCGCGGCGCAGGACCTTGCCAAGATCACGATGGAGGTCCGGAAGATGCAACCCGACGTCATCATTCGCGGCCGGGGAATCGGCGCTTATGGCGACTACTACACTCCGGAGCGGGAGATTCCCGGTGGGCCCTCACAGGGAGTTTGGAAAGTCATCTACCCTTGCGGCACGGCGTTTTCCTACCGGCCCAATGACCTGTACAAAACCGCCGAGTGGATCGTGGAAAGCCTCATCGGGATTACCGCCAAAGGTGGGAATTTTGAAGTCGGCTTTGGCCCCATGCCCAATGGCGAGTGGCCGCCGGAAACCGTGGAACGCTTGAAATATGCGGGAAGCTGGTTAAGCGTGAATGGTGTGGCGATCTACAACACGCGGCCGCGCAAGATTTTTCATGAGGGAAAAGACGTGTGGTTCACGTCCAGCAAGGATGGCCGGTACGTGTACGCGATCAGCATGGGCTGGCCGGGGGAAACCTTCACCACTCATTCGGTGCGGGCCGTGCAAGGATCATCAATACGGATGCTCGGAGTGGACCAGCCCCTGGACTGGCGGCAGGACGGCACAACTCTGACCGTTACGATTCCTTCCTCCCTTGCCGATCATAAGCCGTGCCCACAGGCTTATGCGTTTAAGATCCTGGCGGAGCCGGAGTGATTTCATGTAGCGGCGGTCTCCGACCGCCGTTCGGCGCTCGGAGAGCGCCGCTACAATAGCCATTACAATATATGCCGCTCCATACGAAATTCCCGCCCCACGCAGCAGGAGGACTCGGCTCAACAATCCCGCCTCTATTGGGGGATCAACTCATACGTTCGCGTCTTTGGCAGGGCCGCGGCGCGCTGTTCCTCCACGAGTTCGCCGTCCAGGGTGTTCAACTCGTCCAGGGCCTGTTGGAGATGGGGCGCCGTGAGCCCGGCGAGCGGCACCTGAATCATCCGCCAGCGGCCGAAATGGACAGTGTTATGTTTTTCGGTCAAGGTCTGGACCGTCATGGCCTGTTTGGTCATGGGAGTGGAGAGTTCGGCGAGATTGATCCCCTTGGCGAGCTGCGCCGCGGTGAAGGTGCCGATACTTTCATCATCGATTTTGAGCGTATAGCTCTCCGCTTTAAGGCCGGTCACCCGCAACGGTTCCTGATCCAGGGCCTGGATGAAATCCGAACAGCGCATCACCAGGGTGGTCGTGGGATTGCTCGGATCGAAGGCCATGGGGAGCGCGTTGTCAGTCTGCTTCCAGGTCAGGCCCCGGGCGTGGGAGGCCAAGGCATCGACCTCGGTATTCGTGGCATGGACGACTCGCTTTTTCGCCGCGTTGATTTCCACTGCGGCCACCGTGGCAGGCGCATTCCAGGCTTTCAGGATGGCCTCCGCCATAATCAGATGGCCTTCCGGGCCCGGATGCACGCGATCCGGCAGGATCCTCTGCGCGAGTTTCGGATCGGCCGCCTGCGCTTTCTCCAGCACGGCTACGACCGGGGTGTTCAAATCCGCCACGGTCGCGCCCATCCGCTGGGCATAGTCCTTCACCCACTGCCCGTATCGAATGAGCACGGCGTTGTAACCCCCCTCAAAGGTGGGAGGGCGGGTCACGTCGTCAAAAGGCGAGGGCTGAATCAGCGTGAAACGAATCTGCGGAAAGGCCTTCTGCACCGATTCCACGATGTGCTGATACCCTTGGGTGTACCTGGCGTAGATTGCTTCGTCAAACGCGCGATAACCGCCATCGTTCATTCCCAGCATGATGGTCATCACCGTGGGCTGGTAGGGAATGACATCGCGATCGAGCCGCACGTCGATGGTCCCCCCGCCTCCGCCGGAAACCCGATCGCCACCCCAGCCGCTATGCACAAAGCTGACGTCGAGCCGGGGGAAGCGCGTCAGGACATAGGTCTCAACATAGACGGTGTAAAGCCGCTGGTCGGTAATGCTATCGCCGTAAAAAACCACCCGGTCGCCGGCCTGAAGAGAAAACGTTGCCTGAGCCTTGGTGGCAACCGGGATGAGAAGGCTCAGGATAAGAAATGCATTGCGAACGAAATTCATCATAGGTAGCTCCTGGAGGACCCATCGATAATGTGCTTGACAAGCAAAGTTACTTCACTTAGTATGGTTAATGAGAGCAGCCCCTCTTAGACACGCCTTGAGTCTTCTAAACTAAGTCTGGTTATCTCTAACGACATCTTCACCATGGCAACCATGGAGGTTGTCACTTTCGCACATCATCGGTCAAGGTCTCTCAAGCCGAAGGGCATTTGAGGTTTTTGCCGATCTGCTGCTCTGGCGAGCGCTGCCAGGGGTGCATCACAGGCTATGGGAGCGGCATTCCCAAGGCGTCTCGGGCAGTGCCCCGGGAAATTATAACCGAAGTTCAACCCAAGGGAGCAGGCCCCTGAGGCCGCCCCAACTGAGAGGATCAGAGGAACATATGGCAACAAAACTTTTCGTAGGTAATTTACCCCATAGCATAACCGATGCAACTTTGAGCGACTTTGTAACCGGTGCGGATGACAGGGACGCCGCGCGGCTTCGGCTTTGTCGAGCTTGGCGATGGCGAGGATGTTCAGCGGGCAATCGCCGGCTTGAACGGACAGACGCTCGAGGGCCGGCCCTTGACCGTCAACGAAGCTCGCCCCCCGCGCACAGACTTTGCCCGCCCCCGCGGCGGCGGTGGTGGTGGCCGGGATAGCTTCCGAGGCCGGCGTAATTACTAGGGTCACCGGTTATTCTCAGCCCCTTCGCGGTGTTTGCCCGGAGTGTCATGACCGGACTCAGGGACAACTCCGTGTTCGCCATCTGATTGAGTCTGGATCCGACCGGCAAGTCAGGCAGCATGAGGGAGATCAAATATGGAACTTCCACAAGGCATCGACAGCAAATTTCGGTACATCCTGGTGGCGGCTAAACGCGCCCACCAGTTGCATGCCGGGGCCAAAGCGCGCGTTCAGAGCGAAAGCAGAAAGGTCATCGTCATTGCCCAACGGGAGCTTTGTCAGGGACTCGTGCCCTTTATGGTCCACGACGGCCATGGGAACAACGTCGTTAGAGCCGCGACGGTCAAGTTAGCGTAGATCGATCTCAAACTCCCACCTTGGGATGTCCGCCCCGCCATCCCGAGTGAATTCGTCCTTCGAGCGCAGGAGCGCGAGGGCTGACCGGGGAAACCTACTTCCGCAGATAACTATCCGTCCCATTGAGCCAATCGTGGCGGATGGGGCTGAACACATCGATTCCGTTCGTATCTTCGATCGCCAGGGCGCTGTGCGGAACGTTGGAAGGGATCACCAGCACCTCGCCGGCGCGCACCATCACTTCCCGGCCTTCCAATTCGAACTTCAACGCGCCTTGAAAAACCAAGCTGATCTGCTCGCTTTCGTGCTGGTGGAGCGGCACCAGGCAGTCCTTGAAAAGCCAGAGCCGTGCCACCATAACCTTTTCGCCGCTGACCACCTGTCTCCAAAGCTTGTCGTTCAAGATCTCCTTCTTTACACTCTCCCACGCCAAGAGTTGCATCGCACGCCTCCCGCAACACGCCTCAATGATAGGATTGCCCAGGATCCCTGACCTGGGGCCGACGGACCATTGTACACGTCGGGGATGGAGTTTTGCGCTAAAATGGCAGAGAGGGAAACGGGACCAGAAACGCTGACTTATGCTTTCTATTGCCACCGGCCACATGTCACTCGCCAAGGGTTTTCTGCACCTCATCGATGACATCGCGCTCTTTTATCTGGTTCTGCTTCTCTGGATTCCTTTCTACTGGTTCGTGTTTCATCCCGCCATTCGCTTCTGGCGGCGTTTGGGCAACCGTGCGTTTTGGGTGGCGCTGCCGGTATGGCTGACTTTCGCGGCGGGCATCATCATTTCACGCCACCAGCTCTTCGCGCGACGGCTGGAGCGTAACGCGCTGACCTGGGCCGTGGGTGGCGTGCTTTTTCTCGTGGCAAGCTGGCTCGACGTGCAAACGCGTCACGCCTTGGGCTGGCGCCGCTTGGCCGGCCTGACCGAACTCCATCCCCAACATCGCTTGTGCGGAGTGATTCGCGAGGGGGTTTACGCCCGCGTACGCCATCCGCGTTATTTGCTCTACATGCTCATGATCCTGAGCGTGGCATTCCTGACCGGGGCGCCGGCGATTTTTTTGCTGGCATTTCTGAACGTCCTGTTGTATCAAATCCTCGCACCGCTTGAGGAGCGTGAACTCCTGGACCAATACGGGCCACAGTACGAAGACTACCAGCGCCTGGTCCCGCGGTTCGTGCCCTATCTTGGGCGGACGCCCGAAGCCCGGACTTCGTCCTAAGCCGGAGGTTATCATGTATAAACGTTTTTGCGCCTTCCTCCTGGTCGCCGTGGGAATGGCGACTCTGCCTCTTTGGGCTCAGCAGCCCTGCCCCAGCTTTACGGTTGCCGTCAACACCGATGAAGACCATCTGATGCTGGCCGTCAATGGCGCCGACACCCCGCAGGAACAGCTCGCGGCCCTCGACGGCTTTGCCAAGGAGCACGCGGACTCCAAGTTCATGCCTTGCGTGAACGAATACTACGCGAGCGTCAACTTGAAGCTGAAGGATTACGACAAATCCATCGAATACGGGGAAAAAGACCTGGCGGTGAATTACCAGGACTTGAATCTGTATCTCACGCTCCTGCGCGCCTATGCCTCCAGCACCAAGGTGAGCGACACGATCTTCGCGGTCATCAACAAAGTACCCGATCAGGCCAAGGCGGAGACCGGCACTCCCGCGCGCCCTGCCAAAGCTACCGAGGAGGAGTGGGCCAAGATTCAGAAAGATAGCCAGGAACTGGCCAAGGACAGCCACGATTATGCCGTGTGGGCATTCTTTCAGGTATTGCCGCGCCTCACCGATCCGGCAAAACAGATTCAGGTGCTCGACACTTTCCTCAAGTCCTATCCTGATGTGGAGAAGAACAACGCGGCCCAGGTGAACACCGCTTACTTTCAGGCGTATCAGCGGCAGGGGAATTTGGATAAGACGGTGGAGTACGGCGACAAAGTCATTGCCGCGGACCCTAACAATGTGGTGGCGCTTAATACCATGGGCTTGGTTTATGCCTTCTACCTCGCTCACCCCTCCACAGAGAAAGCCGCCGATTACGCGCAGAAAGGCTTGACCGCAGCGCAGGGGCTGAAGAAACCGGAGGGTGTGGATGACGCGGTGTTTAAGAAGCAACAGGACAACCAACTGGGCATCGCTCACCTGACGTTGGGGTACGCCGCCCTGGTCAGGGCTGAAAAGAACGGGAAGTTAGTGCCGGCGATTGATGAATTAAAGGTCGCCGGCAATCTTCTGGATGGCAGCCCGGCCCTTCAGGGTCAGGCCCTCTACTACTTGGCCTTTGCTTACGAGCGCGGGTACCCCGCCAACCACCGTGGGGCGATGGATGCGTTGATGAGGGCTGTAACCATGCCGGGACCTTTCCAAGGGCAGTCGCAAGCCCTGCTTGCCAAGGTCAAGGCGGCCGTTAAGTAGGCACGGCTTCCGGGGATGTTTACACGCGAGCTCCGGGGAGAGAACCGCCGGGGCTCGTTCCCGGCGCGGCCCGCCGCTTCCAGAACCAGTACACCGGAACGCCTACCGCGAGCATGACGGCGCCCCATCCCGCCTCTACCGGCTCTTCCATCAGGGTGTTCACCAAGAACCACGCGGAGCCCAGCACGAAGATGATGGGCACGTAGGGATACCCGAAGACCCGGTAGGGCCGCGGGGCATCCGGTCGGGTGCGCCGCAACACCACCACCGCCAGCGCCGTCAGTGCATAGAACACAAATGCCGCGAAAATCACATAAGTGAAAAGCTGTTCGTACGTTCCCGCCGCGACCAGCAAAATCGCCCAGACACCCTGCACCATCAACGCCACGTGCGGCGTGTGGAAACGCGGATGCACGCGCGTGCACCAGCGGAAGAACTGTCCATCCCTGGCCATGGCGTAGTACACCCGGGGCGCGGCCAAGATGCTGCCGTTCAGGCTTCCCAGCGTGGAAATAATGATCAACAGCGAGACGAGGTAAGATCCGGTGTGGCCGAAGATGCGGACTGCGGCATCCGCCCCCACCCGCGTGGAGCGCGCCACCTGGTCCATCGGTAACACGTGGTAGTAAACCAGATTGAGCGCCAGGTAGAGGACAATCACCCCCGTGGTTCCCAGGATCAAGGCTAGTGGCACGTTGCGCTCCGGACGCTGCACTTCCCCTGCCGCAAATGTGCAGCAATTCCAGCCTTCATAAGCCCAGAACGCACCCACCATGGCCACTCCGAAAGAAGCCACGAACCGATGGCCCGTGGGCGCGGCGAGCGCGGCGGGCCCACCCGGCAATCCCCTTACCAGCACCCAACCCAGCAGGATGATCACGGCGATGGCGCCCACCTTGGCTCCCGTCAGAATCGACTGCAATATGCCGCCCTCGCGCACGCCGAGGTAGTTGATGGCCGTCAACACGGCAATCGCCGCGGCCGCGGCCGCCTTCTGCTCCCAGGGTGTGAGCGGCAGGAACTCGTTGGCGTATTCGGCAAAGCCCACCGCCAGCACCGAAATGCCGCCGGTTTGCGCGGCGACGAAAAACGACCAGCCGCACAAATAACCCGTCAGGGGCCCGTAAGCCTCGCGCAGATAGACGTACTGCCCTCCGGCCTGGGGCATCATCGCGGCCAACTCCGCAAAGGAGAGTGCGCCAAACAGGCTCAACAAGCCCGCGACCGCCCATACGGAAAGCGCCGCATCCCGGGTGCCCATCGAACGCGTGATCTCCGCCGGCACGATGAAGATGCCTGTGCCGATCATGATGCCCATGACAATGGCCGTGGCTTCCCACCAGCCCAACACCCGCATTAATTGTGGCGGCGCTGAGGCGGCAACCGTCGTGGCCGAAGCGTTTTCAGGAGAATCCATGGATGAGATAAAGCTTGCCCCGGAGCAGCCGGATGACTTCCCAGTCGGCCCAGAGCTTGCGAAACAATAGAGGAATCCGCCCGCGCGGTCAATCGAAGATGTGAGCCGTGGGTGGCGCCGACATCGCATTTTATGTCGGCGACCGTTAAGAAGCTAGAACAGGCCACGGAAAGGACGCGGTGACAGAGATGTTGCCCGTTTCCGTGGGGCGCATGCTACAGGTTGCGCAGGAATTCCTCGGGGGATAGGCCAGCCTGTTTGATGATGGCTCGAAGTGTACCTTTCGGAACAGTCTTGGAAAAGTGGATGGGGATCGTCAGCGCACGCCGGTCCGCTTCTCGGAACATCGTGAGGTGACTGCCCTTCTGGCGCCAGCGGGAAAAACCCGCTTTTTCCAAAGCGCGCACAACTTCCCGTGCGCGCAAAGCGAGAAGTTCCTTAGACATACGTCGGTGTCACCTGAACGAGAGTTGTGAATACGGGCACGGTCTCGTTATCTTCGGGAATGGCTTCCTTATGGGCGGCAAGGTTTTCGAGATGAAGCTCGATCGCCTCTCGGGCATTCTGCGTGGCCTCTTCAATGGTGCTTCCGTAAGAAACGCAACCCGGAAGCGTCGCGACGAGTACCGTGTAACCCCCAGACTTTTCGGGAATCAGGCTGATTTGATAGGAGAGCAGTTTCTTCTGTTTGCGCATGCCTCTATTATGCCCGCGTAGGAAAGAATAGCAAGGAGCAATCCATCGCGGATCAGCTTGCGGGTGGCACAGGCTCTCCTGCCTGTGCCATGGCTGACGTATTCCATGCATAGCCCACAGGCAAGAGTGCCTGTGCCACCGTTAAGAAGCCAGAACAGGCCACGGATAGGACGCGGTAACGGAGATGTTGCTCGGGTTCGTGGGGCGCATACATACAATCCAATGCGTGCGCCACCCGCGTGGGAGTATAATAAGCCTATGGGTACAGAAGTTGTTCCCAAGCTGACCTTCGAGCAATTCCGCGAGCTTCCCAGCGACGGGAAGCGCTATGAGCTCGTATATGGAGAGGTGCATGTGACTCCAGCTCCTGCGACGCGGCACCAATTCACCCTTCAGAATCTCTCGCAAAATCTAGGGCCCTACGTCTATAAGAACCGTTTGGGCGAGGTATGCCAAGCACCCTTGGACGTGCGCCTGGGTGAAGAAACGGTACTGCAACCGGACTTTATTTTCGTTTCCAATGCGCGCTCTGCAATCATTCAGGAGAATTGGATTGCGGGCTCTCCGGACCTTGCAGTGGAGGTGCTGTCCCCATCCACGGCAGGACACGACCGCGCCACCAAGTTGCCGGTTTATGCCGAGGCGCGCGTGCCCGAGGTGTGGTTCATTGACCCCAAGGCCAGGACCGTCGAGGTTTTGACCCTCCAGGGGGCAAAGTATCTGGTGGAAGCAACGTACGCAGGCCATCACTCCCTTACCTCCAGCCTCTTTCCCGGCTGGCGGCTTTCCCTTGACGACCTCTTCGATTTTCGCGGACGCTTCTAAAGGCACAATTACGACGTCGGACCATGGGTAGCACAGGCACTCTTGCCTGTGGCTGGGGCTGATGCATTCCATGCATGGCGCACCCCGATGCATCGGGGTGCTACCGAAGCCAGAACAGGCCACGGATAGGACGCGGTGACAGAGAGGTTGCCCGGGTTCGTGCGGCGCCCCGACGCGTCGGGGCGCCACCCGGGCGCCACCCGGGCTTGACCTTAGTCCGTCATTGCCGTATAATGAAAAAATGAGCGCCGCGATTGCGTACACCAGCGTCTATGCGAAGCGGGTTGAGAAGGTCCTGCGCGCGGAAGAGCGAGACGCGATGGAACTCCACGTTGCGGAAACCCCTGAGATTCACCCGGTCGTAGCAGGCACAGGTGGGGTTCGAAAGGCACGGTGGGGCCGCCAAGGAAAGGGAAAAAGGGGCGGTGTTCGGGTAATCTATTTTTACCGGTCAGCGGCCGATGTGGTCTACTTCCTCGACATCTATGCCAAAGCGGTGAAGGAAGACTTGACCCCGGCCGACAGACAACGACTCAAGGAGCTTGTGAATCGTTTAAAGGGTGTCCAATGATCAAGACCAAGCACTCCAAAATGGGTAAGCGTCTGATTGCCGCCATGAAGGAAGTAGTCGATCACGTGGAGGGGAGGACGGCCCTTCCCATGCGCTACGTCGAAGTCCCTGAGGATGTGGATGTGAGGGCGATCCGGTCCAAGCTGGGCTTGTCGCAAGCGGAATTCTCCCGGCGCTACGCCGTCAGCCCGCGCTCGCTCCAGGAATGGGAGCAAGGGCGCCGGCGGCCGGAAAGCGCCGTGCGCGCCTACTTGACGGTGATTGATCGAAACCCGGAAGCGGTGGAAAAAGCCCTCTTGAACAAGGCGTGAGATGCGAAGGGTATCAGGGAAGGCATGAGAAAACCCCGCGGTCAGGACTGCGCTGACCGGGATGTACCCGCTAGGATTCTGGTTCTGGAGACACTGGTTTAGTCTCTTCTGGTTCGG
>JBEKNU010000360.1:0-7026 GCA_049522495.1 Terriglobia bacterium
CAAGAGCACGCGGGAGTTGTTTCCGGAAATCAAGGCGGCCATCTCCGAGCTGCACAGTTATCACACCCCGGAGATCATCTGCCTGCCGATCATCGAGGGCTCGCGAAATTACCTCCAGTGGGTGAGTGATTCGGTAAAGCCCGCCAGTCCCGCGGAAAAAGACGTTGCTGGCGGGTAAACTTCGAGCCAGGGTTTAAGAACTCTTCCGGAACTCAAGATTACCATGGGGTTTTTGTTCCAGCAGCGGTCGGGGAGGTTACGTGACTGACGTCATCAGGATGACATCCTTGCGCAAGGAGTTCGATGACCTGGTAGCGGTTCAGGGGCTCGACGTCGCTATTCCCGAGGGGGAGATTTACGGCCTGATCGGACCGAACGGCGCCGGGAAGACCACCACGATTCGCATGGCCTGCGGCCTGCTTGAGCCCACCGACGGCCGTGTGACCGTCGCGGGCGTGGACGTGCACCAGGACCCCGAGCGCGCGCAGAAATTCATCGGCTACCTCTCGGATTTCTTTTCGGTCTATGAAGACTTGAAAGTTTGGGAGTACCTCGATTTCTTCGCCCACGCTTACAAGATGCCGGAGGCGGAAATTCCCGCGCGCATCGATGAGGTGATTCGCCAGGTAGCGCTGGAAGTGAAGCGCGACGCCATGATCAAGGGACTTTCCCGCGGCATGAAGCAGCGCCTGGGAATCGCGCGGGCCATTATCCACAACCCCCGCGTGCTGCTGCTCGATGAGCCGGCCTCGGGGCTTGACCCCAAGGCGCGCCTGGACTTGCGCAACCTGCTCAGCTCTTTGCGCGACGCCGGCACCACCGTGCTGATCTCCTCGCACATCCTCACCGAGCTCGAAGGCTTCTGCACCTCCATTGGCATCATGGAGAAGGGCCAGATGATTCGCAGCGGCACCATCGCGGAGATATCCTCGGCGGAAACGACATTGCGCGTTGTGCGCCTCGGCTGGATGGGACCGGGTGAGGCAATCGTTCGCGCCAGGCTGGGGGAGAACCCCCAGGTTTCCGGACTCATGGTGCAGGGCGCGCAAGCGGTCTTTAAGTTTGCGGGTTCGGAGGAGGAACTGGCGGCCGTCCTGGCGGGTTTGGTTTCTGCCGGGGTGAAAGTGTTGAGCTTCGGCGAGGTGAAACAAACGGTGGAAGACCTTTACCTGAAACTTTCGCATCACGAGGTGATGTAGTGCTCCGGTTCTGGCGCAATCCCTTGCTGATTCTCCATGTGCGGTCGGAGTTGCGGCCGGCGCGCGCGGCGATGGCGGCGGCGGTATCCCTGGTGGTTTGCATTCTCATCGCCATGGCTTGCTGGTCGGGGAATTCCGGCCATGCCCACGGATTTTGGCACGATTTCTATGCCTGGCTGCTGGGCTCGCAATTTGTGCTGCTGGGAGTCTGGTCAGCAAGCACGTGCGGGCAGGCGGTGGCGCGGGAACGGGAACTGAAGACGTTTGACTTTCTCAAGACCACGCGCCTGACCGCGGCAGAAATCATGGTGGGCAAGCTTCTGGGCGCGCCAATCGTTGCCTATTTCATCGTCATCTGCACGCTGCCGATCTCGATTGTGGCGGGGTTGGTGGGCGGAATTCGACTGGTGGCCGTGCTGGGCGCCATTGCTCTGCTCCTGGCTTTCGCGCTTTTTTACAGCCTGGCGGCGCTGCTGGGATCGATGCTGGTGGAAAAATCGAGTTCCGGGGCCGTGGGCTTATTGGCACTTTTAACCAACGGCTTCTTCCTCGCATTTGCGGGCAGCCCCTTCAAGGGGTTCGCCGCCATCAGCATCTTCCCTGCCGTGCTCTCTCTCCATGGCGTGGACTCGGACCTGGTGCACCTTTCCCCGACTGTCTTCGGCCGGGAAGTTCCCTGGGCCATCTTGACCCTCGTTCTTTATGTACTCTTGGGCGCGTGGTTGGTGCTGATGATCGTGCGCAATCTCAAGCGCGACATCCCGCAGATCCAACTTCTCTCGCGCTGGCAGTGTGTAGGAGTGGTCGCTTTCTGGAATCTCCTGTTTTACGCGTTTCTGGATACGAAGATGTTCAGGACTCCCCCGACCGTTCGCGCCTATAGCCAAGGCTACTACTCCCCAATTCAAATCGCCTTGTGTGCGGTGGCATGGAATGCCGTCTTCCTCTTCCTGATGGGTGTCGCGGCGTTGAGCCCGCATGAAAGGTTGAAAGTGTGGTGGCGCAAATGGAGGGCGGGCAAAGGATCCTACTTTGCCCCCGACGGATTGCCCTGGCCCTGGCTGGTGGTGGCGGCACTCATCGGTTATGCCATGCTGGCGGCGGAAGCCCTGGGGCTGCGCTCGGCGGTTCCGCTCGCCGAATGGCGCCTGGGCTTTGCCGCGATGGCATTCGGGGCGTTCCTGGTGTTCACGGCGCGGGATATCCTTTTCCTCCAGTGGTGCCTCCTCACGCGGATGAAGCAACCAGTGGTGTATGGAATCCTATTTCTCCTACTCTATAACGCGGCGGTGGGTGTAATGGGAGTGGTCATTTCGGTGATTTCCGAGCCGGCCACAGCCAAGGTCCTGACCTTGCTGACTCCCTACGCGCTGTTCGGTGAAATGGAGAAGCCGACCATCCATCCGGTGTTCATCGCCGTGGGGATCGCCCTGCAAGTGGGAATTTGCGTTTTGATTCTCGTTGCCATCCAAAGGCGCCTGGATCGGCCGGTACACGCTCCGGTGGCGGGCGCGGCCTGAGGCGCGCCGCTTGAGGTCCCGGACTTCGCCGGAACCGACATTTATTCCTCCACCCCCCGCGCGGCCAGTGGGGTGGGCGGAGTGAACGTACCCTCCTGAGCCCTCCGATTCTGCCCGAGATGAGTTATCATAAGGGATGAGCGTACAGTCTTCGGCAGGAAGTTACGCTGGCGCTGCCACGGCGATCCATCCGACGCACGTAGCGTGAATCGTTGGGGGCAGCGCACCTACAGCCATGCAGGAGACATTTAACAAGGAGGTTCCACCCCATGTTTTCGTCCCAGCACACCAAACTCTTCGTGGCGGCGTGGGTTGCCACAAGCCTTCTACTCTTCACCAGCCTCAGCCGCTCCACTCATGCTCAGGGCGGAAAGCCGAGCAGCGAAACCACGAATATGACCGTGGTCGTAAAAGAAACCGATACCGGGCAACCCATCAGCCAAGCGCGCATAACCCTGCAATTTACAGTGCCCGGCGGCGCCGCGAGGTTTGGGAAGCCGCAAAAACTTACTTACAATGCCAAGACTGATAGTCAGGGCCGGTACAAGTTTATGGACATCAATAAGGGAACGATAGTTTTGTCGGTTACCGCCCCGAATCACCAGAGCTATGGCAAAGAACTGCAACTGGACAAAGATAACCAGGTCTTCGAAATCAAACTCAAGAAGCCCCAGCCGCTCATTTAGGTCTGAAACCGGCGCCTATTGAAATTATCTCGATGGCAGGTTGTTTGAAGGCATGCGGTGGCCTTGCGGAGATTCTCAAAGGCAGCCAGCAAGGGAAAATCGCTGCAGGCATTTCTATCGCCACGGGGAAAAGTTCCGCGAAACGGCGGGTTTTATTTTCCGGTAAAAAGGTTGCCTCAGGTTAGTGCAAAGTGTTAAAACCCGTTCAGGGTTTTAACCTTACCGTAATCTGGGCGGACTTTTCCACAAACTTTTCAACAGACTTGTTGAAAACCCTATGGAAGGAAGGGGCGAATAGGGCAAACAACGGGTGGTCAAGCACCGCGAGGTCTACTGCCTTGCGGTGTTGATTCTCAGGTCTTAACGGTAAGGGCAACTGGGCGCCAAACTTTCAATTTTCTTAAAGCCTTTCCCCGTTTTGTGTCATGCGGGGCTCAAGGCTTCGGCGGTATCTTAGCGCCGGGCGCGCCTAGCATGGGCGGTTCTGGAGGCTTGGGTGGGGCCGCGAAGTACTGCTCGTCCATCCACACTGTGGTATTTTTCTTCACCTCTGCCACCGCTGCGTCGACCTTTTGCTGCCGCAGGTTTTTTTCGATTTCCGGGGTAACATCCTTCAACTCTACATGGCTATGTCCGGTCACCTGGAAGAAGACCAACGCCTGAAGGACGTCGACAGGATCAGAGACCTCGCCGTCTTTAAGAGCAAATGCTACCTTTTCCATATCCGGGCGCATGCCTCCGCGGCGAACCTTGCGGGGTTCAGGTTCGATGATCACGTCCCCAGGCGCTTTGAATTCCTCTGTCAGCTTCTTGATATCGGCGCCCGAGGCCAATTCTTTGCGGATGGCCTCGGCGCGGGCTTTCGCCTCCTCCGGAGCAAGTCCCGGGGCCGTTGAAGCATTCAGGTGTGGCGGCTTCGTCTCATCGAAGTTCAACACTTTCAGTCCGGCAGAGACCAAACCCGCCAGGAGGGCCGACAATTCCTCGTCTGTGCCGGCAAACTTAAAGACCGCTTGCGCAGCCTGCACCGTGAGCCCGGAAACCTGCGGGTTCTTCTCCAATTTGGCGTGAACGATCGCGTCACCGGGTCCCACCCAGCCGAGGCGTACCGTGGGCACTGGTGTCTCCGAGGGGGGAGTCTCCGGGCTGGCTTTAGGCTCGGCAGCCTTCTTGCGGATGACAATTTGCCGCACCATGATCTCGTCGTATTTATCGGCATTCGCTGTGTAATATTTCTGTACCTCTTCCGGAGTCACCTTGGCGAGCTGACTGACTTCGGCTTGCGCCTCCAACTGCTGCTTTTCGAAGGTCAATTTGCGGGCAAACTCGGGCGTCTGGTCCGAATGATGGAGCTGCGCCTGCATGGCAAGCATTATGGTAAGCGCATAATAATCCCCGAGTTGTTTCTTCCCCTGGGCTGCTAAGTTTTGCTGCGTTTGCGGGGGTAAAATCCCAATCAGGAAGTCCATGTCGGCTTTGGTAAATTGTTGATCGCCGACCTTGAGCACCACCTTGCCGGGTGGCTCCGGAGTCTCCACTGCGGGGGTTGCGGGCTTGCTTGCGGCGGGAGTCGGGCTTGCCGCAGGAGTGGGGTTTGCGGGAGGGGGTTTGGGCACTTGGGCCTGCGGCCCGCCCATTGCCAACCCTGTTAGCAAGAGTGCAGCGAAAAGACTGTTAGAACGAACGAGCAAGCTGGATTTATGCCGCGAGTAGATCTGACCCATGGGTCCTAATCCTTTACATGCAGGAATTTCACACCTAGAAAACCCTAATATCCTAACATAGTTCCCCCGACGGGCCGGGTAAGAAGAGTGGCCGGCGGTGGGCCAGTTTGATCCCTGTGCCAGATGGATCATCGAGGGATCTCGATGCACAACGGCATTACAGAGGATTTTCCCGATCAGACCGCGACCCGCCAGGCAGGGGCGTTAAACGGCCGACGGAGTGACACCCTATGACAGGCGAGCAACTGCCCGATATTTGTTGCTGATCTGGAGGTGAATCGGTAATTGGCGATTTACTGTTGACACATATCAGGGCAACCCTTCCGTCGCCTCAAGATTCAAACGGATTTGCATGTAGTTTCCAAAAGGTTTCCGGGTATTCTCATCATTGGGCCCCAGACAAAAAAGGGAGATACAAATGCTTGCCAATACCGCACACAACTGGCGCGCTTGTGTCGGGGGCTTCGCTGTCGTTTTATTGTTCGTTATATTGGGGCCGTCGCTAATGGCGCAGACGGGCGGAAGGGGAGCATTGAGAGGCACGGCGACCGATCCGACTGGGGCACCGGTGGCGTTTGCCATGGTCACGACGACCAGCATAGATTCTGGCCAAACGCTACCTGCGGCCACGGGGACCGACGGTACTTATAAGTTCAGTCTGCCGCCGGGCAACTACCGTCTGAGGTTCGAGTCTGCCGGGTACAAGACCGTGGAAATTCCTGCGGTAAAGATCAACGGACCATGGACGGTCGTCCAGAACTGTCAGCTCGAGGCGGACGCGCAAACCCCCAGCAGTACAACCGCAGAGCCTGCTCAGAAGCCGGCGCCGAGCCCGTCCAATAACCCGGCGGCGCCTTCGCTGGAGGATCTCCACATCACTCCGGCTCAGGCCAAGGGTGATGCCAAGGCTCAGGCAAAATCGCGAGCCAGCATCGGTTGTTGAGCAGCATTCGGGCAGGGTTCTGAGCTCGAGCGGCGAGCACAGCTATTTCGGCAAGTCCAAAATAGGAGGCCAGAGATGAAAAAGTTCGCGGCAGGCGTAATCGTAACCCTTGTTTGTATCACCGTGGGAGCGTACGCCTACTTCGCAGGAGGCTTCGCGCCAGTGGCTACCGCCTCGAGTCCAATGCCCTTCGAAAAGCAACTGGCGAAAATAGCACTGAACGCAAAGTTGCAAAAGGAAACGCCGAAGACTGTCCCGATAGAGGCCAATGAAGCCAATTACCTTGCGGGCGCGCATGAGTGTCTCATAAATTGCGCGGTGTGCCATGGGGTTCCGGGGAAGGAGAAAACGGCGATCGCCCGCGGAGAGTTTCCAATACCGCCGGAGTTATTCCATGGGAAGGGCGTCACCAACGATCCGCCCGGCCAGACATTTTGGAAGGTGGCGAATGGAATTCGGCTGACGGGAATGCCCAGTTTCAATCGGAGCTTGTCGCAGACTCAGATATGGCAAATCTCGCTTATGCTGGCGAATGCGGACAAGCTTCCCAATTCGGTCGCCGCTGTGTTAGCGGGACACCCTGAGGTACCCCAGCCGACACCTGCGGCTGTGGCCGACCACCCAACTCCAACGAAGTAGTTTCCAGATAAGGTAAAGGGCCGGGCTCAGGAAATCTTGTCGGGTTTCGCCACCTGCGAAACGAAGTGCTGAGCAGCGTTGGGGAGCGGGGTAGCCTCATGGGTGCCAAAACGAATTTCCATGGGAGTGTTCTTGGGGAATACCACGTCCACCCCACGGGCCATGAAATGAGAATAGACAGCCCAACCCGCCCCATAGAATGCAAAACCCGCGCTAACCGGACGGGAGTGAGCCAGCATGCTGATCACGGCGCCCGCGAGCCCCAGACTTGCCCCACCCCTTATTCCTGCTCCCCCATAGTCCGCACCGTGCCCC
>JBEKNU010000361.1:0-7013 GCA_049522495.1 Terriglobia bacterium
TTATTGGTGAGCGTGCCCGACGGCGTCGCGCCGGTATAGCCCACGGCCACAGCACCGATGTTCGAACCGCCGGGTGTGGTGTCCACCGGCGCCACACCCATTCCCCTTAAGGAAACGGTCGCCGGAGTGGTGTGCGCGTCGTCCGTAAGCGTGAGCGTGGCCGTTCGCAGACCGGGCGCCGAGGGGGTAAAGGTCAAGGTAATATTGCAATTCTCTCCCGGGCCGAGCGTGCTCGGGCTTACAGGACAGTTGCCGCCCGCAACGTAATCGGCCGGAGCAGTTCCGCCGCTGATGGCGATGCCGCTGATGCTCAGAGGTACGGCCTGGGTGTTCTTGAGCGTAGCGCTCATCGCCGCGCTCGACTGGTTTACGACTCGGTTGCCGAAGGACAACGTAGATGGAGCCAACCTCACCTGGGCAAACGCTGACGAGCCGATGAGGAAGAGAGAGAGCAAGGGGGCAGCCCTGCCCAAGAAGTGTTTTATTCCATGCTTCGCGGGCCTTGAACTGGAACTATGGAAATAACTGGAAGGTCGAAAACAGGCGGGCGTGCTCATCTTGGCAGTCTCCTCGTAAGGTCGTTGGGGCTCGGTCGCACACTCTGCGGGTGCGCGATTTCCTTTATGCTCCCGGGCAGGCCAAAGGGCATTGGCCGGAGCGTTCGTCAGTGGTGTAATGAACCGGGGTCTTGGCCTCGCGCCGCAGGAGGCACAGGGATTCTCAGATGGTTACTGAGATCAAGGGTGATGGCGGTGAATTTGCCTGAACAAACCCATTAAGGGCGCATTTAATGCAAATGTCAATATATTTTTTGACTTTGTAACATTATTATTTGAAATGAGTCACAATGTGATAAACAGATTGACAGGGCGCAGAAAATCGCCGGGCATTGACGTTCCGGAGTCCCTTACAGTCCACGCAAATCGCCGCTACTGGTTTTTCTCTGGGTGGCGACTTTATGTCGCCCAGCAACACCCTGATTACCCAGGTTTCGCACCTCGACATCAACCCTGTCCTATGACTGCCGGCCGGGAAACATCCCGCGCGTCCCCGCGCCTTCTTCTTTTGGTTCAAGATTCGCCAGCCTCGTCGCCTCGGAAAAACGCGGGTGGGGACACCCGCGCCACATCCGGCGTGCCATGTTGAAAAATTTCAATTTGCTTGGGAATTAAGCGATCAGTAAGACGGGCCCGATACGGTATGGAGCTCCCGCACCAGCCGCGCGTAGGCCGGAGCGGAGCGCAGCGGGTCAAAAGCCGGGTCGCTTTCTACTAGAACCATCCAGCCCTCCCGGTTCTTCAGAGCGCGTTCCAGGAATTCCAAAGCTGCCGTCTTATCGCCGGCAAAAGTCATGCAGCGCGCGTCATCGACCATCCCTTCCCAGTAATAACCACCGCTGAAGAACACCATGGCTTTCAGCGCCGCCGCGTATCCCTGCTGCTCATACACCGTCACGATTTTCTTTTCATGCTCAGGGGTAAACATCAAGTGCGCGAGCGTCCTAAGTTCATTCCACGCCTGGGGGACGTCTCCCGTCGCCGAATAGACCCACCAGAGTTTGTAATGCGCAGGGATAAAATCCGGATGGTCTTTTACCACCGCTTGCATTTCCTGAATCGCCAGCGGATATTTCCGGCGCGAATAATGCAGCCAGCCCAGATTGGTGCGCAGGATCAGGGACTGGGGATCCAGCGCCAGAGCGGTGCGCATCTGCTTGTCGGCATCCTCCCATCGTCCGCGGGTCATCAGCACGGAAGCGTACCAGTGCCGAGCGTCCACGTTGGTGGGTTCCAACTGAATGGCCTGAAGCAGTTCTTTTTCCGCCGCCGCAGAATTCCAATCATAAAACCAATGGTTAAATCCCAGCGCGGCATGGGCCTCCGCCAGGCTGCCGTCCGCGGCAATGGCTTGCTGGGCGGCGGCTTGCGCTTGGCTGCGGGCCTGCGGAGTGTCCATCCAATTGTATTGGCCCATCAGATTGTAGGTGACGGCCAGCTCGGCGTAAGCGCGCGCGTACTTGGGATCCTGAGCAACCGCCTTTCCGAAGCTGCGTAAGGCATTCTGAAATCCCGGTTGGGATCGCTGCGACAAGAAATAGAGCCCTTGCAGGTAGGCATCGTGGGCGGCGGAACTGCTGGGGGTGTGCTCCGGCGACCTTCCGGCGAGCAAGGTCAGCGACAGGGCATGGGCGACGGAGCCGGTCAGGCGGTCTTCAAATTCCAGAATCTGTCTGCCGTCCCCATCATAGGTATCCGCCCAGAGATAGGCCTGATCGTTGGCGCGAATGAGCTGGGCCGTGACATGCAGTTGGTTTCCCTGGCATTGCACGCTGCCTTCGAGAACATATTGCACACCCAGTTCCTGGGCGATCTTGCGGACGGATTGGCGAGTGCCCTTATAGGACATTGACGAAGTGCGCGCGATCACTCGCAATTGGCCAACCCCGGCGCGCGCCAGGCCATTAATCATTTCCTCCGTGACCCCATCGGACAAGTATTCCTTGGTGGGATCACCGGTCAAATTTGTGAAGGGCAGAACCGCAAGGGAGACTGGGCGGTGAAACGGGGCGCTTCCCGATCTCTCGTAGCGGAAATAGCCAACCACCATGGCTACAACTGCCAGGGCACTGATTACCGCGATGAATCGCCAAGCCCGGGGCTTTGCCGCACCCCGTGGAGTTGGGGAAATATCCAGAATACCGGGTTGGGACGAAGTGCTTACGGTTTCGAAAAGGGGCGCGGGTGCCGGCGACGACTCCTCAATGACCAGATGCGTGCGTTCGCGAACGCGGTGAACCAGGATGCCCCCGGGTTGGTTCTCCCCAACCAACTCTGCGGGAGACTCCGTCTGCACCGTCGCCGTGAACTGATATCCGCGGCCCGGAACGGTCACAATGTAGTTCGATCGGTCCGCGAGCGCCTTCCGTAACCAGGAGATGTGCTGGGTAAGATTGCTTTCTTCCACAAAGGAATCAGGCCAGACGGCTTTGAGCAATTCGTCCTTGGTTACCACTCGACCGGGGTTGGTAACCAGGTAGGTGAGAACTTCGAAGGCTTTGGGCGAAACCAGAATAGGTGTGCCATTTCGCCCGAATGCCCGCTCGGAGGGAGTTAGTTCGAACTCACCGAACCGATACGTGCTCTTGAAGCATAAGGCCATGACGGGCCTTCACAACTCTTCACAACAATTCAGCTCAAATTCAAGACACCTAATCCTCACATGTGCTTTGTTGATGCGCAAGCGGGAAGGAGCAAAGCACATGATCCGGAAGATCAGGAGCCTGTGCGTCAATATTCTGTCGCGCATTGTACCAGCAACAGGAGCGAATGCAAGAGAAATGGAGGCCAAGCCCACCGTGCATCGGCGTGTCGAGGTCACGGTGGAGCGGGAATCGGTCTCGGTGCTGGTGCCGGGCCAACCCGCCGCTCGCGCCGCTGGGACCGCCGGCGCAAAAAGCCGGACCGAGGCGCCATGCGCGGAGTTGCCGCCAGCGCCCCTGACGGCTTCGCCAACTGTGGCGCCAGCGACTGAAAGTCCAGTTGGAACTGCCGCCCCGAAAGCGGGCGAGGGCAAGTCATGAACTCAAGCTGGTCGAAATCATACGGCGAAGGTTTTTTCACGACTTCCCGGAAAAAGGGACGTGAAGTCCAATAAAGCGAATTGCAGAGCGTTATGAACATGGAGGTGAGTCATGAGGACTGATACACGAACTTTTTCGGTTGGATTATTTGCCCGTATGCGCTTGTTCTGGGCGGCGGTATGCCGCCGGCTTCGAGAAGACAGACCGGTTGCCGCGCTTCCTGTTCACCGGGGACTGATGAGGATGGATCGCAGCCCGCGCGTGCTGGCGGGATGCCTGGTTCTGGTTATGGGCTTGCTCGCCGCGCCGCCGGTGGCGGCCCAGACCGTTACTACCACGCTCAACCCCTGCCCCTTCTGCGGGTTGAGTCCAACGGGCCTGGCCGTCGACCCGGTCACCAACACGCTTTTCGTTCCCGGTGGGGGGGCGAACAGTTACGTGTTTATTAACGGCGCGACCAACCAGGCTAGCACCAGCACCTTCCCGACCTACGCCACCACGTCCGGCATTGCGGTCAACCCGGTCACCAACAAGTTTTACGTGGCGGTGTCAATCCAGGGCGCGGGCAGGCTCGCGGTGATTGACGCCACCTCCGGCGCGGTCAACCTCGTCACCATCGGCCCCGGTCCCAGCGCCGTGGCCGTCAACCCGGTCACCAACAAAATTTACGTGGCGGTGGCAGGGCCGGGCGTCCAGGTGATTGACGGCGCAACGAATACCGTCACCACCACGGTCACCGTCGGGGCTAGCCCCATGGCTTTGGCCGTCAACCCCGTGACCAACCAAATCTATGCGGCTACCGCCGGGGCCGATACCGTCACGGTAATTGACGGCGCTACCTACGCGGCGACCACGATCGCCGAACCCAACGGCAGCTACCCGCGCGCCCTGG
Source organism: Terriglobia bacterium (assembly GCA_049522495.1). Lineage (GTDB taxonomy): Bacteria > Acidobacteriota > Terriglobia > UBA7540 > UBA7540 > Bog-366. The sequence continues at coordinate 4,473 of JBEKNU010000361.1, forward strand.
CCGTCAACCCGGTCACCAACCTGATTTACGTGGCCAACAGTGGCACCAACAATGTCACGGTGATTAACGGCGCGACGAATACCGTGGCCACTACCATCACTGATCCCGCCGCTGCCTACCTCTACTCCGTGGCCGTGAACCCTGTCACCAACCTGGTCTACGTAACGAACAATAACTCCAGCAACATAACAGTGATTAACGGCGCCACAAATACCATCACTACCACGCTCACCCCCGGGAATTACCCGCGCGCCATGGCTATAGATTCCATCAACAACAAAATCTACGTGGGAACGCAGCAGGGTGGCCAAAGTGTCACGGTGATTGACGGAGCCACCAACGCCATGACCACGCTCTCCGTCGCGGGGGTCACCTCTGCCGTGGCCGTCAACCCCGTCACCAATAAAGCTTACGCGGTTACCATGAGTGGCACCGTCGCGGTGATTGACGGGGCCACCAATGCGACGGCCACGGTCGGCGCCGAGACGGGTCTTGTCGCCGTGGCTGTCAACCCCGTGACCAACCAAATTTATGTGCCCAACGCCGGGAGTGGCAACGTCACGGTAATTAACGGCGCGACAAATGCCGTTGCCGCAACGGTCACTGTCGGAACTAACGGCCAAGAGGCAGCCGTCAACCCCGTCACCAACAAAATTTACGTGGCCAATAGTGGCAGCCAAAACGTCTCGGTGATTGACGGTGCGACGAATACCGTCGCCACCACCGTCGCCGATCCAAACGCCGGTTACCCTTTTGCGGTGGCCCTGAATCCCGTCACCAACATGGTCTACGTGGCCAACGAGAACAGCGACAACGTCACGGTGATTAACGGCGCTACGAATACCGTCGCCGCCACAGTCGGCGTCGGGTCGCTGCCGTGGGCGGTGGCCGACAACCCTGTCACCAACCAAGTCTACGTGGCCAACTCCGTCAGTAACAACGTTACGGTGATTGACGGCGCGACAAACACTGTCGCCGCGACGGTCACGGACTCGAACGCCTCAGACCCTGTCGCCGTGGCCGTCAACCCCGTCACCAACATGATCTATGTGGCCAATTCATATAGCAACAACGTTACCGTGATGAGCGGCGCGACGAATACCGTCACCACCACCGTCAGCGCCGGCACCTACCCGGTGGCGGTGGCCGTCAACCCCGTCACCAACAAAATCTACGTGGCGAACCAGAACAGCAACAACGTCACGGTAATTAATGGCGCCACCTACTTAACCACGACGGTAAGCGTTGGGAATAGCCCGAGGAACTTGGCGGTCAACTCCGCCACCAACAAAATCTATGTGACTAACTATTTGAGCGGCACTGTCACGGTGATTGACGGAGCGACCAACTCGACCAGCACGGTCAGCGCGGGGACCAATCCCCAAGGCTTGGCCATTAACCCCGTCACCAACGAAATCTACGTGGCCAACTCTTCGAGCTACAACGTCACGGTGATTGGCGAGCAGCAGGTGTCCGCGACACCGCTCCAGGCGAGCATTACCCCGGTGGCCCACAATACGACCAGCCTGACGCCCACCTTCACTTTTTCGGCTGCGAGCAGCTTCGCCCCCACCGCTCCCCCGCCCGACAATCTCCTCTTCCAGGTGGACACGTGGCAAGGGACGTGGCAAGAAGCGACCGCGCAGGGTGGTGGAACCTTCACGGGCACCACGGCGACGCTTCCGCAAGGCTTCCATATCCTCTACGCCTACACCACGGATGGCCAGGAGGCCACTTCCACCCAGGGCTCGGGCAGTCAGCCGGGAGTGAATAACCTCACCAGCAATATCACCGCTTATGGTTTTCTGGCGATGCCCCTGTCCGCGTCGGCAGTAACTCTCTCTGCCCCGAGTCTCGCTTTCGGCAGCGAAGTCCTGGGCTCCACAAGCTCGGTCCGGAGCGTGACGCTAACCAGCAGCGGCACGGCTTCCCTGTCCGTTACCAGCATCACCATTAGCGGTGACTTTGCCTTGGCCACCACGGGCACCTCCTGCCCCTCCACCGGGGGCACCGTGGCTGCCAGCAATACCTGCAGCATCGATGTCACCTTTGCCCCCACGGCGCTCGGCACGCGTGCCGGCACGGTCACCATCAATGACAATGCCGGCAGCAGCCCGCAGACAATAGCTTTGAGCGGCACTGGTGTGGTGCCCGTGGTGAGCCTGTCTGCCGCCAGTTTGAGCTTCGGTAATCAGCTCCTGAACGCCACGAGCTCTGCCCAGACGGTGACCGTCACCAACACCGGCACGGGCAACCTTAGCATCGCGATGGCCGCGCTGGGGGGTACGAATCCTGGCGACTTCGCCCTGAGTGCCGACATGTGCACGGGCGCCACGGTCACCCCCAATAACACCTGCACGGTTAGCGTGACCTTTACACCCGCTGCCACCGGGGCACTCAGCGCCACACTCACCTTCACCGATAACCACAATGGCGTGAGCGGCAGCACTCAGACGGTGAATCTCAGCGGCACCGGCGTGGTGCCCGTGGTGAGCCTGTCCACGGCGACATTAGGTTTCGGCAATCAGCTCCTCAACACCA
>JBEKNU010000362.1:0-6967 GCA_049522495.1 Terriglobia bacterium
ATCGTTCATGGTGGGCTCCTGAGCATAGATTCAGGAGGAGTGTAACCGACTTACGTCGGTCTGTCAACATAATAATGATATGCCAGACCTAAAACAGTGGAGTAAATGTAGAAACTCCAGTCCGTGGGTTTCACCCACGGCTAATGATAGTGGACCTCTTCGAGGTCCTCCTCTCACAGCCACTTTTTCTCATCCCATTGCTTTAACCCTGCCGCCGTTAGCCGCTTCAGCTCGGAAAGCGCCTCCGGCTCGGGCTGGGTCTTGAAGTTGAAGCAGGTCTTTCCCTGCATTCGTTTCTTCATTGCCGGTGCGATGGTGTTGGTGAGTGTCGGGTTCATGTAGAGAGGCATCAGGTGAAAGCTCACATACGCTTTGCCCAGACGCACACTGCCGAAGAACATGGTGTGTCCTTTGTGCTGAGGGAAAGGTGACGGGCACTTGGTATGCAGGGTGTACTCAATGGGCGTATCCACCTTCACGGAAAGGCGTCCGGCATACTTCCCCAACACGGATTTCAGTTGTGCAAACACCTCTTCAAAATTTGGGTTCATCGAGTGCAGTCTACCTCAAATGAGCTCGCTGCCGGAACGACAGAGGGTCCTACGATTGGCGCCGCAGGAGATAAAAGCAGCGTCCCTCGGTTGCCGGCTGGGGTGGAAAGAAGTCCTCCACGCGATATCCCCTGGCAAGATAGTGTTGAAAGATGCGGCGCGCTTCCAGCCGCCAGCGGCGGGCCAGGGGCATGGCTTGTGACCGCATGGCGTCGGTCTGCGCGGGGGTTTCCACCAGCAAGCGGCGATGGGCGAGGTCCAGCCGGATCGTGCGGTTCTGCGGAAAGCCCTGGGCGTTCAGCCGAGTCTCGTTCACGCGCGGCAGCGCCGCGTCAAAGGGTGGCGTTTCCCCGCGCAGCCGCGCTGCGACCCGCGCCGTGGCGATTCGCCAATTCGCCACCCAGCGGTCGCTGGGCAAGCCTTTCTCCAGCAGACTGGGAAAGCGCCCGTAACAATCCGGCAAGTATTCTTCCGCCACCGCGCCCAAGCGCGAGATGTTCAGCCGGGCGTTCCGGCTTTGCAACGGGTCGAAGGTCCAACAGATGGACTTGAGTCCGCGCGCCAGAGCGATTTGGCGGTGAACCAGTTTCATCTTGAAGCCGAATCCCCGGTCCCGGTGCTTTGCTTCCACCGCCATCATGTGTGACCAGTGGACCAAGCGGCCGTGGTATTGCGCGAGGAAGGCGAAAATGAATCCCACAACCTTGGCCTCGATGAGGGTTCCAATTACCGCGCCTCCGAATTTCTGCGCCGCCGTGATGACCTCGCGGGTGACGCCCGGCGCGCCCCAAACGTGCGTCTGCACAAGCTCGCACTGACGGTACTCATCGACATTCTTCAGCAGCCTCACCTCAGCTCGAGACATCAGCATCTCCAACATTACTCAGAGGGAAAGAAGGCCATCTTCATGCCGGGTCGCCGTCGCTAATGATTTGCTGGAATTATTCCAACAGCTCGACCGATTTCATAATTTATAATTCACAATTCATCATTCCTTCAAGCTCTCCCAGACTTTGCCAAACAGTTCGATGGACCCGGGCGCGAAGCCGGCGTAATGATTGTTGAAATACCCCACCACTTGAATCTTCCGCGTGAGAAGCTGGCGGATGACCGGTATCCAGATTTGCATTTCCTCTTCCCGATCAATGATGATGCGATCCCAGTGTTGGGTCTTTTCCTCAATGCCTTTGCGGTCGCCGAGCCAGCGGATGTAAGCAAAGCCGGCCGTAACCACATCCAGCTTGCTCACCAGTTGCGTAATGGGAGTCATCCAGGGGTGATCGATCAATGCCAGCGCCACACGCTTTTTGCGCAGGATGTCGAGCAACCGCGCATTCACCCAATGCTTATTGCGGACCTCCAGGGCGTATTGGAATCCACCGGGTAACTCCTCCAGAAAAGGAGTGAGCCGCGCCAGGAAATCCTCCGGCTGCGCAAAGGCCTTTTTGTTGAAGTAGGGGAACTGCAAGAGCAGCGGACCCAGGCGGTCTTCCAGCAAGCTCATGGTGCGCAGGAAATTGGCCAACTCTTCGCGGCAATCCTGCAGCACTTTTTCGTGCGTGATGATCTGGGGGAACTTGGCGGCGAAGGTGAATCCCGGCGGCGTGCGAGCAGGCCAGTTCCGCACCATGGACTCGGAAGGAATCCGGTAATAGGTGGAATCCACTTCCACCGTGTCAAAATGCTGGGCGTATGCGCCGAGGAAGTCGGCCGGCGCCGTGCCGGGCGGGTAGAACGTTCCCACCCAGTCTTCACTGGACCAGCTCGAAGTTCCCAGGCGCAGGTTGGGAATGCGCGGATAAGTCATAGGTGTCAGGTGCCAGGTGTCAGGTGTCAGGAGAAACCGAGAGTCGAAAATCGAAATTCGAAACTCGCGGGCGATGCATCGAATTTCGAGTAACGAATTTCAAGTTCCGTCCCTTCCTGATACCTGGCAGCGGGCGCCTGACACCTATTCGACGCCGCACATTCCGCGTTGAGCAGCGCCACAAGCGCCGCAGGGCCCGGGTTCAAATGAGGCCGCAGAACGCGACGATGCCCCCACGGCAAACACGGACAACAGCTTTTCCACCTTGGGGCTTTCGCACTTCTTGCAGGCCACCCGGGTGGTGGAAGAGGGCACGATCTTTTCAAAGGTCGTTCCGCAATCACGGCACTTAAATTCAAAGAGCGGCATTCGAACCTCCCGCTGGGAATATAGCCAAACCCCTTCCGGTTTGCAATCACCCCCCGTGAAATGGGCGGATCTTCGGCGAGGGGCTCCACCATCGGTGCATTTCTTGTGGCTTTTTTGGGTGCGGTCCCCGCTAAAATCACTTGACAGGGCGAAAGTAATTGTCTACATTGTGGCCCGGTATTCGTGACACGGTCTCATTCCAAAAAAACACGCAGTGAGGAGAGGAGCAGCAAATGGCGAAGGTCATGACCAAGTCCCAAGTTGTATCTCACCTGGCAGAGCACGCAGGGCTTCAGAAGAAAGCGGTGGCGGGGATTCTCGAGGAGCTCGTCGCACTCGCAACCAAGGAAGCCAAGGCGGGTGGGCAGTTTGTAATCCCGGGGTTAGGGAAAGCCGTCAAGGCGAACCGGAAAGCGCGGATGGGCCGCAATCCACAAACCGGCGAGCCGATCAAGATCCCGGCCAAGACCGTTGTAAAGTTCCGTCTGGCCAAAGCGTTCAAAGACGCTGTTGTGCCTCCCAAGAAGAAATAGTGTTTACGCCGCGGGCCGCCCACGCGACCCGCGGCGCCTCCCCAACGGCGGCAGAAACACGACGAAACCGATGAAGGGGGAGGAGTCTCTACGCCTCGTGGGGCAAGAGGGCAGGGATTTCTCCACGAAGGCGGCAGCCGCCTCCGCATGGGGCTGTGTCTGTACACGCTGAACACGGGTTTCTCCTTAATCGGCTTTGAAACCCTACTTTCATTCGGCCGACACCTTTCGCCGGCTGATGGTAGGCCCCTCTCCTTCTGTCTCCGAGTGCGCGGCCGCCTTCAGCAAATACTTTCCCGGCGCCTTGGGGATGGCCAGAGACAGCCGATAAGTCATCTGTCCCAGCGAGGGAATAGCAAAAGGCGCGTCGGTAGCAACAGCCTGTTTTCCCTCGAGCGACTCCAGTGCCAAAACCAGTTTGCCGCGTGAGGGTTTCGGCAAGTCATTCACCATCATCACGTCAAAATCGTGGTGAGAATTGGCATCCAGCCTCGGGTGCCAAAAGTTGATATAGACGCCCAGGGGCTTGAAGGCTTCACCGACGTAATCTTCAAAGTGAGGTTCAAGCACGAGCTTTTCGATATCCCTGAAATGGTCCGAGGTGTAAACGCCGGGATACCCCGAACTGAGGTACACGAAGTGCAACACCCCGGCACAGTTGCGATGCGCCCGCCAGAATTCCGTTAATCCAGCTAGCAAATAAGCGTCAAGTTCGAATCTCTCCTCGGGTGTCGCATCGGGACCCAGCAGGCTGTCATAGACCGGTTTGGTGACCGGTGTAGGGATGCCATCCCGCCTGAGCCAAAGCCAGCCGTACTCGTTGAGGATGACGGCGTGACCGCTGGGATGCGGGGAACTTAGGCTCTTGGCCCCTGTCATCTTTTCCAACTCCACCATGCTGAAGGACCGGCCGCTCGAGAAGGCGCTAAAAAGGTAGGGATGATCCTCAACCGGGTCGTTCGGCCCGGGGGGGAGGTTATAGGAGTTTTCCCAGGGCCGGTCGGAGAGATCGAGCGTCCGCACAGCGGGAATAATGGTGTTAGGGATGATCTCGGCGTGAGTCTCGTTGCAGGCGTCCCAGATAACCACGCTGGGGTGATTCCAGTTGTCGTGCATCCATTCCTTATATTGATTGATCACCTCTTTCGTGTCGTATTCGTCGTGATAGCTCCAGATGAAGTATTCATTCTGAATGAGCAGCCCTGCTTCATCGGCGATGTCCAGCCACCTCTCAGGCACGGGGCCGATGCAGAAGCGAAAACTATTCCAGTGCATGCGTTTGGGGATTTCGATCAGCAGTTTTCTCAGCCAGGATTCATCCCAAGGCAGGGCGCGACATTGGGGATCATCAAAGAAACGGTGCAAGGTGATGTTCGATCCCCGCATGAAGTAAATCTTCCCATTGAGGTAAGCCCGCTTGGTGGCAGTTTCAAACCGAAACTCGCGCACGCCAAAGCGATTAGAAACGGAATCGCCGCCCGTGCTTGTTTCCAATTCATAGAGAAAGGGGCTCTCGGGGCTCCACAGCTCCGCGCCCGGCATGGGGATGGTCTCCGTCAACGTTATTTCTTCGTTTCCCTCCAGACGCAAGGATTGAGGCCGCGATTCGGCAAATGCCTACTGGGCCTTCCACGTTTTCACCCGATGCGCAAGAACAAAGGAACATGGCCCTCCGTAATTCTTGATTTTGGTTTGCACGACTGCCGCGCAGGGGTTAATACGTGGCGCCACTTGAAGGGTTTCGATAACCGGATTGTCACAGAGGAACAGGGAAACCTCGTCGTAAATTCCGGGAGTCCATTTGTTTTTCTCAAAATCTATCCCCGTCGGCACCGAGCGAGGGACCGCCCACGGGTGCGCGCCGATCCGCACCAACAGCCGATTGTCTCCCTCCCAATTCATCGCCGCGGTCACGTTGAAGTAACCCGCCGTGAAGCAGCCGTAATGGTCGCCGATCTTCTTCCCGTTGAGCCACACCGCCGTACCAAACTGAGCTTTGTTGATCTTTAAGATGGCCACTTCCCTTTTGGCAGGCACTCTGAAGGTTTTTTGATACCAGAAATAATTTCTCTTTTGCTGCGGCCCTGGGACGATCTTCGCAATCTCTCGTTCCGGCTGGACTTTGAACGCGCGCCGGTCCTTTATGTTCTCAGGGCTGATAAATGCATCCACGTCCGGGAAGGGGGGAGTGGCGAGGTTGGCCATTCCGGGTACCGGCCCAATATGGGCAAATGACTGCGGAATCTCATCGGCCGCAACGCTTTCGTCGATCTGCCAAGTCCCGTCGAGAGGAACGGTAAGTCTTCCTCGTGCAGCCTTGCCGCCGATGATCGATTGGCCAGCGGACTTGTTAGCGTCAGTTATCAGAAATGAACCCCCGACCAACAGCAGGGCGGAATTTTGCAGAAACTCGCGACGTGCAGTCGATTTGAAATTGGTCATGTCGCCTCCAAGGGTCAGACTGTAACACAAGCTTATCCACGCTCACGCATCAGTGGAGTTAGAGCGACATAAGTTTTTGCGCATTATCCTGTAGGTGCGGCCGTTGACATGGCTTGTCCAAATTGGCGAACTCTTTGAGTGGTCGACGCGGCCGAGCCGGTGGTCACCGCCCTCCCGATAGAGCAGGTTCGGTCTATGATCGCCGATCAGCGCTCTCCGCCAAGACGGCGCAGCCGTCGAGCGCCGCTGCAAATTAAGTCGCTTTTTATTGCAGTGGAATGCTGGGGCAGTGCAGAAAGGTTTCGTTTGGGGCCAATCAACGAGCGAGTTTATCGCGTATAGCGTGCCGGCTGAGGGCCTTCCTCCAGCGCTTGCCGGTCCCAGATCATGCCCTCGCGCGAGTAGTTGGCGATCTCGAAGTCCTGCGTCAACTCCAGCGCGTCCACCGGACAGGCGTCCTCGCACAACCCGCAGAACATGCAGCGCGAAAGATCGTAGGTGAACGTGGTCAACCGCTTCTTGCGGTCTTCCGTGCGCGCCCAGCCCACCACAATCAGATTCTCCGGGCAGGCAATCGAGCACAGGTTGCAGGCGATGCACAGCGTCTCACCCGATTCGGGATGATTGTTCAAGCGCGGCGCTCCCCGATAGCGCTCCGCCACCGGCGGCCGCTCCAGGGGATACTGCTCCGTGTAGGTAGCGTCCGGGCGCTGATAGGAAAACGTCAGCCGCAAGCCCTTGATCAGATCAATCAGAAATATCCGCCGGAGAAAATCTTTCCAGTCCATTTTTCCAACCCCACAAGGCCGCAGGAGGGAGGCTCATCCATAACTGAGCCGCGGCCGGTGAGCGCAATCCTGCCTGAATTCGCTCAGCTTGAAAGATACATTCAATATGACGAGGGACCAAAGACATAAGTCGGGGCTATACAGGTCGCGGGAAGATGGATGACGCCTTTGGGCTGCGGGGCTGCGGAGCGCCGCGCGGGGCGGTGGGGGGCAATTGATTGATGCATACCATGCTTCCTCAGCCACCAAACGTAGGTGGGCACACTGCGTCGTAACGTTTAGGGGGGTGGATTCGAGTTGGACATTTTGTCCTACACACATCTTTACCAAATTTTTGCCCAACTCGCCTGTCAAGGCAAAGTAGAAAGTTCCGCTTTTCGGTTTCTGGGGGCTAACCGGAGGAGCCCGTAGGGCGACGGAGGTTAGCCCCCAGAAACCGTCGCCTCCTACCCGTTGTCGGGCCGCGTGTCGATCCTC
>JBEKNU010000363.1:0-6787 GCA_049522495.1 Terriglobia bacterium
ATCGTTCATGGTGGGCTCCTGAGCATAGATTCAGGAGGAGTGTAACCGACTTACGTCGGTCTGTCAACATAATAATGATATGCCAGACCTAAAACAGTGGAGTAAATGTAGAAACTCCAGGGGCGGGGCTTTAGCCCCGCCGCTGAACTCGGCAGGGATTTAAGGGCTTCAGCCCCTGATGCGACGTGGCTTCAGGGCCTAAAGGCCCATTCAACCTGCAGCCCTGGGACAGCGGGGCTAAAGCCCCGCCCTTTCGAGGGTCATTAGTAACATCGCTTATTAATGCAACCAGGCACTAAAACCGCTCTTACAAAGGGCCGGGGCGCGGATTCGTGATAACTTCCTGAACCGATTGGAAAAGACCTATGACCGCTGAAGAAAGGCTCGCCAAAGTCGAAGAGCACATGTTGGTGCAGGCGGGATTGGTCGCCCGGTTCGAACGCCGGATAGATGCCTTCACGGAAAAGACTGAGGCCTGGATTGAATCGGCGGAGACCCGCTTCGCGCGCCTTGAGGTTTTCGCCACTGCGGTGCTGGAGCGCATGGACCGGTTCATCGCGGGCCAAGAGGGGAACGGCCACAAAATCGGCGGGTGAATAAGCAGGCATCGCGGAAAAAAGAGGCTGGGGTATGGGATTCATTGAGAATCGCTTCGAGAAGAATTTCGTCATCACGTCGGTGGACTATCTCTTCAACTGGGCGCGCAAATCCTCGCTCTGGCCGCTGACCTTCGGGCTGGCGTGCTGCGCGATTGAGATGATCGCTTCCACCACCTCGCGCTTCGATATGGCGCGCTTCGGCGCCGAGGTTTTCCGCCCCAGCCCTCGTCAGGCGGACTTGATGATTGTGGCCGGCACTGTGACGCTGAAGATGTCGCCGGTGGTCAAACGCATCTGGGAACAGATGCCCGACCCCAAGTGGTGTATCTCCATGGGCGCCTGCTCCAGCGTGGGCGGACCTTTCAATACCTATGCCGTGTTGCAGGGCGTGGATAAAATCGTGCCCGTGGATGTCTACGTGGTGGGCTGCCCGCCGCGCCCGGAAAACCTCTTTTATGCCCTGCTGAAGCTGCAAGAAAAAATCGACGGCATGACGCTGGGGAAGCGGCCTACCGACGTTCGCCTGGACCCGAGCATGGTTGAGGACTTCAAGAGGTCCATCCGCATCGGCAAGGCGGGAACACCGGAATTCGTTCAGATTGGGTAAACCAAATTCTCTTGTCCACAGATTGCACTGATTACGCAGATAGAAATGAAAGACAGTAAGGCCAAGCCGTGAAACCCACCGTACCATCGCGGGCACGCGGGCCCTCTGAGCTTGTCGCGGGAAGGCTACAGCTTGTGCGGCTCAGGCGCGCTCTTGGCTCTTGAGTTCTCTTCACCCTTTCTAATCTGTGTAATCTGCGTAATCTGCGGATCATGATCCTATGCCCAGGAGGCGTAGATGCCTAACTTTGTGAAAGTCGCGAGTACCCCGGATTTGAAGCCAGGCACGGCCATGACCGTGGAGGTGAACGGCAAGGCCATAGCCCTCTATAACGTAGGGGGGAAGATTTACGCCACGGATAACACTTGCCTCCACCAAGGTGGGCCCCTCGGCGAAGGCATACTGGAGGGAGAAGTCATAAGCTGCCCCTGGCATATGTGGGAATATAACGTCTGCACAGGCGAGAAGGTGGGCTTCAGCTCCATCAAGCTGGCAACCTATCCCGTCCAGGTTGAAGGCACCGACATCAAGGTGGGAATCTAAAAGACCGGGACGCGGGAATCGGGATACGGGATACGGGCGAATTGGCGATTGGTGATTGACCCTTGACCATGCACGCGGGGCTCTTCCACTTGGAAACCCTCGCCCATCCGGAAAACCCCGCCAATCTGGACAAATTGCCCGCGACAGGCTTGGTCATTTTGTCGCTTCCGATGGAAGTGCGCGGCGCCTCGGGAGCTCCGATCCGCGCCCTCCCCATGCATCCGTGAGCAGCGGGGAATTTCCGAGCGGGGAAGACTGGGGATTTTCGGGGATTTGCCCTTTATCCACAATCCTTTTCCCCTAGTCCCGAATTATGCCTGAACTTCCAGAAGTTGAAACCGTCGCCCAAGGGTTGCGGCGGCGCGCGCTCGGACGCCGCATCGCGACCGTCGAAGTTCGCCACGCCGCCGTCATCGTTGGCTCCCCGGAGGAGTTCGCTTCCACAATCGAAGGCCGAAAGTTGGCCAACGTTTCGCGCAAGGGCAAAGCGATTGCCGTCGAATTGGCCGCGGAGGACGGTTCGGCGCCGCGCTTCTTGCTGGTGCGTTTGGGAATGACCGGGCAGCTCACGGTCACCCCGCACGAGGCGCCCATCGAGTCACATACCCACGTCTTCATGGCTCTGGACGATGGCCGCGAAGAGTTGCGTTTCCGCGACGTGCGGCGCTTCGGCAGATTGCGCTCCCTAACCCAACCGGAGTTGGAAAAGGTTTTGGGAGCGCTCGGCCCGGATGCCCAACGCGTGACCGAGGCGCAATTCCTGGCGGCCATGCGGGGCCGCAAAGGCGCCCTCAAGAGTTGGCTGATGAACCAGAACCTCGTGGCAGGCTTGGGAAACATCTACGCCGATGAGGCCCTGTTCGAAGCGCGCATTCATCCCCTCTCACAGCCCGGCCGCGTTTCTGCCGGCAAGGCTCGCCAGCTCTATAAGGCTGTGCGCAAGGTGCTGGAGCGCGCCGTGCGGTTGGGAGGCACGACGTTCAGCGATTACATGGACATCGAGGGCCGGCCGGGCGCATTCCTCAAGAAGTTGCGCGTGTACCAGCACACCGGCGAGCCCTGTCGGCGTTGCGGCCACGCCATCCGCCGCATCGTCATCGCGGGACGCAGCAGCCACTTCTGCTCCCAGTGCCAGCCACGGCCGCGCGTCACCGCCAAAATGCGGGGTTCGAGGATATCCGGCGCATAGCCTGGAGCTCACACTCCTGCGGCTTTACGATAGCGCGCCATATGCTCTTGCAGTTCCGTGTTGTCAGGCTCGAGCGCCAGAGCCTTCTTCTGGATTTCCACGGCTTGCCCATAATCTCCATTTACAAAATGAGCTTCCGCGAGGGTATCGATGAAGCCCCCCTCTTTCCATTCGGTAAGCTCCACGGCGCGCTGAGCGTGGTCCAAGGCGGCCTTGGGGTCACGAAACTTCTGGTCATCGCAGGTGGCATAGAGCCATGCCAGGTTGTTATGAGCTTCCGCGAGTTTCGGCTCAAGGCGCAAGGCTTCCTGGTAATGGCGGATGGCGTCGCCATAGAGCTTCTGTTGGGAATAAAGGTCCGCCAGCAGGACTTGGTTCGCGACGAGCAATTTTCGGCCCTCGGCGGTTGGGGGATTTTTCCTGAACACATCTTCAAGAATTTGTTGCGCCTTCTGGGGATCGCCCTTCAACTCGTACGCCAGCCCGAGTTCCAGCCGGGGATGGTCGTCTCCCTCGGTCAAGCGAACTGCTTCTTGAAATTCCTGGATGGCCAGGTCGTATTGTTTCTGCGTCAGGTAATACCTGCCCATCTCCTCATGCGGTAGCTCTTCGCGCGGGGCCAGGCTGAGCGCTTGCTGGATACTCCGGAACTCGCGGTCATACTGCTGGGCAGATTCGAACCGCTCGCCTTCTGCCAGGAGGCGGTCCATGGCCCGGATTGTCCGGTAATGGTTTGCCGTTGCGGCCATAGCAAGGATAACTACCATGAGCGGAAGGGCCACCATGGCCTGTGAAGGAGGTTCAGCAATTTCACCGGAGGGGAGATCGTGCCCGGGAGGCGGAATGACGAACGCCAGCAGCGCGCCTGTGGCTAATCCGCCCAAATGGCCCCAGTTGTCGATGCCGTGCACGGAGAATCCCAAGGCCAGATTCAAGACGATGAATGGGATCATTCCCCGCCCGAAGGCACGGCCCCAGCGCGGGGGAATTACGTCGCGGTGAACGTAGCCGGTGACCAGCATCGCGCCGGCGATTCCGAAAATGGCCCCCGAAGCTCCCACCGAAACGTTTCTCAAGACCGACATGGAAAGAAAGGCGCCGCCCATGCCGGCGGCAACGTATATCGTGAGATAGCGGCCATAGCCGTACACGCGTTCCAGGATGGGCCCCAGGATGTAGAGGCAATAGCTGTTTGCGAGGATATGAAGCCAGCCGCCGTGGAGAAACATCGGCATGACCAAGCGCCAGTACTCACCGCGCCGCATGAAGGGTCCGTAAGCGGCGCCAAGATTGAGGAGAACTGTGGTGTTATCGGCTCCCCCCGCGAAAATCTCCAACCCCAGAAAGAGAAAATTCAGGACAAGAAGGGCAAGCGTGGCGACGGGCCAGTAGCGGCGAGCGGCGACCCCGTAATATTGTGGGCCTGCGGGTAAGGGTGTGGGTTGGTCAGCCATGGGATAATGTCAAACGCGCGATGGTGCCCGCAGAGCCGCTCCTCAGGGAATTATACCATCTGGCTGCGGTCGCGAGTTTGCTGAGTGGCGCTTCCCCTACTCCGGTTTTCCGATTGACAGGGTATCCATGCTTAAGAATGGCGGGGAACAACCTGACGGGTTTGAGCTAAGGGGCCGGCCGGCTCCGTCCGAGGTAGAGGATAATTTGTCGCCGCGTCTCTGAATTGTCATGATTGATAGCTGCCCGCAAGCGGAGACTAGAAGAGAGAAATTGGGGGCAGGCCTTTGGGAAGATACTGTCCTCGAAGCGCACCCTTCGAAGCGCCTCCTTTGAAGCGCCTGCCCCCGAACCAGACGGTCACTTGCTCGCCATCAAAACCGGCACGCGCCGGATCAGCACTGGGTCTTGCGCAAGAATGGGACGTTCCGCCCTGAGCGGCCTGTAATCCAGATCCAGGCCCGCTTCCGCCAGGTGCAACGTCCAGATTTGGTATTTCCCACCCGTGCGCACGGTCACCAGGGCGCTGTGGCCGGAAGTCGCGCCTCGTTCAACTGAGTTGGCCATGGCCAAAGCCATGCTGCGGTCCCCTTGTCGAACCGTCACGATGCAAGGCCGCTTGGCGACGTTGAACTCGAACGTGTAGTCGCCGGCCAGGAGAACGTCGGCTCCCCAGCGCGCCTCGAAAGGCAGCGTAAACTTGCCACGGATGACATTCTGCGCACTGGCCAAACCGGTGCTGAGTCCGGCTGCCAGCGCGGCGAAGAGCATAACCTTCACCAGATTAAAATTTCGGGTCCGCTTCATACCTCACCTCCAGGTTAGGTTCGGCGATCGCTCGCCGGGAAGCCCGCATTTTGCGGCTTCTACCTCCTATAGCGAGAACTTGACCTGAAAAGTGGCATCGCAAGCCGAGGTTTTCGTGAGGAAGATTCCGTAGTGACAGAACGTCCCTGCGTAACCAAATATTGATTGCAGTGTGATAACCGGGTGGTACACTGGGGCGCAGTTTTCAGAAAGTGAGGGCTTCATGGATGTGCCCTCCCCACGCGACGTAACCCCATGGCTCCAAGCCTGGAGTGAAGGAAACCAAGGGGCCCTGGAGCAGTTGGCCCCGCTTGTCTACAAGGAGCTGCATCGGCTCGCCCATCGCTGTACGGCTTCGGGGAGGCCCCATGCTGCCTGAGCGCTTGCAGGAAATCGAGAAGATATTTCACGCGGCGTCGGAGCGCCCGGCGAGCCAGCGCGCGGCGTTTCTGGAAGAAGCCTGCGCCGGGGATGACGCGCTGCGGGAGGAAGTGGAATCGCTGCTGGCGCATGAAGACGCGGGGAGCTTCATCGAGTCGCCGGCCATCAAAGTAGCGGCCCAGGCTCTGGCGCAGGATGAGTCGGAGGTGCGCCGGGTGCAGGAGGAAGAGCGGCAGAGAATCGGCAGCATGGTTTCCCACTACCGCATCCTGGAAAAGCTCGGGGGCGGCGGGATGGGTGTCGTCTATAAGGCCGAGGACACTCGCCTGGATCGCGCGGTAGCGATCAAGTTCCTGCCGGAGGACGTGGCGCACGACCGTGAGGCGTTGAAGCGTTTCCAACGGGAGGCGCACGCCGCCTCGGCCCTCAATCATCCCAATATCTGCACGGTGTACGACCTGGGGGAGCACGAAGGCCAGCCCTTTATGGTGATGGAGTGCCTGGAAGGAGAAACCTTGCGCCGAAGGCTGGCGCGGGATGTAGGGCCGAACGGCGTTCGGCCGAGGCCCAACGCGGTTGGGCCTTACAGGGACGTACGGGCACGCCATGGCGCGCCCCTACAAATTGGCGAATTGCTCGATATAGGAATTCAAATCACGGATGCGCTTGACGCCGCTCACAGCAAGGGCATCATCCATCGTGACATCAAACCCGCCAACATTTTCCTCACCGAGCGCGGCGTAGCGAAGGTGCTGGACTTTGGTTTGGCGAAGATGCCGGCGCGGGCACGCCTGGAGGGAGGCGTCTCCAGTTCTGATCTGGTGAGCACCACCGGCGTGGTGGCGGGAACGGTGCAGTACATGAGCCCGGAACAAGCCCTGGGGCAGGCCGTGGACGCGCGGACCGATTTGTTCTCGCTCGGGTCGGTACTGTACGAGATGGCCACAGGAAGGACACCCTTCCCAGGCTCGACCAGCACCGAGACCATCGACCACATTCTGCACAACTCGCCGGAGCCCATTGCGCGGCTCAACTACGATGGGCCGCAGGAATTAGAGCGGATCGTCGGCAAATGCCTGGAGAAGGATCTCAGGCTGCGCTACCAGAGCGCCGCCGACCTTCACGCCGACCTCCTGCGTCTGAAGCGCGACATCGACTCGCAGCGGGCGGTGGCTGTAGCGCCGGTGTCTCCGGTTTCAGGAGTCCGAT
>JBEKNU010000364.1:0-6780 GCA_049522495.1 Terriglobia bacterium
CCGGTCACTTCAAGCACGATAAAAATGCCAGCGTCGCTTCGCTCCGAAAACGACCGCCTTCACTTCGGAACAAGTGACCGGGATCAAATCGGAATCACTGACCACCTTCACTGGAATACCCATCAACCCTGCCTAGCCCATACCATAAGAGTTGGGGCGAGAAAACCAACCTTACGTTGAAGGCCGTCGAGTTGCCATAGTTTTTGATAACGAAATCGAAAAAGCGCCTGCTCGTCTTATTGCGTTCGCAATAGCAAACCACCTTCGGCTTCGCTTGCTCTTCTCGCGATAATCTCATCTCACGAATACTTTCTTCTGAAGCGCGGGCAGCTTTTGACGTAGCGCTGGCCATTGTCCAAGTTTTCCAGACGTAAGCGATTAATGCGATGAGGGTAAGGAATTGGAATATAGGGTTCAGTTGAACGAGAAATTCTAGAGACGTTTTCATGTGATGCACCTTTCCCGACCAAGACGCATAACACCCTGTCTTCCCGCCGTACCGGCGGTTGGCACCAAACCCTGGTCCCGGGAGTCTGCGAGTTTCCGTATGGGCTTACGGAAATTGAAGGCCCCGCTTCAGTCGGCTCGTAGAATCTTGCACCGCCGAGGAGTATGGCGGATGCCTCCCTGCACGAACAACCATCGCCCCTTATGGAGAACGGCGAGTGTTTTCTATACAGCGCACTACAGCAGGGCTGCTAAACCCAAGGAACTGCGCCACAACAGCGTAAAGAAGCGCCCGCAATCGTCTGTTCACATCGACGAATTCGCGCGCCGTTGATGCGAACGGCCCGTCCGGCCGAATATTGTGGATCAGGGAATTTCGTGTGTTTGCCACAAGCCGAGCAAACTCACTTCTGTTCTCCACGCCCAGCATATATCGGGCGGGCTCGTCGAGGCTCTTAATCAGCCGATTCACAACGCTATAAAGTGAAAATTCGTTTCCATATCTAAGATGGTTCCGCAAGCGATCCTTGAGGGCTTCCGGCATTTTTTCAGGAAGCCTTTCCACCATCGTTTGGTAGTAGAGCCCGTACTCTTCTGGCTCCACGTATGTCTCTTTGATCGATCGGCGGAAAAAGACCTCAAGCGCCTGAGCGAGGCGTAAAAACATAGCCTCCAATCCCAAATCGCGTGGAGGTAGAACCTCCGTAAGGAGCTGGTACACCGGAGCCAGTTCCTCCGCCACCGCGAACCATTTGTCGAAGACCTGCTGAGCAACAGGAGCAACCAAGGTAAATGGAAGTGGCATCGTCACTGGATGTCGTTCCGCTTCCGTGGCGGGACTCAGGCGCTGGTCATAAAGCTCCACCCCGCGGGGGAGGTCGGGGTTCTCGTCCATAGTCGCTAGGGCACAGGTAGTCTTAGTCCGGACAACACGCGACCCCGCAAAGAACGAAAATAATCTGGTGCAATCACGGAAGAAATTACGGTACCAAGTGAGGGACTGTGGGTTTTTTGAGTCCACCGACAGTAACACTTCGTGCCTTACAGTCAAAGCATTGTAAACATCGGTATGGGGGACAGTCCCAGACCATACCTCGATTCGACAAGCCCTTGATGGAAGCTCAAATCCTAGAAGCTGTTTTCTCTGATAGGCGATGTCAACCCTATAGGACCCCTCTTCCCCTACAGGGGGAATGAATATGAAAGGGAAAGGACTGTGCTCGCTCCACTCTTCCAAGTGCGTGAGATGCACCTCAGCAGATTGGATTTGCACGTCGGCCGGGTGCTCGAAGTGACCCCCAACAAGTAAACATCTCGCAAAGACCCGTGTTCCGGCGAATTCGATACCCTCAAAGAGGGTGCAGGGAGTTCCATCTGTGGTAGTTCCCAGCAGTATGTCAAAGGGTCTTTGGGCAAACGAAAATGTCTGGATGCCCGGTTCTGTATCAACCCACGGGTCTCTCACTGGTTTGTCGACTTCCAACTTCACCCAGTCTCCAGCCTTGTAACGAAGTACGCCCGCAACACGGTTCGTAGGACTTTCCGGAAGCCACCACTCGCCACGAATCTCGAATTCCCCAAGCGGTGATCGGTTCTCTGACATTCATGCACCTTCCACATTGGCGGAAGCAGGTAGCCAAGCTCAATACGGTCCCGACCGCGGGCACATTCTCGCGGTTCTTGAACCCACGGTCGGCGCATGCTCCACCCGCCTTGTCAGAACCTGCGCGTCCAGCGCCGTCCAGCTAGGAAAAGTTGCCCCGCTTCGTATACAATCTTAGGCAAATGTACAGCCGCGAGATAACTCGCGCACCAGTGGCACTTTTTCTCGGGGCGGGTGCGACAAGGCCCTTGGGAAAACCTCTCATGGCCGAGTTCATCTACCAATTATACGCGGATAAGAGGTTTGCCTCCGATCCATTGTTCCGTCGGATCGCTTCCAAAGAAAACGATTTAGAGTATTTGCTTGAGGAGCTGGAGGATTGGAGGCAAAAGGGATATATATTGCGCGACACGCCCCCTGAATCGTCAATTCAGAACAGTTTGGGCAATTCAGACAAGACAGTGCCCTTACCGAGCCTCCCCGATACGATAGACTTCACAGGCATCCCAAAGCAGGCAGCAGATCTGCAAGACGCTCTCCGCAAGAAGGTGTTTGAAACATACAAGGACATTAACGATCGCACCAAGGCAGCTTCCTTATTTGTTCCGCTTCTCGACGGGATTTTCACCCAACTCAACCCGCAGAAATTCCCGCTGGTCGTGTTTACCACCAACTATGACCCTGCCGTCGAAGTATTCTGTGAGCAGTGTTCCAGCTCCTACGAGCTGGAGGATGGTTTCTTGCATGATCAGGCCGCGGGGGCGTTCTTTTGGAAGAGAGAAAACTTCGACTCTTTCACATTCGTCGGGCAGAGGAAAACGATAGTGTTGTTCAAACTTCATGGGTCGGCCAGATGGGTAAGAAGGGGCAACCAAATCATGAAATTACCCTTCGCGGTTTACGCCGACACCGGTGAGGACTATCAAAATGCCCTAATTTATCCGGCAACTCGAAAGGTGGCATTGGACGATCCCTTCTTTACAGCCTATGACTATTTCCAAAGAACCATGGACGCATGCGGGTGTTGCATCGTCATTGGGTACTCTTTTAGAGACTACGACGCCCTGACGAAATTAGTGTCGGCTTCAATCTTCAACTCCCGGCTCAAACTCCTCGTCGTCGACCCCAATGCCACAGCTCTCTGCCAACAACTTTCGAAAAGGGGGATTCGGTGCACAGCAGCTTCCCAGGAATTCGGAAAGGACGGCGAGTACTTGCATTGGGTCTCCGTGCATGTCGCGGAGGCCGTCAAAACCTAAAGCGGAAGCTACGGTCACCGCAGAACTGACCGTGTGTTTTTCTCAGCCCCCATACCCAGACGCCGACGGCACGTCGTCAATCTGGACGGGGGACGCCGCAACTGGCACCCAGCTTTGCCTGCCCAGCACCATAGCCCGCGTAGCGGAAGGGCGCGAAACACGAACTTCGGGCAATTAGGCATTGTCCCTTTTCATCACTTCCTACCCGTAGGGAAAAATATGCCGTTTTGTCTTAATTCGCAGGTCCTAAAACACGGCCTTATTTCGTGATGGGAGCTTTCCAAGGGACTGCGGATTGAAACGATGTATCTGAAAACAAATTGGTTATCGCTGGAGGGCCAAAACCTTTCAAATCTATCTAATTGAAACTAAGAGCAGCACGGAGTAATCCGGCTCAGAGCCGGACTACTTCGCATCTCTTTCCCATCGATATTAATGGGTATGGGCAGGTTGTCAAGTTAAGAACCGCAGAGCAATCCGGCGGGGAGCCGGAAAAGTCTGCGTTACCTGCCGGGTCACTCGCCGCGTAGCGCCTCCATGGGATTGACGCGTGCCGCGCGCTGTGCGGGGACCCAGCAGGCGCCCAGCATCACGAAGACGATCAGGACGGAGGTTGCGGCCAAGCTCACCCAGCCGCGCCCCTCGATGCCGGCGAGATAGTGCCGCACCAGAGCGTTGAATCCGATGGCGGTGGGGAAACCGATGCAGATGCCGGCCAGAGACAGCACCATGCCCTGCTTGATGACCAACGCGGCCACCGCGCCGCGCTCCGCGCCCAGCGCCCGGCGAATGCCGAATTCGCGCGTGCGTTGCGCCACGGATTGCGCGATCACGGCATACAGCCCGACAGCGGCCAAGAGCAGGGCCAGAACACTGAAGGCGCCGATCCAGTCCGCGGCCAACCGCTGCTGCCAGAGTGAATCGGCGGAATGCTCCGGGCCGGTTTGCGCAAAGCTGGCAGCCACCTGCTTGTCCGTGGCCGCCAGGGCTCGTTGAATCTCCACGATTCCGGCGCGCGGGTTGGACGCGGTGCGCACCACCACCCAGGCGCGTCCGTCGAATTCCTGAAAAATGGGAACGTACAGCAGAAGAGGAGCATCGCTGGTTAGCGCGAGATGCTTTATGTCGGCGGCCACGCCGATCACTTCGAACGGAGGCCGTCGCGGCCCCTGCCACAGCGGGTAGGAGATCTGCTTGCCAAGCGGATCCCCGCCCGGCCACATTTTCTCCGCCAGCCGGCGGCTGACAATCACCACCCCGGGGGCTCCGGTACGGTCGCGATCAGTGAAATCGCGTCCCTGCAGCAGCGGAATACCGAGCGTCCGGAAGTAGTGGGGAGCAACGTGATTGATGTTGACCCGCAGGCCCAATTCGAACTCACGGGCTTGCAGCACTTCCGGAGGCGGCTCCTGGCCCGGATGGAAAATGGAGACCGCGCCGGGCCACTCGGTGGGCGGAACGCTGCCGGCCAGGCTGGCGGAGACAACGCCGGGCATGGCGTTCAGCTTGTTGAGCAACTCGCTGAAAAACGCCCGGCCCTTTTCCTCGGAATACTGCGTGAGGGTCAAATCGACGGCCGCCATGGCGACCGGTTGTGAGTCGAAACCCGGATTCGCGCTGACGATGCGATACAAGCCGCGCAGCAGAATTCCCGCTCCGCTCAGAAGAACCAGCGAGAGAGCTACTTGCCCTATCACCAGGGCGGCGCGCCACCGTGTCCTCCGCACACCTGAGCCCGGAAGTCCGCTCTTGAGCGAACTCGTGAGGTCAACTTTCAGGGACTGCATGGCGGGCAGCAGGGCGCAAAGCAAGCCGGTGGCGAGAGAGGCGAGGAGGGTGAAGGCGAGAACGGGTCCGTCAAGGTGAGCGCCGGAATGGCGCACCAGCGCGGGAGCGGCGCCCGGAGTCATGGTGATGGCAGCCTGCACCACCCACGCGGCCAGCAATACGCCGATCCCGCCCGCGGCCAGCGCGAGCATCAGTCCTTCGGTAAGCAACTGGCGAAGCAGGCGGGTTCGATTCGCGCCCACCGCCAGCCGTATGCCTATTTCGCGCGTTCTGCCGGTGGCGCGCACCATCAGCATTCCCGCAACGTTGGAGCAAGCGATCAACAACAGCAGCGCGACCGCGCCTGAAAGCAGCCCGAGCAAGCCGCTTACCTCGGCCCGATCGTCAGGGTACATCCCCACCCCGGCCGCAACCACAACCGTCCGCTTGCTGTTGGTGAGCGGATACGCGCCCGCGAGCTGCGCGGCGAGGGTTTTCATTTCGGCATTCGCCTGCCGCAAACCAACGCCGGGCTTCAAGCGCCCGAACAAGTACAGCCAGCCCGAGCTGCGGTTCTCCATGATGTCCGCCGATAGCCTTGGCCACGTGCGCGGCTGCGTCCGCAGCGGCACCCACAGGTCGAATGGCAGGGAGAGCATGGTTCCGCGGAAGCCCTTTTCCGCGACGCCGACGATGGTAAACGGATTCCCGTTGAGGTCGATCCTGGCTCCGATCGCGCCGGAACTTCCGCCGAACTTTCGCTGCCAGAGTCCATAGCTGATGACGGCCGCAGCGTCATCAGCCTCCACGAGCAACCGTCCCGCCGCGGGTTGCACTCCCAGCACCCCGAAGTAGTTGCCCGTCACCTCGTCGCAGACCATCCGCTCCGGTATTCCGGCGTAGCTGAAGCTCAAAGCGGTTGCCCCGTGGGCCGCGAGCCCGAGCAAAGACTGATTTCGATCGCGGAAATCCCGGTAATCCGGGTAACCCATGTCGTCGAACGTGTCGCCGTTCTGGATACGATAAACGGAAACAAGACGTCCTGGATCGGCGATTCCTGGAAGCGGGCGCAGTAGAATGGCGCTGACCACGCTGAATACCGCCGTGTTCGCGGCGATTCCCGAGGCAAGCACCAGCAAAGTGATTGCCGTGAAGCAAGGATTCCTGCCCCACATCCGGATTGTGTAACGCACGTCGAGCCAAAGACCATCATGCACGGGAGGCATGACTGAAAGACGCCGCCGAGACGCCAGGTGTTAACCGCACCTCGTTACGACTGGACGTGATGGCGAAGTTGGCGCGGGTGATGGGGGTCGCAGTTCCGCTGGGCTCGCTATACCCACCAACGTCGACATACCATGCGGGCGACGGCGACGGTCAGTAGCCACTCGGGGGGCCATTTCCCTGTTGCCGCGCGAGTCCGGCGAAGTCGTGGCATCGGCGCACCGCCTGATTACCGGTAGCGAAGCGCAAGACTTCCTTAGCCAGACTTACTCGGACGACACGATGTATAAGAAACTAAAGGGTTTACGTGTGGTGAGCAACTTAAACTGGAAAGCAGCCTTATCCGAGGATTCTTGGGTATCTGCGCCCATTGGTGGTTTATCCACAATGCGTTTTTCATACCCCCGGGGATTTTCATGGGGAATTCTGTAGCGGCAGTCTCCGACCGCCGAATCGTCGATCGGAGATCGACGCTACAGG
>JBEKNU010000365.1:0-6707 GCA_049522495.1 Terriglobia bacterium
TTCTTTCGACCCGCAGGGCCAGATTACGCGCTTGAATTCCACCGCCGAGCGTCTGTTCGGACGGCCGCGCACCCAGTCCGCGCGGGTCCTGACCGATCTTTTCTCCGCCGAAGACGCGCGGGTAATTGCCCGCCTGTTTCGGCGGGCGGCGCGCCAGGGAGTGGTGACGCAGCAGATGGAACTTGACCTGGGAGGACGCAGCGCTTTCATGGCGCTGACCGTGTCTTCCGTTCAGGCACGGCACGGACGCGTGGGCTCCGTCCTGGTATTGGAAGACTTGGCGGAGGTCCTGCGCTCGCAGCGCTCGGCGGCTTGGCAGGAGGTGGCCCGCCGCATCGCCCACGAAATCAAGAATCCGCTCACTCCCCTTCAGCTTTCCACCGAGCGCATCCTGCGGCTGCTGGAGCGGATGGAGACGGAATCCCCCTCGCGCGATCTTCTGACGGCCGTTGGCGACAGCGCCAAGCTGATTGGACGCGAGGTGAGCACTTTGAAAACTCTGGTGGATGAATTCACCGCCTTTGCGCGCTTCCCTGCTTCCAAGCCCGCGCCCGCACAAATCAACGGCATCCTGGAAGACGCCCTGAACGTGTTCGCCGGGCGACTGAATGGAATCACGTTGCAGCGCGATCTCTCTCCCGATTTGCCCATGGTGTTGGCTGACCCCGATCAGATGAAGCGCGTGGTGGTGAATATCATTGATAATGCCGCCGAAGCCTTGGAGCAATCGCTGCGCAAGGAAATCTCGGTGCGCAGCGCGCTCGCCCCCGATCGCGATGTCGTGGAAATCACCATCGAAGACAGCGGGCCGGGAATCACTCCGGAGGCCAAGGAACGCCTCTTCCTCCCCTATTTCTCCACCAAGCGCTCGGGCACTGGATTGGGCTTGGCAATTGTCAATCGCATCATCGCCGAACACCACGGCTCGATCCGCGTGGAGGAAAATTTCCCCACCGGAACCAAGTTTGTAATCGAGTTGCCCGTCGACCGCGCCATGGTGGCCAGCACAGAAGAAGCTCTCGGCGCTTGACACGCCATCGGGCCATTTGGTCATTGAAAAACTTTTGATGTAGCATGAAATTCGGCACCCCCCCCAAATTTCATTGTGGATAATCCAACACTCCCCAAGAATAACCACAGATGGTGGAATTATTGCTTGTAAAGCGCTCATTTTAAATGAGATAGCCAGAAATATCGTTCTCAGCATTTATATCTTTCTGTATTGTTTTCTTACACTTAGCGGAATCGATCGGTATGTTAAATCCTTTTGCCAGCGCGCCCAAAGACGGATTAGGGTCGCCTTTGCCAAGCACAGAATTCGGTAGTGGGGCAGTTTGATGTAGCGTCGGCGGAAGCTGTCCCGGTACTATCGGGACGTCGCCACATGGTCTGTCGGCTGACGGATAAACTCGCCGCTACAACACCAAACTGCGCCGCTACCCTAAAATTCTGCCTGTTGTCAGAATCTTAGTCATGCGGGTGAGAGAAGCACCGGGTCGGGCTTTTGGGGGATCGCACTGACAGGAACGGCAGCGCGAGCTGTATGCCGATAGCCCGGGGGCCTGCGGTTCTTCTTAAGAAAAAGGCGTAGACCTTTGAATCGGAGGTTCGCGCCAGGACCGCTGCGGGTGTTGTACCGCCAAGACCCGTTGACTCGGAAAATGGTGGAGCAAGAAGCGCTCACGGGGTTCGGGCCTTTGGGCATTTGTAGGGCCGAGCGGCGCTCGGCCTGCGGGATCGCTTCGCCTGCCTTTGTAGCGGCGCTCTCCGAGCGCCGGGCGCCGATCGGCGGTCGGAGACCGCCGCTACAACGCCGCTCGGCGGTCCCGGCCGCTGCGGGGTAAACTCCGGCCGCCGCTACAGCTCAAATGCGCAAGCATGGATGTCGCTTTGTCTGGTGCCTAGCTACATTAATAACCGATATTATTCATGGCCCTCGGAAGGGCGGGGCTTCAGCCCCGCCGTCCCAGGGCCGCGGGTTGAAGGGGGCTTTAGGCCCTGAAGCCACGTCGCCTCAGGGGCTAAACCCCTAAATCCCTCGCGAGTTCTGCGGCGGGGCTAAAGCTCCGCCCTTCCAATCGCGACAAATAATTTCGTTAATTTCCGCAATTAATCACTAGTAGCTGAGCGAAACGCTGTCGACGCCATAAGCCCGCGAAGAGGTGAGGCCGCGACCCTGGGCGTCATAGGTGTGCGACTCCAACAGCTTCCCCTGACGGTCGGTGACGCTGAGCAGCATAGAAAAGTTAGGGTCATAGCTAAGGTTGAGCGCCGAGCCATCCGGGTAGGTCACCTTGGTGAGCCGCGACGAGCCATCGTAGGTATATGTGGCCACCGTCCCCACGCTATCTTGCACCGTAGTCGCTTGATTGGGGTTATTGGGGTCGCCGTAAGTAAAGGTGAGGGTGCTGCCGCCGGGGCTGGTGACAGACGCAAGCCGGTTATAGCTGTCGTAGGCAAGCGTGGTCTGATTGTGGTTGCGGTCGATGATGGCGGCCAGAAGATTCTGGGTGTTAAAAACCTTCTGGGTTCCGTCCGCGAAGGTGAGGGTCGTGTCAGGAACCATTTCTCGCTCAAACTCGCCGCGCTCTGCATAAGCGAATACCATCGCCTTTTCGTTGATAATAAAACGGTTCCTGACACCGTTTCTCCCCTGACACCGTTTCTCCCCCCCAGATAAGCTTCTCGCCGTGCACTCATCAAGTGGTTTTGGGCGCGCGTGGGGCGCGGCCAGACGCGAGTTTGAGATCCACGCCCGAGCTTAGGGCCGACAGGAAACCGATCACCGGAAAGCTATAATGGAGCATCATAGAAAAGCAAATGCCCAACCATATTTCGATCCTGGCCACCACGTTCCAATGATGACGGTAGAGCGCACTTTCCGTGAAAGGGCTGGCGTAGCAATGAGTCACCCAGGCCCAAAGGCTGAAATGCACCAGGAGCAAGAGCGCACTTACGCCAGTCGAAAGAGGCCACCTCCGCAGGTAATACAGAACTCCGCAGCCGAGAACGGCCACCGTTTCAAGAAGCAACCCAAACTCATGTCCGGCGATATGTGTGACATTCCAAAAGTAGTCTGTCAGACGCAAGGCAAAGAACGGGTATCCGACGATGGCAAACGCTCCCGCGAAGGCGCGCAAACAGGTGCGGGCCAGCGAAGCGCGCGCCATCAAAAGGAGAATGAGAAATATGGGTATACTAAGGGCAAGCGCGTACCCCAGCGTAGATAAGATACCCTGGGGGTCAGGCATCCAGATCTGCCAAAATAGGAACCGCCGCTCAAAACGCGGCCAATAATCCTCCCCAATCCATACCCAGCCCCCATTATAGAAAGTCGTCATCCAGGCAAGGTTTAGCGAAAACAGGAACAGGCTGGCCCAGTGCACAAATCTTGCCCCCCACAGCGTGGGGTCAGTCCCTCCAGTCATACTTCCTCCTCGGCTTGAGCCTGCAATACATTTCCCTCTCTCAATCCCAGGAATTTTCCTTTTTCAGACCCCAACGTTGCCGCCCCCATTTTTCGCCCATTAGAAAAGTGCCGGGTGTCGCGGAGGAAACCAAGTGTCCGCCTCGGCCTGCGCGGAGCCCTGCGGAGTCGGGAAGGCAGAGCGGTTACGCCACTTCGGCGGCCGAGGCCAACGCCGAGCGCAGGGATGTTCGGGGCAGGCTCCCGGCCTTTACATACACCAATCCCGCTGCCCCTTACACTCTGGATCGCTCCCACAACAGCCTGGCCTGTCGATAACCTACCGCCATCCGCTCCGCTGCTGGAACCAGCCTTCTCCCCCTACTCGCGAAAGTACCCCACCCGCTTCAGTTCCCACTCGTTCTTCCCTTTCCTCTTTACATCGGCCTCCGTTGAAGACCTCCTGTTTATTCAACTGTTATTCCGTCCGGTGTAACGTTGCAGGGGCGTAACGTGCCATTGAACGGATACGACCCTTGCTGGATCAGATCAGTTTTGAGCAGAAACGATGGCAATTTGCAAACCTTGTTGTACTCCTGCCAGTGGATGAGTTCGCCTACCCCATAGTTCGAAGCGCCGGCTGCCTCAAACTCATAGACATTGGTGTCACCGCCCTCGCAACCTTTATCGCCAGAGTAAGTACACGCCTGATTCCATACCGGAATATGCCATCCGATTTCATGGACTGCCGAGTTCCCTATTCCTATCCCAATGGCCTGGACGATTTTCTGCATAGCAACTGTGTTGGTAATTTGGGGATTGGAAGTCAGATATACCTCCGCGCCGGAGACCTCGTTCGGATAAAAGACTACGCTGCGGACCACAGGAATTGTTTGATCGGTAAGGCCAGGCCCCTGCGCGCCCCAACCTCCTACAACGTATACCGTGTGCTCGAAGAGAGATTGGTTTGACAACGTCTTAAAGTCCAACGCCGGTTTTTGGCTCACAATTGCCGGAAGGTTGGCAAAAGCATTCGTGAAGGCGGCCAAGGCTTGATTCTTGATTGTGGTTACCCAATCCGAATTAACCTGGCTAAGATCAATTACATTTTGACTATTCCAGTTTTGAGAGGTCATCTGGGGGAGATAGGAGAATTGCATACTAGGGAAAGTATTCACCCAATCAAGGGAGGTGCATGGGCCATCCGCTGGGGCGCTTCCGCAAAAGACCAGCCCAAACGTGTGATTGGCGAGCGAGAAGCCATTCCCCGTGAGGTTTCCACCGCGCGAAGCCGCAAAGCTCGTAGCGATCGTCGCCAGATCGAAATAGGGAGGCAGTTGATTCAGCACGGGATCTCCTGTGGTCGCGTACGCTGCTTTCCATGAGTACGTGGTGCCCGGGTCCGGCATTTGCGAGGTCACGTTGCCGTTCTGGTCGACGGTGTAGAGGGTGCCGAGGGTCGGGGTGCAGGGGGCGGGAGGCCAGGGAGGGTTCTGGACGAAGTTTTGAGAGCACATTCGGCTGGAGGTGACGATGGCCCCGCCGTCGGCGGTGGCGTACAGCGGGGTCACTGGAGCACCCATGGCCGTCTGCCACACGACGTTGCCACTGGTGCCAATCGCCAGCAGATTCCCGCTCGAGTCCGCTCCGATGTAGCTGCCGTCTTCCCGCTGGAGGCCCAACGTAATCGGGTTTAGCCAATTGTTGACAGTTGGGTTGGTCCCCGCGGTGACCTGGGAAACCAAGCCGCTCTGCGAAACGTAGCTGATAAGCGTCTCGGGCGGAAGGACGTCATCCCCGCTGCAATAGGTGGTACAACTCAGCTCGGCAAGAACCGCCGCCCCGGAATCTCCATTGGTGATGGTGCTCAACCAAGGAGCGGGGTTAGCGTAAAGCCCCGCCGCGCATTCCCACGGTGGAAAGCCGGGATCACAGAAGTTATCCAAGTTACCCTGCCTGTCGAATAGGTCAATGTCGTTGGTCGTCCCGTCGGGTGCAACCACCAGAACGCCCACGTGGCGCTGATTCTCGGCGTTGCTCCCTGCGTACGGCAAGTAGGCGTTGCCGTCTCCGGCCACGATCATCGGACCAATGAAGGCGGCGTTATATAAATACGTCGCACCTAGGGTTTGTCCCGTGGAGGGATTTATGACTTCCACGAGAGGGTAGCACCCTCCCACTCGGCCGGAACCCCCGAAGATCTGGTAGCAGAATGGATAGCTGTATTCAGTGCTTGCCGGATAATCCAACACGAAGACCACCCCGGACGGCTGCGGGATGGCAACGTGCACTGCCCCGCGATCGCTGAAACTATCCCCGGAACTCGGGCACGGCTGGCCGTACTGCCAACAATTATAGCTCTGGAGGGAATCCTGAAATTGGTAAACAGTCGTAAGCTGCTGCGTGCTGGCATTGAACCATTGGAGCGTGTGAGTGTCGTGATCGCCCCACGAGTCTTCGTAAGTGTAGGGCTGGGTGACGAAAGCGCTGCCCGAAAAGTCAGGGATGAGTTGGGTGGCGTCGTCGCGCGTGACAGGGAAGTTCCAGAGGGGGCTTCCGTCGGTGGCAAATGCCTTGAGGCCCACGTTGTCCAGAACCAGCAGGTCTGCGCCGCTCGCGCTTGGAACCGCCGGAGCCGCCAGAGGCGCAAAGTTTCCAACGGCGGTCGGCACCGACCAGATGGGCGTGCCGACGGGAAGCGAAGTGCCGGAGTAGACGGTCACCAGAATCGGCATGCCCACAACATAAACGATTGCCGTGCCGGGCGCAACCGCCGTAAGAATCGGTGGATCGTCGGCCGAAAGGCTTACAATACTGGGGTTGCTGGGGGGAAACGGTGTCAGGTACCGTTTCTTGGGCACCCGGGATTGCGTAAGGTGTTTTCCAATCCGAATTGTGCGACCGCCTTGGCCACCCATTGCTCCGAGCCATACGGCTTGCTCCTTTTTAGTGCATCGCGGATGTTCTCAATTTCTTCCTTGCCTAGCCACTGGTCAAAGAAAACGGTACCTGACACCGTTCCCCTCTCGCCGCTACAACACCAAACTGCGCCGCTACCCTAAAATTCTGCCTGTTGTCAGAATCTCAGTCATGCGGGTGAGAGAAGCACCGGGTCGGGCTTTTGGGGGATCGCACTGACAGGAACGGCAGCGCGAGCTGTATGCCGATAGCCCGGGGGCCTGCGGTTCTTCTGTATCCGTCCTGTGAACCCATCTTTCGCGGCTAAAGCTCCCGCCTGATACTTCCCAACCTAAATATGCACGCAGTACCGATGTGTAAATTAAAGGCGGAGGTGTGGGAT
>JBEKNU010000366.1:0-6684 GCA_049522495.1 Terriglobia bacterium
GCCCCACGGGCGTCGTAGTGGAGATTTCCGGCAAAGGTTTACGATACCGCGCGGCCAGCATCAGACGCAGCGCCTCGTGGACGGTGCGGTCGGTGACGCCGGTCGAGCTATCCATGGTGGTCACGGCGACGGCGCCAAGTTGATCGTCCGGAAGAGCGTCGAGCGAAGTGGTGAACCCGTAAATTTCCCCGTCGTGACTCACCATCCGGTGGCCATCGAGAGAGCCGAGGATGAAGCCAATGCCAAAGTTCAACCAACTCTGTTGGCCGGGCCCAAGGGTCCACATGTTGCGAAGCGTTTCCGGCTTCAGCACCTGCCCTCCCGGTCCGCGCCCCCCCTCAAAAAGCACCGTCATGAAACGGGCGAGGTCAGTGACGGTGCTGTACATGCCCGCAGCCGGAAAGATACCCACTTCAAAAGTGGGCGCGGGAAAGACCCGGCCGTCGTAGGTCCACATGAAACCTTTGGCGAGCAGGCGCGTCAGTTCCGGCGTGGGCTCGAAGCCACTGTTCTTGAGGCCCGCGGGTTCCAGCACGGCGTGCTTCAGGTACACCGCCAAGGGAACACCGGCCGTCCTTTCTAGCGCATACCCGGCCACCGTGACGCCGGCGTTCGAATATTTGGTATGTGTCCCCGGCGGATAAACGAGCGTCGTATTGTTCAGGCTGTGCACCACATCGGCGAGGGGCGGAGAAGCAGGATCGAAAGCATTGCCATCAGGAGGCAAGTACAGGAGACCGGAGCGGTGGGACATCAGCTCACGCAGTGTCATCGGTATGCCGAAAGGATTCTGGGGGTGGAAGTCCGGCAGGACTTTCTCGATTGGCGCGTCGAGATCCAACTGGCCGCGCTCGACAAGCTGCATGACGCCGAGGTCGGCGAAGAGCTTGGACACCGAGCCAACGCGATACACTGTCTCGGCGGTGGCGGGAATCCCCTTCCCAGGGTCGGCGTACCCGAAGCCTTGCGCCCAGACCGTTTCGTGGCCATCTACCAAAGCGATCGAGAGCGCCGGGAGTTGCTTCTGGGCCAGCTCCTGCTGGATCAATTGCGTGAGCGCTGCCGCCACGGCGGCGTAATCCGGGCGCGCAGCGATATTCCCGCTTTCCCCGCCGAAAGCCAGTGCGCCCAAAGCCAGAACTGAGGAAAGCAGCAGGAGAACGAGGACGCGGCGGAGGCCATCCACAGGTTTCGCAGGCCCTAAAGATTGGAAGGGCGAGCGAAACAAAAGTGGGGCTTCATCAGACGGCACCGTTTTTGCCCGCCAGCCCATAGATCTAACCCCTGCCGAAGCGACAGTCTACCCTTGGCTAATATGACTTACAACCTGTCCGCCCTTCCGTGCCCGATGGCTCGCCGCGCACGGCTCACGGGCGGGTGAAGCACAGAGTTATCTGGCTGCGAGCCCGATTACTCTGCGGCGCTTTCCCATCGCGCCGCGATGAATAGGTCGAGATCTCGATTTTAAGAACTGGAGAGGACGGCAAACGACGCCTACTTCGGCGCTGATAACATACACGTGACAATGTCACTATACGATGCTCCAGACAAGCGGGTAGCCGGTCACTCCTCTTGTGACCGTGGGCTTTTCCTTCGATGACGAACGGTCAAGGCGTTCTGGGAATGGACCGTGGCCCGCTGCCGGCTGGCGCATCTATCGCGCGGTCGAAGCCAATTTGGTAGCGTGAAGTTGTTGTGCAACTCGCGGCTCTACTGGCTGGCAGGAATGATAAAGCGTCGCGCCGACCTTCAGGTCAGCATTTGTGCGGTGTCGTTTGGTGCTGACCTGAAGGTCAGCGTTACATAGGGGCGGCAAGAAAGGGCCTTTTGCTTTCGAATCTCTGCGCCTCTGCTGTGAAAATGGATGTGCCAAAGGCACCTTGGACTGCGGCGGCTCGACGCCGCCATCGTCAAAACCCGCGGCGTTATTTAAATGCGGCGTCGAGCCGCCGCAGTCCAAGGTGCATCGCACATTTACATGCTCGGGGGCCAGCCGAAGGGTCATGGGAATCTGCGGTGAGAAGGACCTTGGCCGATTGTTTCACAGCTTGTCAGGCTGTCGGCCAGGATCTTCACTCCTATAAGTGGGCGGGGGCGCGCAAAGCCTTCGGACAAGCTGTCCATTTCTTTCGATACATCCGACATTATTGGCCATTCACTCAATAAAGCTCTTGACAAATACAGCCCACCTGAAGTATACTAGAGCCTATGGTCCTTGTGCCCCGGGGCGTGGCACGAGGCTATTGGTCACCACCGCGATTCAGAGCAGTAGGCAGTCGGCAGTAAGCAACAAGCAGTTAGCGGTGAGCTGAAGTTTGAACGTAAGCTGGTCACTAACCACTATCCACGAGGCACTAGGCACTGCCCACTGCCCACTATCCACTGCCCTATGGAGGTTCGCATGTCCTTAAGGAAAAAACAGAAGATGACCCCGAGGAAAATCTCCGCCAATCAGGCGAACGGGAAGCACTCAAAGGGTCCCGCCACCCCCGAGGGGCGGGAGCGGATTCGCGCCGCCAACATCCGCCACGGGTTCTACTCCCAGGCGGAGGCCGTGGCGCTCGCCTGCCTGGGCGAGGACCCCGCCGAACTTGAGGCGCTGCGGCAGAACCTTCACGACGGCTTGCACATTCCCAGCGCTTTGCAGAAGGAACTAGCGGAGCACCTGACGCAAGTACTTTGGCGATGGAAGCGCGCGGGCCGCATGCAGGAAGGCTTTGCCCTGCGCCTGGCCAAGCAAGCCAACCTGACCCGCGAGGACCGGCTGCACGCGCAGATGATGCGGCTGAAGATCGCGGCAGAGACCTTGCGGCGACTCGCCCAGTCGGTGGCGTGCGAGCATTACGTCACCACTACGGCCAACCTGGAGACCATGAAGAACCTGCACCAGGAGGGGGTGTTGAAGGACATGGGCGAAATCGCTCTGGCCCTCTTCTACCAACTTCAGGCGCCGGACACGGGTGAAGACGGCATGGACCCCGACGAGAGGGGTCGCAGGGCCGTCCGCCGGATGAAGGAGATCTTTGGGGTACCCCCTGACCCTGAGCCCGAAGCAAGCGTCGCGGGGGATTCCAGCCAACCACAGGAAAACCGGGATGAGCGATATCCCAGCATCACCGCGGCGGAATGGGAAGCGCGCGAGCGGCCGCGCCAGCTTCTGGAAAACATCCTCACGCGGCAAGTGGAGATTTGCGAGGCGCAGCGCCAAGCCATCCTGAAAGATTCCTTGGCGGGGCCGTCGCCCTATGAACGCGCTGCGGAGATCGCCCTCGCGCATCCCGACGCCGCTCGGATGCAGAGAACGGAAGAATCCAACTTCCGCCAAATCTGGCGGATCACCAACCTGCTTCTCAAGATTGAGCGCCAAGCCCTCGAGAAGGAAATCCGGAAACACCCCGCGAGAAGCCAGAATGTTCATGAAAACACAGCGTGTTAGCGAAGAGCCGGAGAACCTGCCGTGGTCACAACAAAAAATCCAGCCGTTGAAAACACGGGAGCTACATAAGCCCGGATTAGGCTATCCCAAGGGAGGAGAGAGTGTATCAAAAATGCAGGGATTATCCAGAATGTTTTTGAAAACAAATGAGATACAAAATTGAGATAGGTCAAATTCATCGCCAAGCCAGAATGTTTATGAAAAATAAGCCTCTTATCCCTGCGAGGCCAGAATGTTACTGAAAGGAAAGGAGAAGAGCGGAGGAAATTATTATGAATTATGAATTAGGAAGTCCCCACACACAAAATCGACTCATCGGGCATTGAAAAGCGGTTATTGTCCGTTGTCCGTTGCAAGCCCTCCGCGAAGTCGAAAGTCTTAAGCCACTGACGACGGACAACGGACCAAGGACAGCTTTTGAATGCTCCGATGAACCGATGGCCCGATGACTCTATGAACCGATCTCTGCTAAGCCCAAAACAATTCGGGATGATTGGTGGGCCCGTCCACGTGTCCGATGAGGTGTTTTTCCATTATGGAACGCGAGACCGAGAGTTCCTCCCGAAGGCGCGCCATTTCGGCGGCGTTGTAAGGCGAAAAGCTGCGACCCAAGGCGACGTTGTGCTCCAGCATTTCCACCTGGGGCATGCCCGACACGGCCGTGGTAACCGGCAAGCTCAAGGCGAAACGCAAGAGGGAAGTGGGGTCGGCCTTGCCGGGTTCCTGGCCAATCAGCACGTCCTGGCCGAAGACCTTCATGGCGATCACGCCGAGCCCTTTCTTGTTGGCTGCCACCAGGGCGGTCTTCTCAAAGCTTCCGTTGCCGGTGGGATTCAGGGCCATCTGCACGCAGTCGAGGGGATGGCGCTCAATGGCCTGCGCCAGGGTCGGGCCGTCGGTGTGGCTGGTCATGCCGATGAAGCGCGTCATCTTTTGCTCTTTCGCTTCCAGCAGACCCTTCAGCGCGCCATCCGGACCTTCGAGTTGGGCCAGCATGTCGGCCATGCGGAGATTATGGATATGCAGAAGATCGACGTGGTCGGTCTGCAAGCGCTTCAAGCTTCCTTCCAACCGCTGCATAAAGGCATCGCGAGTGCGATCGAGAATCTTGGTGGCCAGCCAGACTTCCTTGCGGCGCGTGGCCATGACCTTGCCCACCCGAGTCTCGCTCGCGCCGTCGCCATAGCCATAGGCCGTATCGATGTAGTCGATGCCCAGGTCGATGGCGTGATTCAGCACTGCCAGCGCCTTGTCCTCGTCCTTGTACATCAGGAAGCGGCTGCCGCTGCCAAAGGCCAGAATGGAAACCTTGGCGCCGGTGCGGCCCAGCGTGCGATGCGGCAAGCCCCCTTCCTTGGCTGTGGCCAGGTCGGTCAGCCAGGGAAGGTGGGCGCTCGCTGCGCCCCCTGCCGCAAGGCGTCCCAGAAATTTTCGTCGCGAAAAGTCATTGCTCATGGCAACTCCTCCTTAGATATACATAGAAGCCTTGAGGTGCTGGCGTGCCCGGAGACAAGATTATAAAGCTTTTCGAGTTCGGGCCAGAATGTTTTGGCCGGCTTTCTGTAGGGTGAAACGTGTGATGCATGCTCCGTGTTCGCGAAGGCGCGGAAATCATCTTGACGCGTAGGAAACCTCGGTGCTAGGTTGCCTGATTCGGTTTCAATGCGTGGTGAGAATCGCGGCGAGGTGGACCAGGAAGAGTTTGGGTCTTCGGCGCCGCAGCCACGGCAAGCAGGAAGGGGGAATCGGGGATTGACTCGGGTGCTGGGAAGAAAGGTCGTCTGGCGCAGCAAGGGACTGGCAGCGGGCGCGCTCCTGGTGGCACTTGCCGGCAGCGCTCTCCCGGTTTTTGCCCAACTGAACACGCGCTTGCTGCTCACCACCGGCACGGAAGTTCCCGGGCACGGTGGGCTGGCCTTCGGCCCGTTCTTAAGCCTGGCGATGAACGCCAATGAGGACATCATCTTCTTGACCAGCTTGCGCAGCCCGCGCGTGGAGATGCGTGCCGTGGCGCGTTCCACAGGCGTCAGCTTTTCAGTGGTGGCTTTCCAGGGGCTGTTGGGACCTTTTCCCCGCACCACCTACGATACCTTCAGCCCCCCCAGTATGAATGACTCCGGGGTGATGGCTTTCACCGCCACGCTGGTAACCGACCAAGCCGATGTGCCCAAAGCGGTCGTGGTGCGGCAGGAAGGCTCGAAGCCCAAGGCGTTGGCGACCAATCTGGACGCGCCGCCCGGCCATGCGGAAGCGAAGTTTGAAGAATTCTCGGCTCCACTCGTGACCTCCGACGGCAACGTGCTGTTCGCAGCGCGCTGGGCGGGGAAGGACGCGGGCAGCGGATTGTTTTTGTGGAGCCCGCGCGGGCTCTCGGCGGTCCCGTTGCCGGCCGGGTTGCAGCTTGGCCCCAAGGAGTTGCTCGATCCCTTTTTCTTTGGCCACGATGAGGCGGCTTTTCTTCGTCGCGGCGTTTCCCCCGACGTTGCCATCGAGCAGTTTTTCCGTGCCATCGCCATTCAAACCTTTCAGGAGCTGCAACCTCCTCCGGATCCCAGCCGCACCGCGGAATTGCTGGCGGCGCGGCCGGACGTGGCGCCCGTCCAAATGCTGCTGGTCTACCTTGAAAACAGCAGCATCCAGACCGCCTTGCTGGCCGGCGACGCCACCAAGCCCCTCATGGCCAAACGATCTCTTACCACCACGCCGCTCAAGCCTGTGGAGAAAATCCTGAGCCTCACCATCGGGCCGCGCGGCAACATGATCTTCGCCGCCGCCCCTACCGACGCGCCCAACGACCTCGCGCTCTATTGCAACTGTGATGGCCAGGCGAACCGGCTCACCACGCCCGATGATTTCCTGTCCATCACCTCGGCCGGACCGGGGAAACCCATCCTCTCCCTTACCGGAGACACTCAGCAGACGGTCGCCTTCATCGCTCCGACCACGAGCGGCGACAACACCGCCATTTACGTTACGTCAATTCACTGAAGGCAGTTCAAAGTCGATAGTCGAAAGTTGAAAGTCAAAAGGGGGCGGGACTGCGGTCCCGCCCTTTTCAACACGTATTGAGAAATCCTGCTTAGCCTTCCATCTGGATTTGCAACACTTCTCCCGGAAGCTTTTCCAATCGAGGTCGGGGTGCGGATTCGCTGCGCTCCGTGCGGCTGACGCGCGGCGATCCATGGCGTTGGGAAATCGGCGTTCGTGCCGAAGCTCCATTCGATTCTTCCCAGGAATCGTCAGCCTCT
>JBEKNU010000367.1:0-6581 GCA_049522495.1 Terriglobia bacterium
GGCATGGCGTATTTCTCCAGCGCCGGGAATCCGTATATGGTGCGGTAGAGCCGAAGGCGCAGCTCATCGTCCATGGTGGAGAGTGGAAGCACCTCAATCTGGTTATCAACCTTTTCCACTCCCTCGATGTGTTTCACCACATTTTCCGCATCTTTCTTGAGGGTTGGATTGGTAACCTGACCCGCAAGGGTCACGTCGTAGCCGTTCACCGAGAACTTGATGTCGTCGAAGACGTCGTAATAGGGCAGCATCAGAATTTCGTGCCGGACTTCTTTTGCAATTCGTTCGACGGCTTGCGGGGGAATCTGCCTTGGGGTTTGGCCGCACAGTATCGACGGCAGCGCCAGGAATAGAAGCGGCAGAAGTTTACTGCGCATATTCACACCTCATGTTGAATTTGGGCCCTAGGGTATAGG
Organism: Terriglobia bacterium; assembly: GCA_049522495.1. Classification (GTDB taxonomy): domain Bacteria; phylum Acidobacteriota; class Terriglobia; order UBA7540; family UBA7540; genus Bog-366. The sequence continues at coordinate 417 of JBEKNU010000367.1, forward strand.
CCGGGGAGACAGCCCGGAACGATGAAGTATATCTCCGCAAAACTGAGAGAGCAATATCCTGAAGAGGCGTCGGGGGAGGCGAACTTACGGTTCAGCAGGCGAGGTCAGCGCGTGACAGCTTGAGGCCGTTGATGGGACCCAGGACGGTGACCGCCAAGCGGTCGGGGTGGAAGAACTCTCGCGCCACTGCCAGCACTTGCTGGGAGGTGACGGCGTCGACGCTCCGCGCAACTTCGTCTTGGGATATGTAGCGGCCAAAGTACATTTCCTGCCGTGCCACATTCCCCATGCGGCTGGTTGAGGACTCGAGGCTGAGCAGTAAGCTTCCCTTCAAGTAATCTTTGGCGCGTTGCAGCTCCTCCTGGCTGATCGGCTTTGACTTCAACTCACAAAACTCCGCGAGCACCAATTCAATGACCTGCCGGGCCTTGTCAGTGGCCGTGCCCGCGTAGACGCTCAGGCAACCCGCATCGTGAAAGCTGTTAAGACTGGAAAATACGGCGTAAGCCAATCCGCGCTTTTCGCGAATGTTTTGGAACAAGCGCGAACTCATCCCGCCCCCCAAAACCGAATTGAGAATGTACGACGGAAAGCGGTTCTTATGCGGCTGCGGGTAAGAAGGCGCGCCCACGCAAAGATGGACCTGCTCCAAATCCTTCTTATGCCGCACCTGAAGGTGGGGATGGGGAACCGGTATCGGACCACTTCGCGGGACAGGGCCCGCAGGCCGGTCGCCGAACTCTTGCCGAACCAGATCGACGATCTGTGAGTGCCGAAGGTGGCCGGCGGCGGCGATCAGTATGTTGTTCGGCGTATAGTGCCTGCGGAAGTAGCTGACCAGACGCTTGCGATCGAAACTGCGCACGCTGCTGCGCGTGCCCAAAATCGGACGCCCCAGGGCCTGCCCGCGCCAATAGGTTTGGGTGAAGATCTCGTGCACCAAGTCATCCGGGGTGTCCTCCACCATTTTGATTTCTTCCTGGATAACCCGGCTTTCATTGGTGATATGCGTGGGATCGAAGAGCGGATTTTTCACCAGGTCGGAAAGGATGCTGAAGGCCCGGGGCAGGTGCTCGTCCAGGACCTTGATGGAGAAATTGGTCGTCTCCTTTGCCGTGAAGGCGTCCAGATGGCCGCCAATCGAGTCCGCAGCGCGAGCAATCTCCTCTGCGCTGCGGTGCCTGGTTCCCTTGAAGAGCATGTGCTCGATAAAGTGCGAGATGCCGTTTTCCTCGACGCGCTCTTGGCGCGCGCCGGTCCGCAACCAAATGCCCACGGAGACGGAGCGGACGGACGACATGGGCTCCGTGAGAATGGTGAGGCCGTTCGGAAGAACCTCTTTGCGAACATTCGGCATGAATCGGAGTCCTTGGAGAGAAATCCTTCTTGATTAGAGTCCAACCGGCAAAGCCCGCAGTTACCCTCTACTACTTTTGTACCACAGAGCCCGATAAAAGACCACGGCGGCAGACAAAAGCGGCAGACAAAAGTCGTCAGTCATCAGTTTTCAGTCGTCAGTAAAACGCCTCGCAAGGGGTGGTGGCTTTTGCTGAGGGCTGATGACTGGCAACTGACGACTGTTTGCATGAGGTTTCCACTTGCGTGAATTTTAGGCTCTGCCTATACTTGTAATTCTCTCACGAAGGTGAAGCAAGCTCCTGTCGATGCTCCCCTCGCGAGGAAAAATGGGCCTGTAGCTCAGGTGGCTAGAGCGCACCCCTGATAAGGGTGAGGTCGGTAGTTCAACTCTACCCAGGCCCACCATTGCTTGCCTTTCATCCCCACCACATCTCTCCCGGCATCAAGCGCCCGCGGACGAAATCTCCGTTGAGTTCCAAGCCGAGACCCGGCTTGTCCGAAACTCTGTACTTTCCGTCCTTGATCACCGGGCCGTCGTAAATGACGAACTTCTCCCAGTCTTCCGGAAGCAGCCGGCCGGGCGAGAATTCCTGGGCCCGAAAATCCCGGATCGCGGCGGCGCAATGTGCAGATGCCAGCGCCCCTACGGGAGTGGAAGCGATGTGGGCGCAGACCGGAATTTCAAATAATTCCGCCAGATCGGCAATTTTCTTCGACTCCAGCAACCCGCCTGCCTTGGGAATATCGATCTGTACTAAGTGGCAGCCCTGATTCAGGATGAAGGGCATGAAGCCCCGGCGCTGGTAGAGATTCTCACCTGTCAGGATCGGCACCGGCGATTCTTCGGTCAGCTTGCTCCAGGACTCCGAATAAAACGGCGGCATGGGATCTTCCAGCCACATCGGATGGATCGGCGCAACGGCGCGCGCCAGTTGCAGCGCGTCGATCCAATCGAACTCCCAGTGGCAATGCACGGCGATGTCGATATCCTCTCCGACCGCCTCGCGCAACTGGCCAAAGCCCTTCCCAATCCGGGAAATGTCCTTGGGCGTCAGGTGGCCGGTGACAGGGTCGTGGCCAGGTTCGAGGTCCTGCGGGTCATACTTTCTGGGAAAGGAATCCGCATCCGACTTGATGGCCGTGATGCCGAACGGATGGCTTTTGATTGCGGCCGCAAACTCGCGGCAGGAGGATGGGTCAAGCATATCCTTGGGCGAGGTCGTCCAATAGGCGCGAACTCCATCTCGATACCGGCCGCCGAGGAGCCTGCACACCGGGACCCCGAGGATCTTGCCCGCCAAGTCCCACAGGGCGATTTCCACGCCGCTGATTGCGGTCACCGTCACTCCCGCCTGTGAACCTGCCCCGCCTGTGGAACGAAGCATTTTGGTGTAAAGCGGTTCGATGTCGAGAGGGTCCTGACCTACCACGAGATCGCGCAGGTATCCCAGGATTACGTCTTTAACCCCTCGACCCCAGTAAGCCTCGCCGATTCCTGTAATCCCACTGTCAGTTTCGATCTTTACCAGGTTCGTTTCGGTGTTTGACTGGACGAACATGGTTTTCACGTCGGTAACCTTGACCTTCCGAAGCAGGGGGGCAGCCATGGCCCGATAACCTGAAAGAACCGCCGAGGCCGGGACCATGGCGGCAAATCCCTTCAAGAAGTTTCTTCTCGCCGTTTGTCGCATAATGAGTTCACCCGCGTTTATAGAATGGTCGTGCCGTTTCAATGCGGTCGCTCTGGGCCCGCTTTTTGGGCGAAGAACCCCCGTAGTTTACTCCGTTCACCAACTCCACGCGAACTGCCGGGGTCCCTCGCTTCGCTCACGATGACAGCCAAAGGGCTCAGGATCACAGGATTAGATTTGTTTTCGCAAGCTCATCAGGCCTCTCACCACAACATTTCTGCCGGAAGCGTATAATTGCAAAGGCCCGGTATGAACAACGCTTTCGTTTGCAAGCCGGCGGTGGAAGTTTTTCGCAATGGACAGGCCCGTCATGAACTCCGAAAAATATTCGCGGCAGATTCTCTTTTCTCCCATTGGCGCGGAGGGACAGGAGAGGCTCCTGCGTTCCAAGGTGGTGATCCTCGGCTGCGGGGCGTTGGGGACGGCGCAGGCCAATGCTTTGGTGCGCGCGGGGGTGGGGACTCTGCGCATTGTGGATCGGGATTTCGTGGAGGAATCAAATCTCCAGCGCCAAATGCTTTTTGACGAGGCCGATGCGAAAGAGAGCCTGCCCAAGGCGGTGGCCGCGGAACGGAAGCTTCGCCAGATCAATTCCGACGTGCATGTGGAAGGAATCGTGGCCGACGCGGATAGCAGCAACGTCGAGGAATTCATCGAGGGTTTTCACGTCGTTTTGGACGCGACGGACAACTTTGAAACGCGCTACCTTTTGAATGACGCGGCAGTGAAACTGGGAATTCCCTGGATTTATGGCGCCGTGGTGGCCAGCTACGCGGCCACCATGACGATTCTGCCGGGGCGCACGGCGTGCCTAACCTGCCTATTTCCGAAGCCTCCACGCGGGATGCATGAGACCTGCGATACCGTGGGCGTCATTGGGCCCGCTGTTTCCTGGGCCGCCGCCATTCAGTCGACCGAAGCCCTCAAGATTCTGTTGGGCCATGAATCCGAATTGCATGGATCGCTCGTGGCTTACGACCTCTGGAGCAACCGCTTCCAACAGGTGAAGGCTCCTCGGGATCCCCAGTGCCGGGTTTGCGTGGCACACGAATTTGCCTGCCTCGAACAAGGCGGACCCACTCACATCAGCATGTGCGGCCGGAACTCCGTGCAGATTCATCAAACCGAGTCGCGGGCGCTCGACCTCGCAGCGCTGAAGGCGCGGCTCGAGCGCTTCGGTCCCGTGCGCGCCAATGAATTTCTGCTCAAGTGTTCTCTCGACCCTTACGAATTGACGGTGTTTCCGGACGGTCGCGTGATCGTGAAGGGCACGCAGGACCCCGCCGTGGCCCGTGGACTCTACGCCCGCTACATCGGCGCCTGAGACCCACGGTGGTTCTTCATTCCCCCATACCGCGAGTTTCCTACCCACCCTGGCTGCAAAGTGCGGTGTGATCCGAGGGGAACTGGCATGCGTTGCTTGGCACCACGTCGCGCTTTGGCGATTACACGTCAAAGTGAGCACTCGGATTGTTTCCGAGTGGCCGACTCACCCGGAACAGACGAGCAGATACCAGTTTTTTACCGATTACTGACCGACTCCAACGGCGGAGCGCTTGGCGAGCGAAGACTCCGAATATCCCGCATCGGTGGCTGGCCGAAGAAACGGCGGTATTCACGGTTGAATTGGCTGGCACTTTCATACCCGACCTCAAACGCCGCGCTTGCGGCGTCCAGACCATCCATGAGCATGCGTCCCCGCGCCGCCTGCAACCGAAGCTGTTTCTGATACTGAAGAGGACTCATGGCGGTCAGCGCCTGGAAGTGGTGGTGCAGCGTAGATACGCCCATGCCCGCGGTTTGTGCGAGATCTTCCACCCGAAGCGGCTTCGCGTAGTTCGACCTGATCCAGGCGATCGCCTTTGCCGTCCGTTGGCTCTGATCTCCCAGCGTTGCAATCGCTCGCAGGCGCGCCCCCTCCGGTCCGCGCAGGATTCGGTAGATGATCTCGCGTTGAATCAGGCCGCTCAGAAACGGAATGTCCTGCGGGGTATTCAGCAGGTCCATGAGCCGACAGCATGCATCGAGCAACTCCGCCGTGGTCGCACCGGTGGCCATGGCAGGACTGTCCGACGCCACCTCAGGCGCCTGAATCTCCTCACGGCTCAGAAGCTCTCGGACTACAGGAATTTCGAGCTTGAGCACGAAACAGAGATAGGGCACCGCCTCACTTGCCTCGATCACGTTGCAGATGACGGGCAGGTCCAGCGACGTCAGCAGGTATCGCGACGGGTCAAAGATGAACGTGGTTCCGCCGAGGGTCGCTCGCTTCCGTCCTTGCGCGACCACGGCCAGGCTCGGCTCGTACGTCGCTGAGGCCGGCGCCGTCGGGGCGGTCCTCCGGGTCAGCAGCAAGCCGGGAATGTCCGTTACCCGTTTCTCTGCGGAGCCGATAGAAAAGGCAATCTTGCGAGCCAACTCAGTCCGCAATTCGCATGCTCGGTCCGGTGAAGCGGCGGCGCTGTGTCTGCGATTTTTCATGGTAATGCTTTCCTTTCCGCTTACCGATAGAATAACCGCGTGGCCCCGGATACGCCAATGAGTTTTTCACGTAACAAGAGGAATAGGCAATAAATCGGAAGGATCAGGATACCGCTTCCACGGCGCCTGAATCTAATCTGGAGAGGAGAGAAACGGTTCGAAGGAGGAACAATGCAGAAGCGCAATCTTGGAAAGAGTAACCTGGCAGTTTCAGCCCTTGGGCTCGGCTGCATGGGAATGAGCTTTTCTTACGGTCCGCCCAAAGACAAGCAGGAGATGACCTCTCTTCTCCGGGCGGCCGTGGAACGTGGCGTCACGTTCTTCGACACGGCTGAGGTCTATGGCCCGTTCACGAACGAAGAGTTAGTGGGCGAAGCTCTTGCTCCGTTCCGCGGGCAGGTCGTGATCGCCACCAAGTTCGGGTTCGATCTGAGTGGCAGCGATAATCGGCCGGGAGCGGCAGGTCTGAATAGCCGGCCCGAGCACATCAAGCAGGCCGTCGAAGGGTCGCTCAAGCGGTTGAAGGTTGATGCCATCGATCTGTTGTATCAGCACCGTGTTGACCCGAACGTGCCCATCGAAGACGTGGCAGGCGCGGTAAAGGAACTGATTCAAGCCGGTAAGGTCAAGCACT
>JBEKNU010000368.1:0-6547 GCA_049522495.1 Terriglobia bacterium
ACGCCCATTTGATCAATCTTAATGCTGTTTTGGCCCACCGTAAGGGTGATCGATTGCATGGCCTCGGTCGAGCTCGCACCCAAATCCAACTTGGTGGTTTGATTTCCCATGGATATTTTCAGCGAATCGTTGCCCATGCTGATCTCAACCCCGCGGTTGCCCATTTTGACCTTATGGTCGTCATTGCCTGTGTTAACCTCAACAAGACGGTTCCCGGTCTTGATCGTATGGGTGTCATTGCCCGTGCTAACCTCGACAAGACGGTTTCCGGTCTTAACCGTAAGGGTTTCGTTGCCTTGGGTGATCGTATGGGAACGGTTGCCCTGTTTTATCTCGACCGTCTCGTTGCCCTTGTCGACGGTCTCGGTCCGATCGTTGGTGATTTCAATCTTCTGATTATTGCCGACCTTTAAGGAATCGTCATGCTCAACTTCCCGATTCATGTCCTTTTCCGCGTGGATGAGAATCTCTTCGCTTCCCTTTTTGTCCTCGAAGCGGATCTGGTTGAAGTTGTCGGGGCCGCCGCCTTGGGAGCTGCGCGTTAAGATTCCGCTTTGCGTCTTATGGTCAGGTAGAGTGTAGGGCGGCATCTGCTCGGCGTTATAGACTGACCCGGTAATCAGCGGCTGGTCGGGATCTCCCTCCAGAAAATCAACGACCACCTCCTGGCCTACTCGCGGTATGAAAATGGTTCCCCATTGCTTGCCCGCCCAGATCTGCGACACGCGGATCCAGCAGGAACTGTTGTCATTCTTCTTTCCGAGCCGGTCCCAGTAAAACTGCACCTTAATCCGGCCGTACTTATCTGGGAAGATCTCTTCGCCCGAGGCTCCCACAACCACCGCCGTCTGGGGTCCCCTGACGGTGGGCCGGGGAGTCACGCGAAGCGGGCGAAAAGTTACCGAAGCTGGAATGCACCGGAAGGAATTGGAGTACCGGTCCCCCTCGAGGCCCTTCGACGTCCCATAGGTATCGGTATGGCCGCTATGCTCAATATCCGTCAAAAGGTAGGAAGTATTCATGGAATCGCGATAATGCCCGGTCAACGTGAACTTGTACCCGGACACCAAGCTGCGCGCATTGCTGGTACCGCGAATGAGCAGATGCACGGCTTCTTCTTCCTCCATGCGGATTTTCACCAAGGAGTCCCCATCGCCCTTCTTCAGGTACTTTCCAGGATAATCGAAGGTTTCAAATTTGCTGTTTCCGCCCACACTGTCGAGGGTGGCGGTGTTCACCAGAAGGCTCGTGCTCGGCGTTTCAAAGTTGTAGTCCGTGAGGGTATATTTACCTGTGCGCAACTCCTGGTCGGCCCGCCATCCGGTCACTACGTCCTGCTCTACGTCGGCGTTGCTTTCCATGTCGACACGGAATTCGTTTTGGCCGGGACACTCCTCGTTCGCGCTGGGAGAGTCAGCAAGCACGAGAGTGTGTTTGCCTTCCTCATGCTTAAAAAAGTAAGAAATACCGCACTCTTCCATGAGCCGGGATACGAAGTTGAAATCCGTCTCGCGGTATTGGACGCAGTAATCTCGCTCTTGGTAAGTCCCTTTAAGTGAATCGCTAAAATCACTCGAAGCGTAACCCCCAAAAACTTGCTTAATGATATTGGGAATGGTCATCTTCTGAAAGATCTTGCAATTCGCGGTGCGCGTCAGGAACCAAAGCCAGGGGACCATTTCGGCATGGTACGAGGCAAAGACTCCGCCCGCGCCCGCTTGGCCAAAGCGGCTGATTACCCCGCTGAGGTACCGTGGAGTACCGCTCACTTGGGTGATCGATATGGTCACGCTTTTCCCAATGATTTGGGTGTAATCGATATTGGGGTCTTCGGAAAGCAGGTTTAATTCGAACTGGAAGAGCCGCGATATACCTTCTGAACCCCGAAACGATTGCAGAAGCAGTTTATCCGCTCCCAACGGCGTCTTGAGTGAAAATAGACTGGTCTCACCATGTACGAAGGTCGCGCCCATATCTTTACTCCTCCCGGTTGCGTTACGAACGGGCTCTCGCCTGCAACCCCCTATCAAAACTATATGCAGCCTGATCGCAGGTCAGCATTGCTTCTGAAGCTGGCTCAACCCTAAAACCCACCCACCGGTGGATGTGGACCTTCGCCTGGAAGGCCCGCCTCCCGCCGGCATTAAACGGCGTGCAGCCTGAACTCTTCGTGCATTCCGGCCCTGCTTAGCTGTAAACGAACGCTCCGTCGGCTCCGATGCCTACATGGACACGCGCCACCTTCTCGCCCTCAGCCATTCGCCCCAACAACTGCCGGGAAATATCCGGTAGCAGGGTGTTGGTGAGAATATTGTCCACATTCCGAGCCCCGCTCTCGACTTCCGTGCAGCGGCTGGCCACGGTGTCAACGAGGGCCGGATCATAGGTGAGCCGAATCTTGTGGTTCTCCTCGATGCGTTTCTGAATCCTTCCCAGCTTCAATTCAATGATCAGTTTGAGGGAATCCTCGCGGATGGGGTAGAAGGGAATGAGAACCATGCGGCCGAGAAAGGCCGGCTTGAAGATCTTATTCAGCTCGGGCCGCATCGCTTTGATAATCCCTTCCGAGGTAGGCATGGTTTCCTTATCCGCACACAGCTTCATCATCTGGTCGGTGCAGGCGTTGGTGGTAAGGATAATGATGGTGTTCTTGAAGTCGATTTCGCGCCCCTCGCCATCCTCCATCTTGCCTTTGTCAAATACCTGATAGAAGAGCTCCAAAACATCCGGATGCGCCTTCTCCACCTCATCGAGCAAAACCACCGAGTACGGGCGCCTGCGGACGGCTTCCGTCAGGACCCCGCCTTCGCCGTAACCCACATATCCGGGGGGCGAGCCTTTCAAGGTTGAAACGGTGTGAGCCTCCTGGAATTCCGACATATTGATGGTGATAAGGTTGTGTTCTCCGCCATAAAGCAGATCGGATATCGCCAGCGCCGTCTCGGTCTTTCCGACACCGCTGGGGCCCACCAGCATAAAAACTCCGATGGGCTTGCTGGGATCATCGAGGGCGGCACGGGAGGTCTGCACTCTTTGGGTGATCATGTCCAAAGCATGCACCTGGCCGATGACGCGCTTTCCCAGCAGCGAGCTCAGCGAAAGGACGGTGGAGATTTCGTCTTTAAGCATTTTCCCCACCGGGATGCCTGTCCAGGCGGAGAGCACCTCGCCCACGATCTGGGCGTCCACCGCAACCCGCATCATGGGGGTTTCGCCTTGCAAGGCATTCAGCTCGGCCTCCAGTTTGGCGAGTTCCGCGCGCATTGCCTCGGGGTTCGCAGCCGGCGCGGGCGCTGGGGACGTGGCAGCCGCAGCCCCGGCCGTAGCAGCCTCCCCCGCGGGATTGGGCGCCGTAGCCGATGCTTGAGCCGGCGCAGCATGAGGGGCCGTTCCGGTGGCGCCCTCGATTTGGGCATGCAGATCCCGGATTTTCGAGACGAGCTCGAATTCCTTGGTCCAGCGCTCACGCAGAGCCTTCAAGCGGTTTTCGACCTCGACCTTTTGTTTAGCGATCTCCGCCAGGCGTTCCGCATGATCGGCTCCGATAGCCGTCTCGCGCTCCAGAATTACCCGCTGAACTTCCAGGTCATCCAGTTGGCGCCCCGCATCCTCGATGGCGGGCGGCGTGGCACTCTGCCCGAGGGCCAAGCGCGCGCAGGCGGTATCCAAAATACTGACCGCCTTGTCAGGCAACTGCCTCCCCGCCAGATAGCGATGGGAAAGCCGCACGGCGGCCGTCAGACCTTCATCCATTATGCGGACCTTATGATGCTTCTCCAGGGCGGGAACAATGCCGCGCAGCATCACCGAGCATTGCACTTCGACCGGTTCTTCAACCTTGACCACCTGGAATCGCCGCGCCAAGGCGGCGTCTTTTTCAAAGTACTTTTTATATTCGGACCACGTGGTGGCGGCGATCGTCCGCATTTCACCTCGCGCCAAGGCCGGCTTCAGCAGGTTGGCAGCATCGTTCTGCCCTGACTGGCCACCGGCGCCGATCATGTTGTGGGCTTCGTCGATAAACAAGATGATGGGCACGGGAGAAGCTTTGACCTCTTCAATGAGACCCTTAAGGCGGTTTTCGAATTCACCTTTGATGCCCGCGCCGGCCTGGAGCAACGCCAAATCGAGAGTGCGAACCACCACGTTGCGGAGGGGAGGCGGCACATCTCCCTTGGCGACGCGCGACGCGAAGCCTTCCACCACCGCCGTTTTCCCCACACCTGCTTCACCTGTGAGAATGGGGTTGTTTTGCCGGCGGCGCATCAGGATATCGATGATCTGCCGGATTTCCAGATCTCTTCCCAATACCGGGTCGATTTTCCCGGCCTTGGCGTTCTCGGTGAGATTGACGGTGAACTGATCCAGATTGGCGGTCTTACCGGCGCCCGCCGGGCGCGGAACACCTGGAGCTCCTGCCGGAGATCCCACGGGCTCCACCATCTCTTCCTCAGAACGCTCCATGATGGAGAGAAAGTCCTTGCGCAGGACTTCCCCTTCAATCTTTTGGAGTTCCTTGCTGACCTCGCGAACCAGACGGCTGAGCTCCGTGTCCGTCACCAGGGCCAAGACCGTGAACCCGGTCCGAATCTCCCCGGACCCGAAATCAATCGACCCGATCGTCCAAGCCTCGGTGAGCATTTTTACCAGCGAGGGACTCAAGGTTGGTGTCCGCGCGTTTCCCTTCTTGAGTTTGTCGAGGCTCCGGGTCAGCTCCCCGGTCAGACGTGATTTGTCGATGCTAAAGCGATTAACGATCTGGGCAAAGTCACCGTCTGCCTGGTCCAGAAGTTTGAGCACATAGTGCTCGACTTCAATGTCATAGTTCGTACGAGTCAAGCACAGGCCGGCAGATGACTCCAGGGTCTTCCGGGTAAACTCATTGAGTTTTCCGATCAGTGATTTCAGGTTGATGCTCATAGGCATTTCCTTCCCAAAGCTGAAGTATAGTTTCCGAGGCGTCCATTTTCATGGGCCGAGTTACGATATAGGTATGCCATCCGAGTTGGGGGGCATTCTCCCCCTCGGCGCCCAGCTCACAAGGCGGTACATCCCTATGATCCAGAATCAGTTTGATCTCAAAGTCAATTTCTCCGTTCGAAAAAAAATGGGTCAAGGCCTTGAGCGGTTCGAAGGCGGTGCCTTGCGGCAGGAAGTCCTGGTACTGTTCCAAAGATAAAGGCCCGATGCCAATACGCACGCGGGCCGTCTGATCCCACACCTCATCCCCCACCACCGCCCCGAATCCCAGTTCCTCGGATTCGCCGAGTCCGCCTTCGAGAGCCGTTTGCGTGTTGCGGTCAAGCGGGTACCAGCCACCCGCGAATTGTTCCACCTCGACGGGAACTTCGAAGTAATCGCTGAGAATGTTCTGGAGGGCCTCCGCCGATCGCGGACGTTGGGCCAGAAGCCCGGCGTAATAAAGCAACGAATCATCGAGCACCGGGAGCCGGTTTTGCAAGCCGGGTGTCCCCAAGCCAATTAAATCCAGCAAATGGTGTGAAAAAGGGTCGAGACCTTCACGCTCATAAGCAACCGAAAACCGGTATTTCTCCCAGGCCAGGTAAAAAAGCGAAATAATACGGTGATTGAAAATATCGAAGAAATCGACTGCGGATCGATCACCCGAACGCGTGCGCTCCGCCAACATGGCCGTGTAGTAGAGGGGCAATACACCTTGCGGCCCGGTCAGGCCCATGAAGTTGACTTTCATCCGCCCCATCTCGTTTTTTGGCCATTCAAGAGATTGCACTTCGCTGGCGGGAAAGGCCAGAGTGGAATTGGCGGCGAACCGGATCACTTCGGCGCTGGGAGGATTGAACCTCCCCACGGGTGATTTGTCGGGAAAAAGTCGCTCTAGGAGGCGAACGGCTTGAAAGAACTCGAAGAGATAGGGTTCTTCCCGGAGTTCGGCCTCCACCGTGGAGGCGCTTACATCAGGATTGCTTGGCCGGCCCGTGGTGGCCATTCTTTCAGTACCCCCCTGCGCTGGCGAGTCTTGACCACCAGTTGGCTGAAACTATTCAGCGAAGCGTACAGCCCCAAGAATTGGTCAATGACCGCGGCAAATAGATAGACGCCTCCCCCCGCATATTCTTCTTCGTCAAACTCCAATTGCACTCGGGTGCCGCGGGCGAAGGCAATTCCACTTTCGGAATTGATGCGTGCAAAGTGACGTTGGCTGCTTACTGCTGTGATTCCGGAGATTTGCTTGTCCAGGTCGGCGGAATCCGAAAAGTTATAGAGACGGAAGACCTCCTGCAAAGCTTCCTTGCCTTCCTCGACTATGGAAAGATAATTCAGCGCCAAATGGGAGATCAGTCTCCAGAGCGCGTTCCGCCCCATGGGGGGCCGAAGAGTGGGGGTGGGTTTGCGCAGCGCGACCGCGCCCTTGACCGCCCCGACTCCCTCGACCTCGAAGTCCCCGCTTTCGTTCCCAAACGGCAAGCGGGAAACGATGTCACGATTGGTGCAGGTGCAATGAGCAGTGATCGTCTGCGCATCCGGCAGGCGAGTATGCATGGAAAGGTCGACCAGGGATAAGGAT
>JBEKNU010000369.1:0-6474 GCA_049522495.1 Terriglobia bacterium
GTCGCTCAACTTCCTCGGGGGTCAACACCAACTTTGCACGCCTCGATTTTCCTGCCATGCCACCGAGCATACCAGGAAAGCGGGCCTATGTGAACATCTTTTAACGAAACGATATACTAGTGTTCTGTCCTGGGTAATTCTTTGCAGTAGCGCACATCACCAAGGATGGCGCCCTCATGTACCGGGGCGCTACCGCCGGTCAAACAGATTGAGGTTCTGACACAACCTCTGTAAGGGGACAAAATGGCCGCCGGACGCTGCCCTCAAAAAGCGGACCTATCTTGTGCGGGGTTTAGGGTCGGGAACTGTCAGTGGATAGCCGCAAAATGACGAAAAGCGACTATTTGTCCCTCGCCCATAGACCGGGCACAGAGCCCTTATCATCGGTTAATCTTGGGCATTTGTGGTTTATCCACAATCAAAATCCCACTTAGGGGCTTCTGTGGCATTACAATTCGTCGGCGCGAATCTCGAGGAAAACGGTGCACTCCCTGGAACTGCCTTGCATCTTCTGCCCACGATGTTCTGAGTCCTGCTTACTGCTTTCGCTTATTCCGTTCCGTCTACTGACTCCTGGCTCCTGACTCCTGCTTTCAATGCGCGTTCCTGCCATACCCTGCAAAGCTTCGGGAATGCGTTCGGGTGAGGTGATGATGGCCAAGCGCCCGCACTGCAAACTCGACTCGCCGTTGTATTGGACCGCGGGCAGGAGTATCTTTTGGCTCGACGGAAAGCGGAAATTCCGAAGCGATGAGGTCGTAGCATGAGAAAACTTTCGTTCTTGCGCATCTGCAATTGGATGATTCTCGGGCTGCTGCTGGTTTACCCGTTGGTAAGCGCGGCGCAATCGGCTCCGAATCCGAGCCTCTCCGGCTTTGACGATTATATTGTTGCCACCCTGAAGCAGTTCAAAGTGCCGGGCGCGAGCGTGGCCATCGTCAAGGATGGTCAGATCATTCTCAGTAAAGGCTACGGTTATCGCGATGTCGAGAGCCAGTTGCCGGTCACTTCCAAGACCCTCTTCGCGATCGGATCGGTGACTAAATCATTCAGCGTCACCATGCTGGGAACGTTGGTCGATGAGGGCAAGCTCGATTGGGACAAGCCGATCCGCGATTACTACCCGGCCTTTCGCATGCGCGACTCGGTAGCCACCGAAGAAATGACCATGCGGGACCTGGTCACACACCGGTCAGGCCTCCCTCGTCATGATTTGGTTTGGTACACGCAGGATATCAGCAGGGAAGAGCTCATCGAACGACTGCGCTACCTGGAGCCGAACAAACCCTTCCGCAGTACCTATCAGTACAACAACCTGATGTTCATGACGGCCGGCTACCTGGGCGGACAACTCTCCGGTGGAACCTGGGAACAGGCGATGCAGAAACGCGTGCTCGACGCGATCGGCATGCCCGGAACTAACTTTTCGGTCAACGACTCTCAGAAGAGCCCGGACTTTGCTCAGCCCTATCGCAAGGATCGCAAAACCCAACTCGTCTATAAAATCCCCTTCTACGTTCAGACCGCGGTGGGTCCGGCGGGAGAGATCAATAGCAATGCCGACGACCTGGCGCGCTACATGTTATTCCACTTAAACCTTGGATCCATCGACGGCAAGCAGATTATTTCCAAGAACAACGCTTTGCAGATGCAGACCCCGCAGATGGCCATCCCCGGACAATCGCCTTTCAAGGAGTATGGCGGCGCCAGCTATGGCTTGGCGTTCGACATTACCACCTACCGTGGGCACGCGCTCATCCAGCATGGCGGCGCCATCGATGGTTTTAGAGCCAGCTTTAAATTCCTCCCCAACGATAAAGCGGGGGTCGTTGTCCTGGCCAATTTGGACGGGACCAACCTTCCGGAGGCCATCGCCGACAACGTCATTGATCGTCTGCTCGGCCTGGATCAGATTGATTGGCCTGGGCGTTACCAAGCCATTGAGAAGCAGGATAATCAAGCCGAAGAGGCGGCTGAGAATCAGGGGTATACCGGGCAGAAGCTCGGTACCCATCCCTCTCACGATTTGAAAGAGTGCGTTGGAGATTTTTCACACCCGGCGTATGGTCATGTGACCATCGCGCTCGCCGACGGCTCAAATGGCCACGCCTTTCAATTAACGCTCAATCGCATCAGCAGAGCTCTTGACCATTTCCACTACGACACGTTTCAGGTTCCCGCCAATCCCAAGGATGAATTCGAGAAATTGAAAGTGACCTTCAATACCGATTTGAAAGGTGATATCTCCAGCCTCAGCATGCCGCTCGAACCAACGGTGGAGCCCATCGTTTTTACTCGCGTACCAGAAAAGCGCATGTTCGATCCGGCCTTCCTCGGCGCGTTTGTCGGGGACTATGACACGCCTGGGGCGCCTCTCGCGGTCGTCCTGGATGGCAATGTCCTGGCGTTTGCCAGGCAGGGAACCCCGAAGATGGCATTAGCTCCGGACCACGGAACCACCTTCCGCGTAATCGACAGGCCCGGTCTTACGGTTGAATTCAAGCAAGACGCGACAGGCAAGGTTAGCGGCATCGTTATGTACGCACCCGACGGTGTGGCCTTCTATAAACGCAAATAGCTGCTGTGCCCTTAATCGAAAGGGCAGGGAGAGGCTGGCATTGAGTTGGCCGATCCCGCCCCGCTGCCGATGCCTTGTAGCTGAGCAGCATCGCGGTATTCCATATTTATGCTGTAGCGTCGATAGCTTAACTGGCCAAGCCCTTGCGGCGAAAATCTCCCGAGATTCTTGATAGCCATTGCCCTGGCCCATGAGACTCATCCCGAAAGTTGGCCCCATGCTTGCGTGCTTTGCCCTGGAGGCGTGAGGGCCGTGCTGTGCCTTGCGCACCATTAATGGGCGCTACGCAAGGAATGCATAGAGTGCACCAACCGCTCGGCGGAACGGAAAACTCGAATCGGCAGGTGGATGACAAATGCGAAACCTCGGCGGAGGGCATCGTGCCCGGGCTCGCGGCCCCACAGCGGAATCTCGGGCCGCGCCAAAAGCAGCGCCACAATCATAATGGTCATTACCACGAG
The DNA here is from genome assembly GCA_049522495.1 of Terriglobia bacterium. Classification (GTDB taxonomy): domain Bacteria; phylum Acidobacteriota; class Terriglobia; order UBA7540; family UBA7540; genus Bog-366. The sequence continues at coordinate 3,040 of JBEKNU010000369.1, forward strand.
GAATTGGATGAAGAAAAACATCAGGGCAATCCGGATGATGACTTCCATGCGAGCCTCCCTGCCCACCGACGCCCGTGATTACCGCGGCCTTTGCCCCGGGCTCGGCGTTCAGCCCTGTAATCGGCTGGTGGTTTGGGGTGCATGAAGGTTTCTTCGCGCTGAAGGTGTGAAAGCGCGGCCCTCAATGATCAAGGGTCGTGACCTTTCGCAGACCAAGAGGTGGTGGGAGCGGAACGCCGACGCAACGGTTTGCCGGCAGTTGACCTCACCACCGTCTGGGGATTTTCGCCCCGCGGGGCGACAGGCACGGTCCGCGGCGGGGGAGACATTCAACTCCCCGCTCAGGAGGCTTCGTCCAAGAGGAACGCTTCGCGCTCGGCGGCCTGCCGTTGGCGATCCTGCTGGCGGGAATCGTCGGGCTCCTCGTCGGGAATGCCAAAGGGGGCTTGGAGCGACAGCAAGAGCGTTGGCTGATGCGATTCAAAAAGCTCCGCCTCCGCGTCCGATTGCATGAGTTCGTGGTAATGACACATGGTGTGTCCCTGCGGGGCGGGGAAGACGCAGCCTTTTTCCGAGCACCGCGGCAACTCCAAGGGGGCCGGGGGAGCGGTGGCCGGCTTTTCCGGTGGGGGGGCCGCTGAAGAGATTGACGCCTCAGGGATAGCCGGGACGGGAGCCAAGCAAGGCTGAACCGCGAGTGCGCCGGAAGGCTCGGACGGGGGCTGGGGAGGGATGTTCACGAACGGAGGCAACGGATAGATAGGATTAGACATATCGATAGTCCTTTTTTTGGATATAGGATTATGAAATCCGTGACAGTAAGAAATCCCCGAGAAGAAAAGTAGCGAAACCAGGAAGAGCATTGTGGATAAGGGGCTAATGCCCAAAGATGGGCGAGCATGCCCAAACCTTGCAGCCGGGCTGAACGCGCGGAGCCCTCTTGATTTTTTGTCTGGACTTTGTTTTGTGTTACCCCGAGATTTGCAGGACGTGGTATGATAGGCGGCGTTATAACCAGAATTTGCCGAGCACCCTAGCCGAGAATGTGTCAGCAGACAGTAGGCCACGCCAATCAAAGGACAGTCCAGATGAGGCTGGGGAGCGCAGCCTAGGGGGAAAATTGCGAGGGAGCCATTTCTCGGGATGGCGCGAGGCCGGCTTAAGCCCCCCGCGCCACGGAAGCCCCAGAGATCGGGTTCTGCGGACGCCGGCACCGCCGGGCGGGTTAACGAAAATCGAGGAATATGACATTGATTAATTACCTTGGGAGTATAGTACAAGCTTAGTTATCCCTTCAGGGACAGATTCCCCAGATCAGCGGATCAGAGGGGAAGCGATGCTCGCCCGAGGTGGGGACGGGCGCCAGCGGGGCGGGGGCTTGGCCGAGGAGGATCCCCGGCAAGGCCCTCTGCGCCGGCCAGAAAATTCTAGGCTAGAATTGAAAATTGTCAAGAACTATTTTAAGAGGGAGGTACGCTAGTATGGAAGCCATGACTGCAGCAAAAGTTGTTCGCCGGGTTCGAAAGCGCATCGAGGTAAGCCAAGAGGGCTTGGCTCGGTTGCTGAATGCCACCAAGGGGGCGGTCCAGCACTGGGAGAGGGGACGCAACAATCCCGACTTGGCGCGGCTCAATGCCCTGCGGCAGCTATGTCCGCCGGGAGCGGAGCGCAAGGATTTGGATTCGCTCATCAAGCAAACCCAGTCCCGGTTGGCGCCTTTGCCGAATATCAAACCCGGGGAACTGGGAAAGCTCGGTGAAGCCGGGGGGATGACGACGATCGGAATCCCCGGCGGAAGCTTCATCTATCTTCGCCGCGAAAATCACAAATTGCAGCGCCAGGTGACGCGCCTGGAAGCGTTGGTTCAGCGCCGGACCGAGCAACTCCGCATCCTCGAGGATCTCGCCACCGAACTCCAGCGTGAGATGGCCAAGCTCAAGGCGAGTCACGGAGTTGATCCGGTGCCTGCGCCCGTCGCCGCGACGCCCACGCAAGAATGACCTCCTGCGGCGACACGGAAGTTTGCCCAAGGTTCTCCCCTCGCCGCGCCAAGGGTGATGTGTCGACGCAGCCAACCGGGTTTTGAACTTCCCATTCCGGGCGGCTGCGCACACCCACCGTAGGCCTGCGGGCCTGCCCACACGAAGGCCTTCCCGGTCGGGAAGGCCTTTAAAGCCAACCCGTGGTGTCCGCGCAAGCCCTGCGGGGCGACTCGATCCCGGGAAGAGCCCTTGGGGCTCTTGCGGATGAGGTGTAGGCATACCCGGGATTTTGCATGCACGGGTTTGCATCGATATGTTCGTGTGGACCGCAGCTTAAGATTTCCGCAGTTGCATCACACGAACGGAGAGCATGAAGGGCGCGGCATTCCAATCCTTCTCTTGCCCCAACATTTCCAGAAAGACGATAGCTTGCGTTAAAAGTTGGTGAGCATTTTCGCGGTCGCGCAGTTCCAACAACAATCCAAAGGCCTGCCTTGCCATTTTTTGCGTAGTCCCGGGTCTGGCTTTCATGGTCGACATTTCCCCTTTTCCCGAATTGATCCCACGACCCGCAGGGGAAGAGGAGGAGAGCAATTTCAAGTCCCCAAACCTGAAACTGCGTTGCTACCCTCTCCTCTCTGCCCCCGATCCCGTGAATCTGGCGCAGGGTTTGCGGGCCGGAGGAGAAACTTATCTTCAATTATCTTTTAGGCTGGTAAGCGCTGGGATGTCAACAATCTTGTTGTTGTGTCAAAACTCAAGAACCCATCTCGCCACTACTGCGTGTCCTTGCCGGGGGTATCACCGTACCGGTAGCCGCGTAGTTTGAAATACAGGAAGCGGGGCGGATTGGCCAATCGCCAGTATGGGCCTTTTTCGTTCCCAATCCGGCTTAGGTAGCGGATTGGGCCGTTATCGACAGCTATTGGTAAACCCATGGCGGCTACTCATTACAGATGCCCAAGCCGCCGTTCGGTCAAGGGATCGCGATCAGCAGACCGCCGCTTATGCCCGCCGATTGCTCATGCCCTCGCCCAAAATCGTACTCGTAACCCGGCTCGAGATACCAGCCGAATCGATGCTTTCTGGAGGGCCAAAACATGAAATCCAGCACGGCTTCACCGCCGACTGAGTCCTTTTTCACGCCGTTTGCGCTGGTATGAATCCACTCCGGACCAACGCCGACCATAAACTCCGTTTTAGGGGACAGGGTCCACGGCTTCTTAAACAGAAGGTCAGTATCCCATTCTGCCGTGTGACGGCCGCCAAGCCGCGTAACGCCCCCCTCGAGTTCCAGCCAGTTCTCGATCGGCGTAACTTCAACCGCGACAGTGGGCCCGAAGGTCGATCCGCCGCCTTTGAGGCTCCAGCAAGGAGCTGCCCCCAGCTCGACGATTGCGGCAGGTTCCTTATGGACCGACTGAGCGAAGGCGTTTCCAGAACAGAGTAACAA
>JBEKNU010000370.1:0-6449 GCA_049522495.1 Terriglobia bacterium
GTCCCGGATGTACCAGTGCAGGCCCTCGGGTTCCGCGACGTCAACCTTGCAGCCCAGTAATTCTTCCAGATCCTGCCATAAACCCGCCAAGTCAAGGACACTGCGACCCTCTTCAAACTCAACGAGGAAATCCACATCACTGGAAGGCCCCCCATCTCCCCGGGCCGCCGAGCCGAACACACGCACATTGCGGCCGCCATGGAGAGCGGCGACTCGCAGAATATCCGCACGCTTGGCTTGCAGAACATCACGAGAATTCATGGCCGAAGCTTACCACAATATTGATCTACTGCAACGTTGGATATGCCCAACCCTTGGCGCGTTCCACCGCGCGTTCCCAGCCCGCGTACAATTCCTCTCGACGGGAAACGTCCATACTGGGTTCGAAGCGGCGGCCCAACTGAAGGTGCGCCGCAAGTTCCCGCTCATCTCGCCAGAATCCTGTGGCAAGGCCTGCCAGGTAGGCGGCTCCCAGCGCTGTGGATTCGGTGGTCGAGGGGCGCTCCACGGGGATTCCCAGAATGTCCGCCTGAAACTGACAGAGAAAATCATTGCGCGCCGCGCCGCCATCCACGCGCAGAACCGCCGGACGCAAACCGGAGTCGTGCGCCATGGCATCCACCACTCCGCGCGTCTGAAAGGCAATGGCCTCCAGTGCCGCCCGCACCAGGTGCGCCCGGTTGGCCCCACGGGTGATGCCGGTTATGGTACCGCGGGCGTAAGCGTCCCAGTGGGGCGCGCCCAGGCCCACGAAGGCGGGAACCAGGTAAACCCCGTGCGTGTCGGGCACCGAGCGTGCCAAGGCTTCGCTTTCGGCGGCGTCACTGAGCATCTTCATTTCATCGCGCAGCCATTGGATGGCCGCCCCGGCAATGAAGACGCTGCCCTCCAGCGCGTATTCAGTGCGGCCTTTGAGCCCCCAAGCAACCGTTCCCAGCAGCCCGGACTCGGAACGCGGAATTTCCGTGCCGGTATTCATCAGCAGGAAGCAGCCCGTCCCGTATGTATTCTTCACCATGCCGTGGTCAAAACATTGCTGCCCGAAGAGGGAAGCCTGTTGGTCGCCCACCACGCCGGCGATGGGAACGGTAGCGCCGAACAAGGGCGTCTCACCAAAGATGGCGCTCGACGGTTTCACCTCCGGCAGCAGCGACGCGGGAATGGCAAAGTAGTTCAGGATTTGCGGGTCCCAAGCCAGCGTATGCAGGTTGAAGAGCATGGTTCGCGAGGCATTGGACACGTCCGTCGCGTGCACGCGCCCACGCGTGAGTTGCCAGACCAGCCAGGTGTCAATGGTCCCACAGGCAAGTTCGCCGCGCTGCGCCCTCGCACGGGCCCCAGGGACGTTCTCCAGCAGCCACGCGATCTTGGTCGCGGAAAAGTACGCGTCGGTTACAAGGCCGGTCTTTTCGCGGAGAGTGCGGTCAAAACCCTCGGCGCGGATACGATCGCAAGCCGCCGCGGTCCGCCGGCATTGCCACACGATCGCGTTGTGCAAAGGCTCGCCCGTGGCGCGATCCCACAGCAGCACCGTCTCCCGTTGATTGGAGATGCCGAGGGCCGCTAAATCCTGGGGGCCTGCCTGGGCTTCCGCCAGAACTCTCTGCGCCACCGCGAGCTGCGACTGCCATATTTCTGTCGCATCGTGCTCCACCCAGCCCGGTTGCGGATAATGCTGCTTGAATTCCTGGCTGGCGGAAGCACGCGGGCGGCCCTGATGGTCAAACAGAATGGCCCGCGAACTCGTGGTTCCCTGGTCGAGCGCCAGAACGTATTGGGGCATGGGCGATCCTCCCGTCCAATTGTACAAGCAAACGGACACGGAGTGGTTAGCTCCCACAAAGGGGGAAAACCGTAAATCCCAAAGGCTAGGATTTGCGCCAGCCACGGACCTCATGCCCGTAGGTTAATAAGTCAATATACGTTTATCATCTTAAGAACTCCAGGATGTGAAAGGCACACGCGCGGCAATACCCTGCTGTCTGGCGGGTCCGCGGCTTTTGCCCCTGGAGGAAAGTTGCTGCGGGCTTTTGGGATTAGATCAGGGAAGGGATTATACTGAGGGCGACAAAACGTCCACTTTCGCTTTTCCTTCTATTTTCTGTTAACTACCTTATTTTCAATATGTTCTCAGCTTTGGCGAGGGAAAATCGGCGTTTGACAGCCTTTGTTTTCAATATGTTCTCAGCTTTGGCACTCTGGTGACATTGAGTCCGCTTGCGCTTCGCCGCACATTGCCACCGAAATGCGCAACCTGTTTCTTGCCGACCGTTTCGTCCCCGCACCGCGATCTCTCACTCTTTTAGCCTAGCACACGGGGAGGCGTTTGTCAAGCAGAAAATAGCATATTTTCCGACCGCGGCGCACCGTGGGGGCAGTGATATCGCACTTTATGGAGGAGGTCGGTTGAAGCTCCGGGCTCCTGAGGGGAGACTTGCATCTGTCGCATAACTCGGACGTGGCGCGGGGCCCATGGGTGCTACAATACGCGCAATTCGTGCACTCGGGAGGTGCGAATGAGGCATTGGCCCGTTACGACCGTCTTCATACTCATGATCTCCCTGATTCTTCCCCTTCCAGCGCAGGCGCAGCAGAAGCTTGTAGCGCCGACCTTCAGGTCGGCATGTGCTGGCGTAGCGGCGAGTTTACCTCGCCATGGCGGCGTAAAGCCGCCGCTACGGCTTGCCGACCTAAAGGTCAGCGCTACAACGCAGGGCATTAGCCCGGCAAAGCCCTTTACCCAGGAGCAGGTCGTAAGCATGGTGCGGGACGGATTCGGAAACGAGTCGGGCGCCAAGCTGATCGAGCAGCGCGGAATTGATTTCGCCCCGTCTGAGGACTTTTGCCAAACCCTCAAGGCCGCAGGCGCGAGCGAGGCATTTCTTAAGGCGTTGCGCGCCGCCAAGCCGCCCGAGCCCGCAAGCGCGAAGAAACCGATCAACCAAGTGCAGGTTTTCGCCCTGCTGGTGGGCCAAGTGCCGAGCCACCGCGTGGCGATGCTGGTGAACGAGCACGGCATCGGGCACGAGAAAAGCCCGCCGTCTGGACTGCACTGACCGTGACCTACTCCCTCACTTCTCTGACCTGGAATGGATCTTAACTCGGGCTGTCACCCCGAGCTGTGTCGTGTGCCTGCAGCACGTCGAATGCTCTCCTGGCATCTGCGGCAATACTCCCTCCACGTCCTCAGCCATTCCCGTCGTCTCTCGTATTCTTCATCCGTCAGTTCCCATGCTTGCTTGTGTTGCAAGTTGGTTATCCGTTTGCCTTCGTTTCTTTTTGCAATTTTTCCTTGAATGATCCGGAGACGATCTTTAAGGGATAGGTCGTCAAGCATGTGTTTCAGCGTTGCTGGTATATTTGCTGTCCAAGTTCCGTCGCGATGGTGGGTGCGGCTTTGGCACGCTTCTGTTCTTGACGCAAGCTCGTTATAGACCGCACGGAGCTGTCTATCGAGGCGCTGCTGGCTGAGCATTCGCTTATAATAGTTGTAGTCTGACTCGTGTATTGACTGTGGAGCAGTTGACACGACTAGGTCAACTCGCCTCTCGAGGGCATGCACCGCATTTACGTAGTCGTCCCATCTGTCTGCTCTATCCAGGAATCTCAATTTCGACCGCCATAATTTTACGAGGGCCGCTCGGTGTTCAGGGTTTTCCGTGTTGAATGTCGGCCGGGCTTCCATGAAATCGATAAGGCGCTCCGCGATTTCTAGTCCAACGGCATACTCTTTGAGATACCGCGCCGCGGACATTACCTCGTTGAACTGAACACTTCCGACGAGGTTGATGACACTATCCAAAGTTGGGGGTGACTTGAGAGTTTCTGGTAAGAGCCGAGCAAGGCGCGTCATTTCGTTATTGGCTAACGCGGAGTTCGTGACTTCCGAACTCAGCCGCCTTTCTCTCCCGTGGACTCGGCACAAGAGCCGCAGACTCGCCGAGGGAGTCTACGCTACCTGCTGTTACAGATTCGAAACGACAACATTGTATCGCAGACATGGCATAATGGGGCTATGTCTACGCCAACCGCCCAAGAGGGGGCGTCAGTGCGCTCGCTGCCACTCGCGGAATGATGGCAGGTTGCGCAGCTTCGGAGGCGCTGATTTAATTGCGCGTCATTATGACCACACAAGAGTTATTCAAGTGGATGACACCCATATTAGTGCCCATTGTGACGTGCCTCTTAGGAGTACTAATTGGGGCGAGGCTGACTACCGGGCGAGAAAACAGGCGACGCCGCCATGAGTTCGTAGAGTGCCAGTTGCGCGACTTCTATTCACCTATATTGGGGTTGCGCGCGGAAAACCTAGCCATCTACTCAATTCATGTAAAAATCAGCCAAACGTCGCACAAAGCGTGGCGTAGCGAATGCGCGAAGCTCCGCGAGACCGCCAAAGCAGAGGAAAACCTTCAGAGGCTCAGCGCCGAGAGGGGGCCGGTGTTCAGCCGCGTTTTCGATTACAATAACAAACAGATGGCTGACCAAGTGAACGGCAACTACCGACGGATGGTGGCAATCTTTCGAGAACACCTTTGGCTAGCGGAGCCCGAGACTCGGGGCTACTTCGGAAGGCTCTTAGAATATTCCGATCTCAGTGAGCGCTGGACTTCGCAAACCATCCCGCACGAAGTGTTGACGAAGCTGGAGCACAGTGAGCGCGATCTCATACCGTTCTTTGAGCACATACGGGACACTCACGACCGTTTGCGCGAACGGCTCCTCGCAGGCTGAGACTGAAGAGGACGACGCGAGGGCACGCCGGGCGGGAATGAGGATGGTTTGAAGATGAATCAAGCAGATTACGCCCGCAAAATGCGGAGGCTTATCGAGACGGCAGTTGACCCTAGCCGTGAAGTACTCGAGTCAACGCTTCTCGTGCTCGAGAATGCCTTAAGAGAGCAGACCGAACGGGAGGTTGTGATCTCCCATTCGGGGTCCAGCTATGGACGCCGACAAGCCCACGACCTCACGCTCGCAACGAAAGCTGCCATCGATAGCGTGAATTTCAAGCTGGGAAGGCACGCTGTCGGAAACGACGCGGCTGGACAATCCCGTGCGACGGGCGCGGTGTCGTCTCTAATTGTGATCAGCTTGCCCGCGCTGATAATTTCACAGGGATACTCGGCCGACCTTGTCGAAGACCTCTCGGACGAAGCGCGCGCCGCCTTAAATCTAGTCTTAAGAAGATCATGCCTGGGCGGGCAGTCCGTAAAGGAGATCATGACGCAGATCAGCAAGGCGATCGGGGAAGGCGAGTTGGGAACACCTTCGCGCCGGGCGCAAACCATATACCGCACGGAAGTGGGCCGCATGGCGCACATGGGGGAGCAGGCGCGGATGGAACTGGCCGCTCGCAACGTGCCTAAACTTGAGAAGCAATGGGTGGCATCCACGTGCCCGCTTAGGTCCCATCAAGCGATCAACGGTGCGCACGTTCCCATTCGGGAAAAATTTACGATTGACGGAGAAGAGTTGATGTTCCCGTATGACCCCGCAGCTTCTTCCCGTAACACCGTCGGCTGCGCTTGTGTGATCATGTCTTGGACCCAGGGATTCGAAAGAATGGCTCCAAGGCGAGGAAGCACGTGAGCCGCGGTCGGCGCGCCACAGACTCGTGCTGGTATCATCTTCCGGTGGGCACAACCGCGGCCCCGAATCCGCCGAGCCTGAAGGCCGAGCCTGTGGTGGATGTTGAAGCGGGCGGATTCCGCCCGGTCGTCTGGTCAATGGCTTCGCTTGGCGCGTATGTCGCGGTTTTGGCGATGCGTGCGAGACCCGAAGGCTTTCCTTGTAGGGATTCTTCCTGGCAAGAGCCGCGGTCCTCACCGACCGGTGCGCGCTTGCGGTAGCACTTGGGCATGCCGTGAATCCAGAAGTTCCTGTTCCAATACGCCTCGCCGAAATTCCTCGGAATGTTCTTGAGGAAGTCCGCGAAAGAATTTGGACGTACACCGCTTCGGTTTTTGCGGTCGACCGGGCTCAACCCTTGTATGTCGGCACCGCGACCTGTGTCGCCGCTTCGGGCAAGGCTTACCTCTTGACTGCCGCGCACGTTTGGTGTGAACTGCGCGGCAACCGTTTTGCGCTGTCTCTTGAATCCGACCGCGACCTCATTGCGATTTATAGGGAGCTTGTTCAACCAACTGTTCTCAGACCGACTGTTCCGCCGGAGTGGGGACCCGATCTAGCGTTGATTGAGCTCCCAGACAAGGTTGCGTCCGACGTTCGGCGGGCTAAAGCCTTCTACAACCTCGACAAACGGAGACCCAAACCCGGGGAACAGCCGGCTTACGATCAAGGGTTGTGGGCAGTAATAGGAGCGCCTGAGGAACTATCGACTTTCGGAGAGACCAAGGCGGTACTCAGGGTCAGCCTCTTCGCATCCGTGGTCGTCTCCACCTGCCAGCGAGCCGGCTTCGATTACGTCGATCTAGCGTACTACCACG
>JBEKNU010000371.1:0-6408 GCA_049522495.1 Terriglobia bacterium
TCTTCAAACTCCAGAACCTTCTTCGCTTCCGGCTTCTCGTGGATGCGATAGAGCGAGGGAATCCCGCGACTCTCCAGGTACCTGGCCACGGTTTCGTTGGCGGCCAGCATGAATTCTTCGATGAGGCGGTGGGCAACGTTCCGTTCCGACCGCGTAATGCCCACCATGCGGCCAAACTCGTCAAACTCGATGAGCGGCTCCGGCAGGTCGAAATCGATGGAGCCGCGCTGCACGCGCCGCCGATTGAGAATGAGCGCGAGTTCCGCCATCAATGACAGGTTTGAGCTAAGGGGCTGGCAGCGTCCGGCAGGGGTGGTCTCTTTACCCGACAAAATGTCGCGCACGACCGTGTAGGTCATGCGCTCGGCGCTGCGGATGATCCCCGGCACGAGTTCGTACTCGACAATTTGTCCCTGAGGGTCAATCTCCATCAGCGCCGACATCACCAGGCGATCGACGTGGGGGTTGAGGCTGCAAATCCCGTTGGAGATCTCCAGCGGCAGCATGGGTACGGCGCGGTCGGGGAAATAGACGGAAGTGCCCCGCAGGCGTGCCTCGCGGTCCAGCGCCGTGCCGGGGCGCACGTAGTGGGCCACGTCCGCGATGTGCACGTGCAGCAGATAATTCCCATTCGCCCGGCGTTCCACCAGCACGGCATCGTCGAAATCCTTGGCCGTCTCGCCATCGATGGTCACGATGGGCAGTCCGCGGAAATCCCGGCGACCTTCGCGGTCATGCTCCGGAATGTATTGCGGCGCAGCCTCGGCTTCCGCGAGCACCTCCAGGGGAAAGCGGTGCGGCAGGTGGAATTTGCGGATGACGATTTCCACGTCTACGCCGAAATCCTCGCGCCGGCCGAGAATTTCCACCACGCGGCCCCGCGGCAACGCCGCCGGGCGGGGATAGCTGGTGATCTCAACGTCCACCACAAGGCCCTCCAGGTCTTGTGGTGAGCGCCGGGAAATCACTTCCTGTCCCGCCGCTTTGCCCTCCGATTCGCCCCCAAACTGGCGGTCGCGCCTCGGCGGCGGCGCAGGGCTCTCGCCGCCCGGCCATTCCTCCCCGCGCGGAATGACGATTTCGAAGGGGATACGACGATCATAGGGCAAAACGTAGTTGTAACGCTGGCCGCAATGAAACTGGCCCACCACGGTCTTCTGGGCGCGGTCGGTGACACTCAGGATGCGGCCTTCCCGGCGCCCGTCGGGCTTGGCGCGGAGCACCTGCACTTCCACGCGGTCGCCGTTCATGGCGGAGCCCATTCCGTCGGGGGAAATGTAGATGTCCTGATCGGCCCCCGCCAGCGACGCGTCGGGCACCACGAAGCCGTAGCCATCGCGATGGCCAATCAGGCGGCCGCTCGCCACGTTCGCCCCGCGCACCCGAGGTTTTGCGGGATTCGGGGCTTGGGGCTCGGAGCTCACCAATGGTTGCCCGGCCGCGCCGGCCCTGCCACGGCGCGATGGAAGAGCCGCAGGGCTGGAGAGCGAGCCCTGCGCTACCTTGCTGGCCAGAGCGAAGTGGTTCTTCTTCAGATAAACGATGCGTTTATGGCGCGAGAGATCTTTCAGGGCGTTCTTGAGCTCACGCGCTTGGCTGGACCGCAAGCCGAGCTCCACCACCAACTCGCGAAGCCGAAACGTCTTGCCCGGCTCGCGCTCGAAAACTTTCAGAATCTCTTGCGGCAATGGAAATTCGCGCATGGGGATGTGTTCAACTCATTCTATCACGCACGAAAGAGTGAAGGATCGGGTCATCTGTTCATCGGGCCATCGGGCCATTTGGTGATTTGGCGATTGGTGATTTGCGATTTTGGGAGTCGGCAATTTGATTCATGTTTTCACCTGAAACTGCCGATAGCCGATATGGGGGAGTGGGTCACGCCGGGAGTGGGTTGTGGGCCCTACTCCCCTTGGCGCGCTTAGAGTCTGTCTTTGGCTTGCCACTCGTCACTGCTCTTTATCTGCTTATTCACATGGATGGGCAGGATAGACAGGATAAAAGGGCAGACTGAAAAAACCTGGATAGGTAATCCTGCATATCCTGTCTATCCATGCAGAATTATGCCATCGTGTCCTTGCCATTGCGTGGCCGGGGAAGCCACGAGGATGCTCTGCGCGTTAAGCCACTTACCCATCGTGCCATCCGTGCGGTCGGCCGCCCCTAATAATCCTGCGGCAGTTTTTGCAGTTGCTCCATGGTGAACACGGGGCCCTCTTTGCAGACGTAGACGGGGCCGGCGTTGCAGCGTCCGCACTTGCCCACGCCGCACTTCATCCGGTTTTCGAGGCTGGTGTACACGGAGTCCGCGCCGATGCCGAGTTTTTCTAGGATCGGCAGGGTGTTCTTGATCATGATGGGCGGGCCGATGACGAGCACCACGGAATTCTCCGCCGCCACCCGGGCCCGTTCAAAGACCGTGGGCACAAACCCCACTTCGCCCTTCCATTCCGGCGTTTGGCCGCCGGGATCCACACACTGGATCACCCGCACACGATCGCGCTTGGCCCACTCCTCCAGCTCATGGACATAGACCAGATCGGACACCGTGCGAGCGCCGTAGACAATCGTGATGTCGCCGTACTTCTCGCGGTTTTCGAGAGCATACCAAACGGCGCAGCGAATGGGGGGCATGGCGATTCCGCCGCCCAGGAAAATCAGGTTTTTCCCTTCCCATTTCTCCATGGGATAGCCATTGCCGTAAGGCCCGCGGAAACCGAGGGTATCCCCTTCCTCCACACGCCAAAGCGCTTCCGTAACGCGGCCCACCTTGCGGAAACAGAACTCCAGGGAATCCTTCCAATTCGAGCTGGAACAGATGTTGAAAGTCGATTCGCCGTACCCAAAGACTGAAAACATCCCGAATTGCCCCACGCGGAAATCAAATTGGCGGGCGCGCTCCGGGCTCTGAAAGCGGGTGCGCACGGATTTTACGTCCGGCGTGTGCCGTTGGACGCCCACAACTTCCATCAGGTCGGGAGTATAAATATCAGGCATGTTCGATCCCTGGTTGTAGCGTCGATCTCCGATCGACGGCGGCGGCCGGAGACCGCCGTTACAGCGCATGCTCAATCCCCCTCAGCAAGGTCAGCATCCCTTGCCCCTCCGGGCAATTCCGCGTGCAGTTCCCACAGCCGGTACAGAGAATCTCGCCGAACTTTTCAGGGTAAATGGAGAACTTGTGCAAGACGCGCTGGCGTTGGCGCGAGCCCTGATCGGGCCGCGGGTTATGTCCGGAAGCGTGCAGGGTGAATTGCGCGAACTGGCAGGAATCCCAATTGCGCACTCGTTCGCCGTGTTGGCCGTTCCCTTCATCCACGATGTCGAAGCAATGGCAGGTCGGGCAATTGTAGGCGCAGGCGCCACAGCCGAGGCACGCCAGCGTGTCATCCTGCCAGAGGGGACTGGTGAAGTGCTCGTCCACAAACTGCTTGATGCGCTCGGGACTGAACCTTGGCTCTGGTCCCTTGCCGGGCGGCGCGGTCCGCTCGGAAGTTTGCGTTTTCCCGGCGAATAGGGCCCGCCCTTTGTCCGTGAGGCAGCGCACCTCGAACTCTTCCCCAAGGTCGAACAGCATCGCGTCGCTGCCACGCTCCGCCTGGGGGCCGAGGCCCACGGAGGTGCAGAAGCACGACGCGTCGTACGACGCGCAGGCCAGCGTAACCACCGTCGTCGCCTCGCGCCGCCGGCTATACGATCCGTCGCGATAGTCCCAGTTGAAAACATGGTCCAGGATGGGCAACGCCGCCGCGTCGCAGGGCCGGACCCCGAGCAGGATTTGCGCGGGAACTTTCGCCCCGCCATTGGTCAATTCCACCCGATTGCCCTCTGTTCGGTAGCGACAGAGCAAATCGTGCCGGGGAAACACCAACTCCTTCGCGGAATTCGCCGGACGCACGAACCCTTCCCAAACCATGTCGTCGGCGGAAGCCAGTGGCGCGTACAAAACCAGACCAGGCTTTACCTGCACAGGCCCCGCCACGACCTTGCCCTGGGCAATCCACTCCTTCGCCAGTTCGCGCAGTCCCGCCTTGGTAAGGATTTCGCTCATCGGATAAAGTCCTCCTTATCCGTAAGCGCGTAGGAGCCAATCAAAGGCTCGGCCTGGGGATCCATGCCCGCTCGATATGCAAAGTGTTTTTCGGCGGCGCGGGCCAAAGTGAGGTTGAGCAACTCCAGAGGAATGCCCGCGGGACAGGCTCGGGTGCATTCGCCGCACCCCACACAGCGGCCCGCCAGGTGGAAGGCCCGCGTAATGTGCCAAGCGAAGTTGCCCTTGGGCGTGGCGGAGGTATCAATGGCCACCGGCCGGTTCTTGTCGGCAATGCAGCGCTCGCAGTAACACAGGGGACACACCTGGCGGCATGCGTAGCACTTCACGCAACGCTCAAATTCCTGCGCCCAAAATGACATTCGTTCGGCGGGAGACATCTGCATCAAGGTGTCCAGGGGTTGTGTCCCTGTAGCGCCGCCCTTTAGGGCGGCAGGTGCCGGGCTAAAGCCCGGCGCTACGTCCGCTGTCTCCCCAATGATTTCATCCGCGAAGCGCGGCTGGTGCACCTCGCAGGTATCGCACTTGGGCTGACCCATACCCTCGCAGGCCATGCCGACCACGCGCAGGGTCTGGCGATCGATTTGCGATTCTTTCTCGAGGATCACCAACCCTCGCTCATCACAACCTTTCACTACAACCGCCGCTTTACCCAGGCGCTTAATCTCCTTGCGCTTGAGGTAGGTTGTGAGGTTGGCTTGGCAGTCCATGTTCCAGACCAACTTACCCGCGTCTTCAGCGCGCCGGATGAACACCGGCCCGCCGGCACCGTAACCGATCACGACCTGCACAGTTCCGTCCTCCAGCAACTTGCGGCAGGTTTCCCGCAGTTGCTGCTCCTGCGCCGCCCTATCGGATTTGGCGGGTGCGGGGGGCTTCGGTGGTGGCAGTGGCGCCGGGGGGCGCCGGAAGCCGTTCTTCTGATACAGCTCACGATACGGCCCGAGTTTACGAGTTTCTTCCGTGATGCGCGTGATCTCTTCCTGCCACTTCCGCCCTTCGGCAGCGGAAATCCAGGTGAAATGGATGCGGCGCAGGTCGAACCCCAGCGTGTCCAGGAGTTCGCGGAACAGCATCCAGCGGCGGCGCGCGTGGTAGTTGCCCGCCGTGTAGTGGCAATCGCCGGGATGGCAGCCGGATACCAGCACGGCGTCCGCGCCAATCTCCAAGGCCTTAACCAGCAAGTTGAAATCGATCCGCCCCGTGCAAGGCAGCCGCACGATGCGGACGTTGGCGGGATATTCGAGGCGCGTGGTGCCGGCGAGGTCCGCCCCCAGGTACGTGCACCAGTTGCACACGTAAGCGACTATCTTCGGTTCGAACGGTTTCGCTTCGCTCATGCCAAACTCTCAACCATCGAGTAAATCTGCTGCTCCGTAAATCCTTCCAGCTCCGCGCTCTTCGAGGGGCACACCGCCACGCAGGTGCCGCACCCCATGCACAGTCCGGGATTCACGCGGGCCGTCTTCTTTACGAACACGCCACGCGGGGTGCGAACTTCCGCCTGCTCGATGGCGTGATAGGGACAGGTGCGGTAGCACGCATAACAGGCGGCGCACGTCTGTTCGTTGATCTGGGCGATCTCCGGCTCGCGCGTCAACTCTTCGGCGGCGAACAGGATTTGCGTTTTGGCGGCAGCGGCGGAGGCTTGCGCCACGGATTCCGGAATATCCTTGGGACTGTGGCACGCGCCGCAAATGAACACGCCCGCCGCATTGGTCTCCACCGGACGCAGCTTGGGATGCGACTCCAGCAGGAAGCCGTGCTCGTCGTAACCCACGTTCAACATGCGGGCGAGGTCCATGACGCCTGCCGCGGGGCGCATGGCTGCGGCCAGCACCACCAGGTCGGCGGCAATCGTCACGGGCTGGCCCGCCAGCGTATCCGCTCCGCGCACGATGAGCTTGCCGTTTTGCTCGGTGATCTTTGACACCCGTCCGCGATAATACTTTGCGCCGTCCTGCTCGATGGCGCGGCGGACAAATTCCTCGTATCCCTTTCCCCCCGAGCGGATGTCCATGTAGAAAACGTGCGCCTGGCCGTCATGCACCTTGTGCTTGTAAAGCATCGTGTGCTTGGCGGTGTACATGCAGCATATCTTGGAGCAATAGGACAGGCCCTTGGCCTTGTCGCGCGACCCCACGCAACTGATGAACACCACGCTCTTCGGCTCTTTCCCGTCCGACGGCCGCTTGATCACACCGTTGGTGGGGCCTGAGGCGGAAACCAGCCGCTCAAATTGCAGCGAGTCGATGACGTCCTTGTACTTGCCGTACCCATATTCGCCGTAGCCCGCCAGTTTTCCGCTCTGCTCCTTGCCGATGTCATAAAGCTGATAGCCGGTCGCGACGACCACG
>JBEKNU010000372.1:0-6306 GCA_049522495.1 Terriglobia bacterium
GGAGTACTGTTCGCCCACGCCGGACTTAAGGTTGCCCTGGCGAATCGCTCGAGTCAGTTCCTCGATCGCGGCGAGGTCAGGCCGTGGGCGCGCGTATACCTGCGTGAAGACATACTCCGTCGCCCAGTTGGCCTTCGGGTTGCCGAGATCCAAATAGAGCGGCGCGTAATCCCGGAGTTCGCCGCTGCTCTTGTCGTACCAGCCGATTTCCACCGCAGGATTATTGAGGTAAACGGGGCTGAGCGCGGGAACCACGTGAATGGGCAAAAACGGTCTCCCCTCGCGGTCGGGAAAAAGGCGGAAATCATCGCGATGGATATGGCCCGCGTACATCTCGCGGACCACTCCGCGGAAATCCATCAATTCCGCGATCAACTTTTGTGTGCAGCCCTCAGTCCAAAGCGATTGGGGCCCGCGCATGGAGGACTTTAAGGCGTCGATGCCGGGGAGAACATGCATGATCAAGGTAGCCGTGCCCCCCGCGCGCTTAACCTCACCCAAAACTTCTTCCAGCCATTGGAATTGCCCGCCAGGATCAGGATCCGTTTCACTGCATGCGGCATTATTCGTGGCCGCCCAGAGGTTGGTGTTGAGAATGACGAACTCATCATTGGGCACGGTAGGGTGGGGCAGCGCGTAATTCCCTGCCCTTTCGAATGACGCCAAGGCCGTTGCCCGCTCCGCCGTGGGAGCTTTCCCCCACGCGCGGCTCCAATCCCGCCCGACGCTCTGGAGGAATGCTTCACTGGGCATCGCATAATCGCCCTTGTCCGAGTCGTTGTTTCCGAGCGCAGCGAAAACCGGCACTCCAGGCAGGACTTTCGAAATCATGGCGTCGACAAACCTGATCGTGTGGCTCGCAAACTTCTGGTAGGCCTCATCCCCGCCTCCCACGCATTGGCGATAGCGCGTATCGAAATGGTGCGCCAGAAAGTCGCCGGTCAGCATCACGTAGTCGTAGTGGAAATGGTTCTCCGCGGCCACCGAAGCCGCGTGGTCCAGCGCCGACTTCAGGAGGGGATAATTCGTATCGCTGCCAAATTTCGAAAACGCACTGGAATCGGAAGCCTGGCAGCCCTCCTTCAACTTTGCCCCAAGCTGTTCCATGATCGCGGGGTTTGCATAGGGATCGAAGTGAATGTCGGAAAGCATCAGGAACATGCCTGTCCCGGAATAGGGCTTAAGCGCCGGAGGATCATTCGGCAGGCTGAGGGCCAGGGTGGTGAGGACGGCAATCAGGACAAGGGTTTTGACTACGGGACGGCGCAATGGTTTCCTCCGTGGGTACGGCAAGGAAATGCCGACGACCCCACTTCCAAGCTTGGGAGTATACACTGGCCTGCTTGCCGGACCCGGGGTGGGTTTTCAGCATCGACCGCGCAGGCGTTCAGATGTAGAATCCCCCGCAGACACTGCCGATCCCCGAACGCAGCGTCAAAGATGAAATCTCAACCGAGTGGCCCGAGCAGGTCATATCCGGGCGGTGAGCGCCGGGAGGATTTGTTCTGATGGTGAGCGTGAGGAAGACGATCATGAGGAAGACGAGTGTCCTTTTCGCCGCTGTTTTACTTACGGCAGTGGCCGGACTTGCGAAGGAGCCTGGAGCATCGTCCACCCTCCCACTCAGCTTGATCCCTCAACCCGTTTCGGTGCAGGTGCTGCCGGGGGCTTTCCGGCTCCAACGCGGCACGGCCATTCTCGTTTCGCCAGGCGTTCCGGAGGCGCGGCAAGTCGGAGTCTATCTTGCCAGCGTGGTGGCCGCGCCGACCGGCTTTCAACTGAAGGTGGCCGAGGCGGCCAAAGGATCCTCCCGCCGTGGCGCGGTCGTTTTGAGTTTGACCGGGGGGCCACACGGTTCGGCCAACCCTGAGGGCTACGACCTGGAAGTGACCCGGCGGGGCGTGCACATCCAGGCTCCTTCCGCCGCGGGCCTGTTTTACGGAGTGCAGACGTTGCTTCAATTGTTTCCTCCGGAGATCGAAAGCAAGACCCGGCATGAGGCGTCGTGGACATTGCCTTGCGTCAAGATCGTGGACTATCCGCGGTTCGCTTGGCGCGGCCTCATGCTCGACGTCAGCCGCCAGTTTTTCTCCAAGGAGTTCCTCAAGCAGTACATCGATCAGATGGCCAAGTACAAAATGAACGTCTTTCACATGCATCTGACCGACGATCAAGGCTGGCGGGTCGAAATCAAGAGTCGTCCCCAACTGACCAAGGTGGGTGCGTGGCGGGTTCCACGCCTGGGGAGGTTGTGGGAAAGAGACCCGCCGCGCGAGGGCGAAGTGGCAACTGAGGGCGGCTTCTACACGCAGGACGACATCCGGGAAGTCATCGCCTATGCGAAGGAGCGCTTCATCACCGTCGTTCCGGAAATCGAAGTTCCCGGCCACTCGCTGGCGGCGCTCGCAGCGTATCCCGAACTTTCCTGCACGGGAGGACCCTTCCGCGTGAACCCGGGATCGAAATTCTACGGCGAAGAGGACAACGCCCTGTGTCCCGGCAACGAGAAGACGTTCGCGTTCATCGATCAGGTGTTTTCCGAAGTCGCCGCCTTGTTTCCCTCCCCATACATTCACATCGGCGGCGACGAGTGCTTCAAGGGCTTCTGGAAGAAGTGCCCGAAATGCCAGCGGCGTATGGCGGAGGAACACCTGAAAGACGAAAACGAGTTGCAGAGCTACTTCATCCGCCGCGTGGAAAAGATCCTTGCGGCCAGGAACAAGAGGCTGATCGGCTGGGACGAGATTCTCCAAGGTGGGCTGGCTCCCAATGCCAGCGTCATGTCGTGGCGCGGAATGAAGGGCGGAATCGCTGCGGCGAAAATGAACCACCAGGTTGTCATGGCGCCCAGCGGTTACACCTACCTCGATCTGTATCAGGGCGATCCTTCGCTGGAGCCCACGGCCTACTCGCAACTGCTTGTGAGTACGTGCTACCGCTTCGAGCCCGTTCCCGAGGGCGTCGACCCGAAGTACATCCTCGGCGGGCAGGGGCCCCTGTGGACCGAGTTCACGACCAACCCGAGGGCCGTCGAGTATATGACCTGGCCGCGGGCCTTCGCTCTGTCCGAGGTGCTCTGGTCTCCGCGCGAGAGCCGGAACTGGGACGACTTCACCCGCCGCATGGAGACTCAATTCCCCAGACTGGACGCGGCCCAGGTGAACTACTCCCGCGCCATGTACGACGTGGCCATGACTCCGGTGCGGGACAGCGCGGGAAAGCTGGCGCTGCGGCTGAGCACGGAGGTGAATGGCTGCGACATTTACTACACGTTCGACGGCACGAATCCAGACAACTTCATGACCAAGTATCAAGGCGAGCCTGTCGAAGTCCCCGGTGACGCATACGTCGTCAAGGCGATCGCCTATCGAAGCGGGCGTCCGTCGGGCAGGATACTGTCACTCGAAGTCAAGGAATTGACGGAACGCCTGGGGGTGGAGAAGAAATGAGCGGAGAGTTAGGGGCAGTGTGCCTCACCCTGCGATTCTAAACATGATAGAGATCCACATGATCATTAATCCCAATGGGCGGGAAGCCACACATCTGAATGAATCAGTACACTTCTTCATGCGTTCCAAGTGTCAACAGGAGAATGCCTTCAGACGCTTCGTATTCAACAAACTTGAACACGATCCTCAGGTTGTAGCCCGCGCTGCACGCCCAGGATCCTTCCAGTTCGCCCTTAAGTTTGTGGGTTTTCAGGCGGGGATGAAAGCAGTCAGTGGCAAGCAATTCCAGGGCAGACTGAAGTTCCTCGGAGACATGCGGATGTTTCTTGAGAATTTTCTTGGCCCTGCGAACGAAAGAGCTGGAGCGCAGTAAGAGCCGCATCAGGAGAGGATCTCTTTCATGATCTCATGGGGCGTAGTGGGGCGGAGAGCACCCCGCTTAAACTCCCTCTGCCCTTCACGGATGTCCGCCGCCAACTCGACACGCCGGCGGTCCGCCAGTCGCCGATTCAGGACCTCAAGCAGGGTTTCCTGCTCCTCCACCGTTAAGCGGTCGGCAGCGTCCACAACAACGTGAAATCTCGAAGGCGATTTCCTTCTGGATGAATTCTTCATGCTAACCCCAACATACCACTTCGTCGATGGGCGAGCAACCGAAAGACCGGAGGCGAGTAGAGGTAGGCATTGTAGCGCGGACCTCCACTTTTGAGGTCCGCGGCCCTTACTGCGAAAATTGAAGGTATGTAGCGCGGCGCATTCGTCGGTATTTGTAATTAACCGTTTTCCCATACGGAAGAACCGCGGACCCCAAAGGCGGGGGTCCGCGCTACACGCTCGCTCTTTAGTCCTGCCCCAGCACTTTCCTGAGCGCGGGAACAGGAAGGCCAGACTGATTCACCAGGGCCTGGAGTTCCATACCAAGGTGGCGTATTTCGTCGGGCGCCTGGGAACAATGCCAACCGGCGCCGACTTCGGCGAATTTTGTGGAAAACAAGATGCGCAGGATGGCGACCAGAACAAAACGCGGGATGATCCTGATTATTTTAGCCGGCGGCGGGATTATTTTGAACCCGGTGGCGCGGAGTACCGCCAGAGTCTCGCGCAGGGCATCGACCGCCAGTCGAAGATCGGGCGTAGACCGGCCCAGGGCATAGGTGTTGCAGCCATGTTTGAGAATCAGCGCCCCAAGTGGGGCGACAAGTGCGGCATGCGTCGAAAGGTAGTTGGAAATATCGCTCGATGCCTTCGCGCTCAAACCTGCCTGGTTTAGAATGCCCATAAGCCGCGCCAGCCGGGGCGTTTTCCTGCCATCGAGCTCTCCAAAGGGCGAGGAAATCCATCCACCACCCAACCCGCTGATGGCGCGAATAACGCTTCCCTCGCGCTTTCCCGCGCCGAACACGAAGCCCATCATCACCCGATCTTTGCCGAGGATTCGGGTAAGTTCCTCGGGGCCGGAAAGGTTGTTGGTCATGAAGACGATGTTCGGAGATCGGTTTTGGGCTAAAACCGGTAAAAGGTCCGCAACTTGGTTCTTGCGCACAACGACGAGCACATAGTCGTAGAGATCATTCGGATCGAGGCGGTTCATGACCGGGACTTTGGTGACGGTGCGTTTATTCTTTAGGGGGTCCTCAATAACGATCCCCTCGTCCCGTACCTCTTCGTAGTGCTTTCCGCGGGCGAGAACCGTCACGTCAATCCCCGCATTGTGCAAGCCTGAGGCGCACACCGAGCCGTTCACGCCGGCTCCGATTACGAGAATCCTCGCGCTGTCCATCTTTACCCGACTTCCGCGGGTCGGTGCAGACTTCCGTTAGAAGCTCAGAAAACTTCAAAGCCACCGATTAACGTGGATTAACACAGATCGAAACCGAGGCCTTATCCGCGGCGATCCGCGTTGAGCCGTGGCACGGACCGATTCTATCACCGCCGATCACGAGGTCTGCGGTTTTGCCTTAGGAAGAACCGCGGACCCCAAAAACGGGGCTGCGCTCCCTGCTTTGGGAGTGGGGCAATGCTTCGCGGCGCAGAGCTATTGCTGTGCGTCAGCCTTGATCTTGCGGAAAATCGCGCACAGATTTGCGCCCTCGACACCCGAGACATCCACGCCATAGATGTTTCGGATCCTTTCATACAAGGCGTCGTTTGTCTCCTGAGAGTGGAAGTCCCAAAGGCTGGATTCGTCCGAGATGAAACATTCACCTGGATTGAGGTCGAGCACTTTCGCGAGAAAATCACGCCCGATGTCACTCAGGCGATCCACTTCCACTGTGGAGGCAAGCTCGATGGGAACTTTCGTTCCAGGTCGAGGCAACCGCGCCCCTGTCGCCTTGCGCGCCTGGAACTTGGGCCGAAGATCAGCGAGCGCCTCGGCCTTTGATTGTCCACCGCCAGAGAGCGCCCACCAGTTGACCACTTGCGCAACCCACGGTATTGGTTTCCATCTAGGCGTCGCCAGCGACATGTCGACCTTCAGGGAGCGAATCCGAATCGGGTAATCGTCAATCTCCCAATCACGCTTCAGGAACGACAGCAGAAACTTTGCGGCAACTAAGAGTTTTTCCATTGATGGATTCGTGCACCCCCAAGAACGGGGCCGCCTTACCTGCTTTGGGAAAGGGGCGGCAATTTGCAGGGCATAGAGCCCAGTCCAAATTCCTGTGTTATTGCGGTGGTATAACCCTAACCGAACACCATGCTACAGGAGCACCCCTGAAGTTGACACCAGAGGTGACCCATCCCTCTTGGGTAAGGTTAGCGACTTCGATTTTGATTACATCCCCGACTTTGAACGCATCCTGACCCTGCTTGAACGATGAGAAGGCCTCAATAACAATTTCCGCATCAGTCCATG
>JBEKNU010000373.1:0-6297 GCA_049522495.1 Terriglobia bacterium
CATCTGTTGTTAACAGACGTCGTGATGCCGAAAATGTCCGGGCCTTTGGTGGCGGAGAAGGTTACCTCCTTGCGCCCCGGCATCAAAATCCTCTACATGTCCGGTTATACAGACGATGCGGTTGTGCACCACGGTATTCTCAGCCAAGACATACCGTTCATTCAAAAACCCTTTACGCCCATCGCGTTACGCAAGAAGATTCGGGAAGTACTGGGTGGAAAATAAGAGCGAGGCTTTTGGACAGCAAAAGCCTGACGGGTGGCGGCTGCCCGAGCGGTTTGACTTATTGCTTTCCCCCAGCCGTCGGTCAGATGATCGTGGCAGGTGACGGCAACGCCTGCGCCTGAGCTCCTTTCAGTTTCCCCTCTCGGTTGTTCCTCCAACACTCTGACGAGCCACCTGAGCAATATTGTACAGACGTGCAAATTATTACGGGTTAGAACATTGATGGTTAGCCGAATGACTGAATGACACTTGAGAGACGGAAACAGAGAATAAAGTGGTGGTAAGCACTCAGCCGGCCTCATTTCCAAGACCGCCCTCCGCACAAGGCCTCCTGGGCTCTTGCAGGTATACATGAAGACCGTGCACTGACTGTCTGAATTAGCGGCGCGCACGATGGCCCTCTTTCAGCCCGCAGGGCCGTTTCCGGAATAGAACTCCAATTCCCGGCTTGGTGTGAAATGAAGAGCAAGCCCCAGTCAAATCGCAAGGAGCAACTCGCGTTCGGGTCCGCCGTTTTGACCTTGCTCGTCGTAGGTGCGATGGCCTATCGCGCCATGGGGGTATCCATGGAAAGCGACCGATGGGTGCGGCACACCAACGAGGTTATTGAGAAACTGGAGGATTTGCTGTTCGCCATGGAGAGTATCGAATCCAGCTACCGCGCATTTGTGTTGACCGGCAAGGAATCCTATTTCCAATCCTACGGGGTCAGCATATCGATCTCAAATCGGGATGAAGCAGCCCTTCGCAACTTGACGGTGGATAACCCCGAGCAGAAGCGCCGGCTTCCCGCCCTCGAAAGGCTGGTTGCTCAGCAGGTCCAGTTCGCAAAGACGGTCAGTAATCTGCGCCAGGACCAGGGAATGGCTGCTGCCACCGAATTGCTGGACCGGGGTGAGGGGGAGCGGTCAATGGATGAATTGCGCGGGCTGATCAACGATATGGAGGCTGAGGAACGGGGCTTATTAGACGTCCGAACCGCGGAGAGCCGGGCGAGGGCCCGAAAGGCAAGATTGATTATGGGGATCAGCGCGCTGTTGGCGCTGCTGTCAATAATTACGGCCAGCGGAATCGTTTACCGTCATTTCGCGGAACGGAAGCGGGTGGAAGAGAAACTGCGGTGGCTCGCTGCCATTGTTGAGTCTTCTGACGATGCCATCCTCAGCAAAAGCCTTGATGGAATCATTCGGAGTTGGAACGGGGGAGCGGAGCGCCTCTATGGCTACTCCCCACAAGAGGCGGTGGGGCAGTCCGTAGCCATCCTCGCCCCCCCAGGCGGCAAGGACGAGGACGGCGACATTATTGCAAGAATTGTCAAAGGCGAGCGCGTCGAACACTATGAAACCCAGCATCGGCGAAAGGACGGGCAGCAGATCGACGTCTCCCTGACGGTCTCATTGATCATGGACTCAACCGGCAAGGCGGTTGGCGCCTCCACGATTGCTCACAACATCACTGAGCGCAAGCGGGCAGAGGCTGAGATCAAGGAACTGAATGGCGCCCTGGGCGAGCGCATGGCCGAACTCGAGGCCACGAACCAGGAACTGGAAGCCTTCACCTACTCCGTCTCGCATGACCTGCGCGCTCCGCTCCGCCACATCAGCGGCTTTTCCAAGATTCTCCTGGAAGAATACGGGCCGCAGCTTGACCAGACCGCGCAGCACTACCTCAAGCGCGTCAGTAACGCCACCACGAATATGGGCCGCCTGGTGGATGACCTGCTCAACCTCTCCCGCCTGGGACGCCAGGAGCTGAACCGGCAGGGCGCCAGTTTGAACTCTTTGGTTGACGACGTCCTGGCAGATCGCCGGCTGGAAATCAAGGGGCGAAACATTGAATGGCGCATCGGCCAGCTTCCCTTGGCGGATTGCGACCCCGTCTTGATGAAGCAAGTCTTCGATAATCTGCTCGCCAACGCCCTCAAGTTCACTCGCCCGCGTCAGCCCGCGGTGATTGAGGTGGGTCAGACAACGGCTGGGGGAGAGACGGTCGTCTATGTCCGTGACAACGGGGTGGGCTTCAGCATGAAATATGCCGGCAAGCTTTTTGGCGTCTTTCAACGCCTCCACCGGGCGGAAGACTTTGAGGGCACCGGGGTGGGCCTCGCCACCGTGCAAAGGATCATTCGCAAACATGGCGGCCGCATCTGGGCTGAGGCGGAACTCGATAAGGGCGCCACGTTTTATTTTACCCTCGGTTCCGCCAGCCAGATGGAGGAACCGACAATGACTCCTGCCTTGGTGAAAGGAGACGTATGAGTGCGAAGGAGATAGAGATTCTGTTGGTCGAAGATAACCCGGACGATGCTGAACTGGCCCTCCATGCCCTGCGCCGGGAAAATTTCAGCAATCAAATTCAAGTGGTGCGGGACGGTGTAGAGGCCCTGGATTTCGTCTTTTGCCGGAATGCTTACAGTCATCGCAAGTTTGAGGACCCGCCAAAGGTAGTCCTACTGGATCTGAAGCTTCCCAAAGTGGATGGTTTGGAAGTGCTGCGCGCCATGAAAGCCGACCCTCGAACCCAAACCATCCCGGTGGTGGTGCTTACGTCATCAAAAGAGGAGAAGGACTTGATCGAGAGTTACCACCTGGGGGCCAACAGCTACATCCAGAAGCCGGTGGATATCGATCAGTTCCGCGAGACGGTCAAGCAATTGGGGCTTTACTGGTTGTTGGTGAATTTGACGCCGCCCCGCGGACCATCCGCCAATCCCGAGGCTTAGTATGGAAAAAGAAGGTAGACCCCAATGGAAGAAGTAGCCGCAACTCAAAATCCCAAGCTCCGGTTGTTGTTTGTTGAGGACGATCCGGTCGACGCTGAACTGGCCTTGAAGCAGCTCCAGAAAGGCGGCTTCGAAGTCACTGCGGATATCGTTGAGACGGCCGATGAATTCCGCAGCAAACTGGCCAGCAGCCACTACGACATCGTCTTATCGGACCTCGGGCTGCCAAACTGGTCGGGGCTGGAGGCCCTGGAAATCCTCAAGCAGACGTCTCTCGATCTTCCTTTCATCATGGTCACGGGCACTGTGGGGGAGGAAACGGTGGCAGAGTGCCTCAAGCTGGGAGCCACCGATTATGTCCTCAAAGACCGGCCCACCCGTCTGCCGGCCGCCATTCGCCGGGCCCTTCGGGAAAAGGCGCTGCGGGACGAACGTGGTGGCGCGCAAGAGCAAATACTCAAACTGGCGGCCATCGTCGAGTCTTCCAGTGACGCGATCATTGGCAAGACCTTGGAAGGCGTAATCACGAGCTGGAACAAAGGCGCAGAGAAGCTCTATGGCTATTCTGCCGCCGAAGTTTTGGGTCAACCCATTTCCATCCTTGCCCTACCCGACCGTTCCAAAGAGTTGGGGCAGATCCTTGCAAGTATTGGGCACGGCGCTCCTATTGAGCAATTCGAATCAGTACGAGTTCGGAAAGATGGGAGCCTTGTTGATGTTTCATTGAGTATGTTCCCGCTCACTGACTCCCGTGGAAAGGTGACCGGGGTCGCCTCGATTGCCCGCGACATCACCGAGCGCAAGCGGGCGGAGGTCTCTGTGCGCGAGAGTGAAGAGCGTTTTCGCGCGACCTTTGAGAACGCCGGGATCGGCATTGCTTTGGTAGATATGGAAGGACGTGCCCTCAAGTCAAACCTGGCGCTCCGGCACATACTTGGCTATAGCGAGGAAGAATTCAGCCGCATGGTTTTCACCGAGTATACCCACCCTGACGATCGGGAGTTGGACTGGGGGCTCTTCAGCGAGTTGGCAGCGGGGAAATGGGAGAAGTACGAGATCGAAAAGCGCTTTCTCAAGAAAGGTGGCGGTGTGGTATGGGGGCTGTTGACTGTCTCGCTGGTAAAGGGTAGGGGCGGACGCCCTGTGTGCGCCGTCGGCATGGTACAAGACATCACCGAGCGCAAGCTGGCCGAGGAAACCCTTCGGAAAAGCGAGGAGCGCTTCCGGCAAATTGCCGAAACCATCGACGAGGTCTATTGGATATCTGACCCCCTTATCACCAAGATTTCCTACATCAGCCCCGGCTACGAGCGTGTGTGGGGACGCACTCCGGCGAGCCTGTTCGAGAACCCGCGATCCATTCTTGAATCGATCCATCCTGAAGACCTTAAGGGGGTACTCCGCCAGGTCGAAATCATGATGAGCGGAAAAGCTCTCGATTACGAGTTCCGCATCATGCGGCCCGATGGGGCCATCCGGTGGATCTGGAGCCGCGGCTTTCCCGTCCACAACGAAAAGGGGGAAGTCATACACTATGTAGGGGTTGGTCAGGACATCACCGAGCGCAAGCGGGCGGAGGCGCGGCTGCAAGAGTACGAAAAGGCGATGGAAGGTTTAGACGAAATGATCATTGTGGTAGACCGGGAATACCGCTATGTGATTGCGAATCGTGCCTTCCTGAACTATCGAGGCGTAACGAGAGAACAACTCGTGGGGCAATTAGTCTCAGTTCTTTTGGGCAAGGACCTTTTTGAGGGAACTGCCAAGAAGAGAATGGATCAGTGTTTCCAAGGTAAAGTGGTCAAATACGAAATGAGAAACAATTTTCCTGGGATTGGCGACCGGGACCTGCTCGTATCCTACTTTCCCATTGAAGGCCCCGCGGGGATCGATCGCATAGCTGGTGTTTTGCAGGACATCACCGAGCGCAAGCGGGCGGAGGCAGAACACCTGCGCCTGATGACAGCCATCGAGCAGGCCGCTGAGGCCGTGGTGGTCACAGACGCGGAAGGTGGAATTCAGTACGTCAACCCGGCGTTTTCAGCCATGACGGGTTATAGCCGTGAGGAGGCTCTCGGCAAGAACACCCGCATTCTCAAGTCCGGCAAACAGGACGCCGCGTTTTACGCCAGCCTGTGGGCCACCATCCTGGCCGGTCAGGTATGGCGAGGGGAAATGATCAACCGTCGCAAGGATGGGAGCCTTTATACGGAAAAGATGTCCATCACCCCCGTGCGCAACGAGCAGGGAGAAATGACGCACATCATCGCCATGATGGAGGACATCACGGCGGGAAGGCTTATGGAAGACCAATTCCGCCAGGCCCAGAAGATGGAGGCAGTGGGACGGTTGGCCGCCGGGGTGGCACACGATTTCAACAACCTGCTCACGATCATCATCGGGTACAGCGATGTGATGCTCGAGCGGTTTATCTCCGGTGATCCCATGCGGGCCTACACGACCCAGATCAAAGACGCCGGGGAACGCGCGGTGGGCTTGACGCGGCAACTGCTGGCTTTCAGCCGGCAACAAGTTCTGGCCCCACAGGTGCTCGACCTGAACGCGGTGGTTTTCAATGTGGAGAAAATGCTAAGAAGGCTGATTGGGGAAGACGTCAAGTTGCGCACAATTCTCGACCCCGCGTTGGGGCGGGTGAAGGCCGACCCGGGACTGATCGAACAAGTCATCATGAACTTGGCCGTGAACGCCCGTGACGCCATGCCCTCGGGGGGAAGTATCACCATTGAAACTAGCAACATGGAGCTGGATGAGGCCTACGCCCGTACCCACGCGACGGTGAAGCCGGGTCCCTACGTTATGCTGGCGGTCGGTGATACCGGGGTGGGGATGACCCCCGAGACGAAAACGCACATTTTCGAACCCTTCTTTACCACCAAGGAAAAGGGCAAGGGGACGGGCCTGGGACTGGCAACCGTGTACGGGATTGTCAAACAATCTGGAGGCAGTGTCTGGGTTTACAGCGAGGTGGGTCAGGGCACGATCTTCAAAGTATACCTTCCCACCGTCAGCGAGAGTCCGGCGGCAAAGGAGCCTGCGAAGACGGAACCGGATTCAGTCTCGGGATCGGAAACGATCCTGGTGGTCGAAGACGAGGAGGGGGTGCGCTCGCTGATTCGCCTGGCGTTGGAATCAGCTGGATACAAAGTCCTGGAAACGGAGGGCACCGAAAACGCCCTGGCAACATGCGCAAGCTATGACGGACCCATTCATCTGTTGTTAACAGACGTCGTGATGCCGAAAATGTCCGGGCCTTTGGTGGCGGAGAAGGTTACCTCCTTGCGCCCCGGCATCAAAATCCTCTACATGTCCGGTTATACAGACGATGCGGT
>JBEKNU010000374.1:0-6266 GCA_049522495.1 Terriglobia bacterium
ACTACCATGACAATGACCAGCACGATGCCGTCGGTCCTGCGCCGGCGCTGCCGCTCTTTATTGCGGAAACGGCAAATCGATAGTTTTGTGCGTGTCGCCATCATCAACCACAATCGAGGTGGGATTGATTTTCACAACCTTGAACCTGGTTCCGATCATATCGCCCTCGTGAACCATCTCCAGGTCATCGTTGTACGTGACCATGGCTTCCTTCTTCCCTCCCGGCAATTCATTATAGCCCATTGCTTTCAAGGGGAGCGGGGGAGGTGGAGGGGGCGGAGCTGGCGGGGGAGGGGCGGGCTGCTTGGGAGGCGGCGGGGCGGCTTCCCCCACAAATTCAAAGGGATTCCGGTCCTCGTCAGGAAGGGGACGGGAATCCAATGCCTTCAAGGCAGCGAAGTGAACAGTCGGGTCGTACTGGGCAAGGTCATCGGTAGCATGTGAGGACCCCTTTGCCGCGTGCGGGGAAGGCGCGCTGGCCGGGGCAAGATGGGCCTGGGATTTCCCCGGCTGCATTCCCCGATATTGCGTCACCAAGTTTGCGACGAGGAGCAGGGATATCAGACCCAGCACGGCGCTTCCCCATTTTTCGATTCCGGGCGGTAGCTTCATGGCGTCAGATAGAGGTCCGCACCCAGCCGCAGTCCGAGTGCCCCGTTATCTCCCCCCGGTGCAAGGATGAAATCGCGGACCAGGATGAAATTGTTCGCGGTTTCCAGGGCGTGCGAGAATTTCAACAACCCCGCGTACGGCCCTTGCACATTCATTTCGAGTTCCAGCCGCTGCATGGGGTCGCTATGCCCCCTTTCAATAGGACGAAACGCCAGGGTAGAAACCTTCACGCCGGCGTCCTCCGCCTCCTTATAAACCAAGTGACTAGCCGTAGAATAAGCCTCCCGGCGCGAAGGAGTACGGTTGGCCGTAAAATCCTCCAGCCCCTTCCCTGCCTGGGGCAAAGCGGCTTCAAACTTCTTCAAGAGATCGACGCGTAGTTGCTGATTTCGCACCGTCTGCCGCAATTCCGTGCGGCGCCGCGCTTCCACGTCGAGCTTGTCTCCCAGTGGACGGTAGACAGCAAAGAAAACCAGCAGGTCCAAAACCACCAACCCCACGCCGGTTGTCTCAATGACTCGATTTACGATTTGGCGTCGGCTCTTGCGCACGTGAGTGCTCTGCTCCTTTTTCTGGCTTCTGACTTCCGGGTTTGGGCTTCTGAGTCTTGCCCCCTGCCTTCTGACCCTCGGCTCCAGCCGCTTGACTTACAGCTTCTGACTTCTGACTCCCCGCTTCCGGCTCCTGGCTCCGGTTTTCTACATCCTCCCCAACTCCCGGCAAATAGCGAGCCGTACACACGATGCTAACCTGCTGGCCTTGTGCGCTTTCTTCCTGAAATCCCTGGTTCGTAATGGACACATCTTTGAAGTCAGGAGCATCCTCAAGGTCATTCAAAAACGTTTCGAAGGCATCCTCATTCTTGGCGGTAATTCCAATCCGGACCGAGTTGTCATCTCCCTGTTTCTTGGGGGAAACCAGGGCCAAGCTTGTCAGGCGAGCGTCTTCCGGCAGAAGGCCTGCCAGCCGGGCACTCA
Organism: Terriglobia bacterium; assembly: GCA_049522495.1. GTDB lineage: Bacteria > Acidobacteriota > Terriglobia > UBA7540 > UBA7540 > Bog-366. The sequence goes on from JBEKNU010000374.1 coordinate 1,590, forward strand.
AATCCGTGAGGGAAAGCTCTCTCTGGTCGATGAGTTTGTTAACGAATCGGGCTTCACGAAGCAACTCGCGGTACGCCGGGTCTGCAAGTTTCCTCCGGATGGCCGCTTCCTGGTTGCTAAGCTCCTCCGTACGCGTTTGGACTTCCGCAACTTGCTTCTGGATGCCCCGGTAGTCGCGATATTCGTGGAGCGAGGCGCGGCCCAAAAGGACCAGCGCCGCCAGACCGATGAGCGTCGCAGGAACCGCCCACGCGAGCGCGTAACGGTCACGCCAGCTCGCCATCGGAGAAAGGTTGAGGGTAATTCTCATCGTCGTTCACTCAGGTTCGCCACCAACCCGGCAAAAGGCATTCCGAAATGGTCAAAAGCTTCGCGTTGCCCGGAGGGCAGTCCGTTGGCGGGGACGAAATTCGCGGGGAGGGGGCGAAGATCGCGGCCCAAGGCCTTGGCCAAGGATTCCTCCACTTCCACGTCCGCCGGGGGACGCGCGCAATACCAGACGTTCTTGACCTGCACACTCAGATTATCCTGGCAAGTCGCCAGTACGCGGGTGGCCTCGCGCGCAACCTCCGCAGCATTGTTCGCGGAGTCACCATCCAGCGACCGCGTCCTCCAGTAGCGCACGCGGTTTGAGGCTACCACCACGGCGGTCAACGCCCCCGGGCAGAGATGCAACAGGAGCTGTCCGCTGGCTTCCTCCGGGAGCAAAGGTAGCAGCGCCACGGACGCCGGCAAGACCAACGCCGGCCCGCCGTTGATACCCTCCATCACCGCTTCGTACTCGGCCAGCACTGAACCCCGCACCGCCACCCCCAGAACTTCCACCGCGCCGGGTTGCTTCCCCAGCACCTGGAAACTCAGGCGGGCCTCCTCCGGTGCATAGGGCAGATACTCGCGCATCCGCCAGAGCACCAAGGTTTCAGCCTCCCCATGATCATCGGGAAGGGATTCAAATTGCAGCAAGGCCACGCGCGCCGCCACGTCGGGAATCAGCAGCCCCCACCTGCCGCCGCTGGTCCCGACCTTTTCCCTGACTTCGGCGATCGTGCGGCGGACCGCCGCGCTGTCCGTTACGTTGGTTTTGTTGGCGGAAGGCGCCAGCGCCCCTGCCGGAAGTTCGCGCACTCCCACGCTTTGCACTTGCCGTTTGGAGGGGCTTAGACGGGCGGCCGCCACAAAACCCGGCTCCAGATCCACAGCGAACGTCGGCGCCACAAAGTGCCCCGTGTGCGTGTGACCCTCCAGTCCCAGCCGTTTTTTCCAAGTCGTCCAGCTCATTTCACTCCACAAACGTAACCTTATTGATCTCCCGCAAAGTGGTCAGCCCTTGCTGGACCTTTTCCAGCGCCGATTCCCGGAGTGAGCGCATTCCTTCGTCGTGCGCAGCGCGGCGAATTTCCGAGGAGGGCCGCTTTTCCAGGATAAGTTCACGAATGTTATCCGAAAGGGCCAGCAGCTCGCCCATCGCCGTGCGGCCGCGGAACCCGGTCTCATTGCACTGCTGACAACCTGCCCCCTCATAGAACGTCACGTCTTTCCACTCATCAGCTTTCAGGCCGGACTCCTCCAGCAGGGCAATGGGCACTTCCGCCGGGCGCTTGCAAGCTTCGCAAATCGTTCGCACCAGCCGCTGCGCCAGGATGCAGTTGAGCGCCGAAACAAAATTGTAGGGCTCGACGCCCATATTGAGGAAACGGCCCAGCACGTCGACCACGTTGTTCGCGTGCACCGTGGTGAACACCAAGTGGCCGGTGAGCGCCGATTGGATGGCGATTTGGGCGGTCTCATTGTCGCGAATTTCACCCACCATGATCTTGTCTGGATCGTGCCGCAAAATGGAGCGCAGTCCGCGCGCGAAGGTCAGTCCGCGTTTCTCGTTCACGGGAATCTGCGTGATGCCGCGAAGCTGATACTCGACGGGATCCTCAATGGTGATGATTTTGTCTTCATCCGACTTGATTTCGGAGAGGGCGGCGTAAAGCGTGGTGGTCTTGCCGCTGCCGGTGGGGCCCGTCACCAGCACCATGCCGTACGGCTCGCGGATATAGCGCCGCAGCCGCCGGATTTCCCGGTCGGCCAATCCCAGCACTTCCAGGCGCAAGGAGTGAAATTTCTCGTGCAAGGATTCCTTGTCGAGGATGCGCAGAACCGCGTCCTCGCCGTGAATCGAGGGCATGATGGAGACGCGAAAGTCAATGGGGCGGCCGCGATAGCGCACCCGGAAGCGGCCGTCCTGGGGAACGCGGCGCTCGGCGATATCCAATTCGGACATGACCTTTATGCGGGAGATGAGGTTGGATTGATACTCCCGCGCCAGGGGCGCCATGGCCTGCTGCAACACCCCGTCAATGCGGTACTTCACCACCACGGAGTTATCGCGGCTCTCGATGTGAATGTCACTCGCTCGCCGCTCCAGTCCGGCGAAAATGATCGAGTCCACCAGCCGGATCATGGGGCTGACGTCGTGCTCCTCCACCAGGTGCTCGAGCGAGAGGCCTTCGCCGGCGGCTTCCTCGTCGCGAATCACGTCCAGGCGAAATTCTTCTGTGGCATCATCCAAAACGCGTTGCGAGGGTTCGGTCTTCTTCAGAAACTCCCTTACCTGGCTGGGGGCCGCCACCCGCACCACCAATTGCCGGTCCAGCTTGACTTCCAATTCATCCAGGCGCGTCAGGTTGGTGGGATCCGCCACCACCACCACTAGCTGCTGGTCATTCCCTTCCAGCGGCAGAAACTCATAGTGGAGCATCAGTTCGAGGGGAATGGTGCGCAGCAATTCGGCGTCGGGACGCGAATCACGCAGATCCACGAATTGGAACTGATAACGCGCCGCCAGCTTGCGGGCCGCTTCCATCTCTTTCACATCGATTGCCGTCTCTGCCAAGCTCTAACCTCCTGAATTTTCGACTCGGGATACAGGGTTCACCATCCAAGTCGCAATTCCCAAATCCCTAACGAAAGGGCGGTTCGCGAACCGCCCCTCCACGTCATGTTACCGGTTCGGTGTCCCGAAACCCAAACCCGATTCCCGTGCCCCGTATCCCGTGTCCTGAGTCTCGTTCAGTGAATCATTTCCGCCATCGAAAACAGCGGCATATAAAACGCAATCAGCACGAATGCCACGATGATGGCGATCAGGGCAATCATCACGGGTCCCACCAGGGACAGCCGTGCTTCCAGATCGATGTTCACATCTTCTTCAAAAAACTCCGCCAGCGCTTCCAGCATATTGGCCATGGCGCCGGTGGTCTCTCCCACTTCCATCATATCGATGGCGATGGAGGGAAAGAAGCCGCTCGTGCGCAAGCACGCGCTGAGTTCTTTGCCCGCCGCCACCTCCGTCCGCGCCTGCGCAATCGCTTGTGACAGCCAGGGACTGCTTACCGATTCCTTGGCAGTCTCCAGCGCCGAGACAATGGGCGTGCCACCTTGTAAGAGCACCGCCAAGGTGCGCGCAAATTCCGCCACGGAAAACTTCAGCAGGAGTTTTCCCACCAGAGGGATCCGGAACTTCACGCGCTCCCAGGCCAGGCGGGTCTGCTCGGACCGGGCCGCCATCCTTGCCAGGAAAACCAAACCCGCAATCGCCAGCACAATGATCAGGAAGAAGTGCTTCACTTGCATGGCGAAGGAAATGGTGAAGGTCGTCATGGCCGGCAATGGTACGTCCATGTCGGCATAAAGCTTGGCGAATTGCGGCACGATGAACTCAATCACCAGGGTAACCAGAACGCTTAGGACAACCAACAGAAGGGCAGGGTAGATCAAGGCCGAAATGAATTTCTTGCGGAATCCCCGCGACTGCTTCTGGTAACTCAGGTATTGGCTCAACACCCGGTCCAGACTGCCGCTTCTCTCTCCCGCCCGGACCGTGGCACTGTAGATCTTGGGGAAACTGCCGGTAGATTCAAAGGCTTCCGAAAGCAATGCCCCCGAGCGCACTTTGTCGCGGACCGCCTCAATGGCCAAGCGCAGTGCTTCGCTCCGGGTCTGATGCGCCAGCATGTCGAGTGACTTCTGCAACGGCAACCCGGATTTGGAAAGCGTCAGAAACTGCTGGTTGAAAATCAAGAAATCATCCGGGCGGATCTTTCCCGGTCGCCCCGTCCGCGCCGAAAAATTCAAAAGGTCTTTGGAGTGTATCGAAAATATCAGAAACCCTTGCGCTCGCAGCCGCTGGCGGAGTTCCTCCTCGGAACGCGCCTCTTCCGTCTGGGTTAAGACCCGCCCCGCCTCCGTCCCTAATCTGCAAACAAACTCAGCCATGTTTGGAAAAGTGTAAAGTGTAAAGGTTGAAGGATAAAGTGTTTTAAGATAAGGGTTATAGTCGAGCCCCACACCGCGTGTTAACAAACGTCAATCTTCACCCTTCATCCGCCTTTGATCCTTTAACCTTTAGCCTTTAACCTTTATCCTTCCACCTTTACCCTCTAATCTCACCAACTACTATACGGCGTGCCATCGAGAGAAGTGTCGTCTGAGCCGCTATGCACATCCACAACCCCTGAGGCGGCTTGGTCCGGGCTGATCGGCACATCCTCGATGTCGGTCCTCCAAGTCTCGTTCGATTCCGTAAAAGGGTCAACCGGAATTCCGCCCCGCAGGTACCCCGCGTCCACCAGTTCATCAAGGGAAGTGGGAGGGCGCTGCTTGTCGATGGTAAATTCGTCGATCAGC
>JBEKNU010000375.1:0-6254 GCA_049522495.1 Terriglobia bacterium
CATCCGGTCGATCAACGCGATCCGCACATCACCGGAGAAACTGCGCGGCTGCATTATGCAATCCGAACTCCCTTCTTTTTTGCGCTAGATTATTGCATTCTTTATGCAGTTGTCAATAGTAAGGTAGAAGGGAGAAGTTAGGAGGGGAGTCCTTACTTCTAGCTTCTCACTTCTAACTTCTAGCTCCGGGCTTCTAACGCCTCGCTCCTACCTCCTTAGTGTATTTCGTGATGGCGACGATCCAGAAACCACTCGCCCACTTCCGCCGAGGCTTCGGAGAGCATCGCGAAAATCGGGGTCGCCACGCGCACGGCCATAGCGAGGGCTCTTACGCCCAGCCACACCGCCCAGCGCCCGGCCGAACGCACCGAGTCGCGCCAATCGACCTGCGGGCGAAGATACGAGCCTGCTGTAAGAGAACTCATCAACACCAAGCCGGCATAAAGCGCCGCTCCGGCCAGGAGTGCTAACTTGAGAAAACCCGTAAAAACGCTTTGTAAACTCGCGCCAACCATTCTTACTACCTCCCCTTCACCGGCGACTCTTACACTCTATTTGATTCAAAAACACTGCAAGGGGTTCCCTGTAATTCCGCAGGTTGATAATGCCTTTCCTCACCAAGAGTTAGCCATAGCACCTTGGTACCCGTACTCCTTTGCGCGGAGGCGGGTGAAATTGACGGGCGTCAAGCGTATGCCAGATGTCCTATCACGAAATTCATTAATTTTGCGGCGCATAGTGTTACAATTAGAAGAAGCGTCGGGGGTAACCCTACATTTCCTCAGAGGCCTGGGCGAGTACCATGCACTTGGCCGTGAGGAGCAAGGGAGTGAATCCCCCTGAGCATGGGAATCTTGAACGTCGATGCCCATTAACCTCTATTTCTTCGATCCTTGTACGGCCGGGGTGGCCTTGCGCAAACTGGGCGAGGACTACCGCCTGATTTCCATTCCTCGAAACGGGGATAAATTTCCCGTATTGGAACTGCCCGCGGTTCTCGTAGTCGACGCTGGCGAGAACGACCTGGCACGTCTGGAAAAGTCCGCGCCCAAGTCCGACGCCTGGCGGATCATTTGCCTGCTGGACGGGGACGTGCGCCTTCCCGCCAAACTGAAATCACGCATCTTCGCCGTGCTGCCGCGCAAAGTGCCCTGCCTGGTTTTGGAAAAAACCGTTGAGCAGGCCTTTGAGAATCTCCGCGCGCAGGAGGAGCACCACCGCACGCGCCGGGAATTGCGGCGGGCCGTATCGGATCTCGAGACGCTCAACAAGATCGGCGTGGCGCTTTCCACCGAACGCAATACCGATTCGCTGCTGGAACTGATTCTGAGCAAGAGCCGGGAAATCACTTCCGCCGACGCCGGCTCACTCTACCTGGTGGAGGAAGAGAACGGCAGCAAGCATCTGGTCTTCAAGCTGACGCAGAACGACAGCCATTCGGTGCCCTTTCGCCAATTCACCATGCCCATCGACACGCGCAGCATCGCCGGTTATGCTGCGGCCACCGGGCAGATCCTCAACATCAAGGACGCTTACCGTATTCGCAATCTGCCCTTCCGGCTCAACCGCGACTTTGACCAGAAGTTCGGCTATCGCACCAAGTCCATGCTGGTTCTTCCCATGAAGAACCAGAAGGACGAGGTGATCGGGGTGCTTCAGCTAATCAATTCCAAAATGCATCCCGGCGTGAAACTGACCACCCCCAAAATTGTGGGGGAGGAAGTCGGCCCGTTCTCGCAGCAGAGCCAGGACCTGGCATCTTCTCTGGCCAGCCAGGCGGCGGTGGCGCTGGAAAACAACCTGCTCTACCGCGACATCGAGAAGCTGTTCGAAGGCTTCGTGCGCGCCTCGGTGACGGCCATTGAATCGCGCGATCCCACCACCTTCGGGCACTCGGAGCGTGTTGCCAAGCTCACCGTGGCCCTGGCGGAAACGGTGGACCGCATGGACTCCGGCCCTTACAAAGACGTCCACTTTACGCGCGAGGACATTCGCGAGATTCGCTATGCGTCCATCCTGCATGACTTCGGCAAGGTGGGCGTGCGCGAAGAGGTGCTGGTCAAGGCCAAGAAGCTTTACCCTCCGAACCTCGAGGTCATCAAGAAGCGCTTCCAGTACATCCGCAAAGCCCTGGAGCTGGAAACCTACCGGAAGAAGCTCGAGCGCGTGCTGCGCGAGGGCAATCAAGGGTATGAGGAGTGTTTCGCGCTGATCGAGGGCGATCAAAAGCGCGAATTCCTGAATCTCGACGAGTTCCTGCAAAATATCCTTCAGGCCAATGAGCCCACGGTGCTGCCGGAGAAAACCTCGGAAAAGCTCGTGCAAATCGCGGGCTGGAGCTTCGACGATCCCTCCGGTCCCACCGAGCCCCTGCTCACCCAGGAGGAGTTGCAACTGCTTTCCATCACCAAGGGCAGTCTTAATCCCGACGAGCGCCTGCAAATCGAATCGCACGTCATCCACAGCTTCCGCTTCTTGAGCCAGATTCCCTGGACCAAGGAATTGAAGCGCGTGCCGGAAATCGCCCGGGCGCACCACGAGAAACTGGACGGCTCGGGATACCCCTACCACATGAAGTCGGAAGACATTCCCTTCCAATCCAAGATGATGACCATCTCTGATATCTTCGATGCGCTCACGGCGCGCGACCGGCCCTATAAACGAGCGGTGCCGATCGACCGCGCCCTCCTCATCATCGGCGACGAAGTGAAGTCGCAGCTCCTCGATCCCGTGTTGTTCAACCTCTTCATCGAGGCCAAGATTTACCAAATCACCGCCAAGGATTAAAGGCAGTGGCCAGTGGTTAGTGGCTAGTGCTTTCTGCATTGTGCTTAACGCTTGTGGTTAATACGGGTGCCACGACCAGATGGACTCATATACCAGCACCCCGTGGCCGGTGGCGCGGTCTTCAAGGGCAAGGCAGTAGAGATGCCCTGCGTTGAAGGAAGCTTCGAGCTTGTGGCTAGTGCCCAACCACGTCAGGTGCTGGCCACCGCGGAAGTCGGTTGTGGCGGCATCGGGAAGACCGAGAGTGGATTCTGCTTCACGCGGGGAAAAGCTTGTGCGCAACCTCTGGGGATGCCGCTTCACAATTACTCCCTCCAGTGGGACGGAGATTTCGTGCGTGGGATCTTCAACCACCGAGTCCTGGAACAAGGCGTTGATTTTCTCCTCGCGGGTGGCGGCCGCGCGCCCGGCCAAATCGCGCGCGCGATGGGGAAGATAAAGCTTGTAAAAGGCAACGAGCCCCGAGAGGATCAGGATTTGAATCACCATGACCCGCCATCGGGCGCGGCCGAAGCTGGAAGAGGGCATGGAGTGAATTGTAATACTGGCCGATACAGGATGTGTAGAGGACACGACCTAGGTCACGGTCACTCGGCGGCTTTGGCAAGAAAGCATTGCAGGAATCGCCTGATCCGAGGGAACAACCCCTGGACTTCCGCCCACAGAGACAATCCACCCTGAGGTTGAAGGTGAAACAATAAAATCGGAAGCAATGACTGAGCCGGAGCTCAAGGCGCTACCGGGCGGCAGCCTGAGGGGCTGGCCCCTTCAGGTACTGAGGGTCGAAACGATGAAACTTCAGGCCGCAGTGTGGACAGATGATCTGTCCCAAATTTGGCGGCGGACTGGCCAGGCGCGTAATTTCCATTCGGAATGCCTTTTTGCACGTAGGACAACGGGAAAGCGGATAGCAGCTTTGCATATGAAAACTCTCCATGAGGACTCAGGCAGAGACAGCATCCTACCACTGGGACATCGCAAATGCAAATCGGTGGGGGCGTCCATCTCTGACTCACATAAACCCCCAGCATGGTGGAAAGTTCCATCCCCGGCGCAGCCAAATAAACCCTTTTGTATCAAAGGGTTGATGACATTGATGGGGCTGCCAGGCCTGGATCTTTTTGCACCTCCTCTGGACGCTTGCGTCCGGCGCTGGCGCCACCTTACGCGGCCCCGTGCTGATAAACCTCCCACCCCTTGTAGTTGCCAAGGGCGTCAGCGACGGCGCGGCCAAAGTGACTGCGATTGACGGCCACGTGGTGCTCGTAGCCGTGCTTGCAAACGTATTGGAGAAGCGCTTGCAGGCCGGCGATCTTCACCACCCCGTAACCACCGAAACTCTGGAGCTTGTCCGAAGTGATTTCGCCCTCGCCGCAATAGGCGCGCAGTTTGCCGTGCAGGTCATCAGTGGAGACGCGGCAATAGGTGAGCGGGCCCGCCTTGAGGGTGCCGACAACGGTTCCATAAGTATTGGCCTTCCCCACCGAGCCCGCGATGATTTCCTGGAAATCCATCTTGAGGTCTTCAAAGAAGTGCTTGGGCAGATTCGAGCAATGGAAGATCACAGCTTTGTCAGGATCCTCACCGTAGTTGTTATTCCAGTCGACGATGGCGCTGGGCGCGCCGGCGGCGAGTTGCAGGACGTACATGCCGATCATACCGATCATATCGGTTTCACAGGCGCTGGGCATCAGGCTATTCGACATCATGCTCATCAACGTGCAGGGGACAACGCCGAAGAACTCCTGCATGGCCGTCCAGCACTGGACCGAGGAGCCCGCCAGGGCGTTGTCCTTCATCCAACCGTCAACCACCACGCCAAACTTTGCCATTTTCAACAGTGGCGCCGCGGGAACAACCTGTGTCGCAACGTAGCTGTGAATGCTCTCCAGCTTGGCCTTAACTTTCGGGTCATCGTCCGATAGCCGGCCGATGCGGCCAAAGACTTCCGAAAGGTCAAGCGTCTCGACGGAGATGCCGTGCCGTTCCATCAACTTCTCACTGAACCGTACGGTATTGAAGGCCGCGGGACGCGCCCCCAATACGCCCACGCGGAGGTTCTTCAGCCCTTTGACAATCCGGCAGGTGGCGGCAAACGCTTGCAGGTCGGATAAGAAAGCCGGGGACGCGGGCGCCAACGTGTGCTGCGACGTCAGCGAGTACTTGATCCCATACTGCCACAGGTTATTGCATACGGAAATCTTGCCGCAGAAACTGTCGCGCCGGGTGCTGATCAGCATCTTTCCCGGGTCGTCGGGGAAAGCCTGGATGAGCACCGGGACTTCCAGCCCTGCTATGCGCAGTGAATTCGCCACGCCGCGCTCGTCGCCGAAGTTCGGCAGGCTGACCAGCACGCCGTCAATTTCCTCGCGATGCTGGCGGAAGAGGTCGGCGCACTTGTTTGCATCCTGAAGCGTTTCCACTGAGCCATACTTGCTATCCTGAGGGGTCAAGCAGACGCTTCCATAACCCTCCTTTTCCAGGACGCGCAGGATCTCTTCGCGCCCATCACGAGCCAAAACATCAGGGAAGAAACCGCGATTGCCAATGATGACACCGAATGTAGTGGGCTTTGACATGAAACCATCCTCCTTAAGAGTGTGCTCGCGAGTCTCCAAGGCCGAATTATGCGGGCGGCCAATTCTAGCACGCCGCCGGAACAAAGAGCGCAATGAAGAACTAGGCAGGGCGACGGAAGCGGTCGAGAATCTGAAAGAGGATCAGGCCCAGCGCCACATTCACCAGGACGGCGCTGGCGGTGGCGACGGGTTGAAAGGGCGGAGGTGTCTCCAGCAACGCGTGCTGGAGGGCGGCAAGACAGAGGCTGTGAACCAACACAAACACTCCCGTCAGCACCGTGCGCGCCACGAGGGATTCCAATTCAAAGCGCGTGCTCGCGGAAGCCGCGAGGTAACCCACGATCGCCTTGGTAATCCCATAGATGCCAATGTAGCCATGCGACAGCAAGTCCTGGAACAGGCCCAGCCCCGTGCCCAGGGCGATGCCATACACTTTGTCTCGCCGCATCAGCGCAAAGTAAATGGCAATGAGCAGCGGGAAGTCCATCATCCTTGCCAAGCGCAGTTTTAGCGGCAACAGTGTCTGTAGAAGCAGCGCCGCCAATACCGCCACCCAGAAGATGGCGGGATGCATTTTAAAGACGGCGACCGGGCGATGAGTGGAACCAGGCATCAGCGCATTAGACTATCAGAAGCAGCGGCCGAGTGGGAATTACGTTAGGGTAAATCCATTCGGGGTTGGCGTCAACATGCCCTGCCCGTAAAGTCCGAGATGAAAGGTTAGCTGGAATAACTGGTGTTTTGAGTTGCCGCAGGCTCGCCGGACCCGACAGGTCTTCGCCTTCGCCCCCAGGGAGCAGGATTCATGCTTAGGGAGATGTGGGGCGCGCCGGTCACTGCGGCCGCGAGGGGAGATTGAGAGCTTGTTGCTCTGCGGATGCCGGCTTA
>JBEKNU010000376.1:0-8706 GCA_049522495.1 Terriglobia bacterium
GATGGAAGCGGTGGCGTAAGGAGTGGCTGTATGGCACGCTCGGGCTCTTCCACGAGTACCGCGTGGTCTATCAGCCGCCCTCCTGGGCAGCCGCCCCGACCCGATAGGTCTCATAACCCTTGTCGTGAAGCGTGCAGGAACGCGTAGTGCGGGAAATCCGCACGCTACGTGTGATGTGGCGGGGGCTGGAAACGGGGCTCCGGCAGAATTTCGGAGCTACCGCGCCAGTCCCCGACCCTACCAGGATGGCGGACCATTATTCTAAGCAGCGTGGACCCGCGGACCCAGGTGTCTATTCCCGTCGCTGGCTTTGCGACCTTTCAAGGAAGGCTTGAGCGCCTGCCGGGGGAGCCCGGAGACTTCGAGCAAAACCCGAGTGATTTCCTCGTGGAGCAAGGTTATTTCACGCTGACGGCGATGCGCGCCCCGCCGCCTGTGGCAGCGCGGTAACCACTGCGCCTCTGCCTCTCCGGGGTGAAGAGGATTCGCGAAAATAGGCCACTGCTTCGGGCGCCCGTGCTATGCCCGCACGCCCTCCGGAGCAAATTCCAGACGGCCAAGTTCTTCTGTGGAAAGCGTGGCGATGGCGCCTGGGGGCACGACCAACTCATCACCGGCCGGCGCCGGCGACTCCGTGTTTTCCTCGTAAGGGGTTGCCCACTCCAGGAACCGGAAAGGTTTGCCGTGCCACTGGATGCGAACGCGTTGTGGCGCGAGGGAGCGATTCAGCAGCACGAGCGTTCGCGCGCCGCTATTGGCTATGAAGGCGGTGGCCAGCAGGTCAGGATTCGACGCCAGAGCCTCCACGCGCATCATGCCGGCGCGAATTCTGCGGCTGTACGCGCCGAACACGCGCGCCTGGTAACTGGAGGTGACCGGCAGGAATCCGCGCGCGGGGTCGGGGACAAAGAGCGAGCGCGTCCATCCGAACGAGGGCTGCTCAACATTCAGCAACAGCCAGCAATAAACGAGGGCGCAGGCATTCGCGAGCGTCAGGTTCTTATGGTAGAGCTGTCCCATGCCGAGCGCCAGCCGATAGCTCCGGTCCTGGAATTCCGGCCTATTGAGGCACATCTCCGTAGAGAGGAAAGGTTTGGCCCCTACCGCATCGCGCCATTGGGAAAGCAGCGGATCGTAGTGGTCGGGGTCATGCAGGCACTTTTGATAGTCGTAAAGGTGCGTGGCGACGTAATCGATGTCCTTCCACGCCGCGCTCGATTGTCGGAAGGCCCGAGCGCATTCGATCCCGCTCGCCAGGATGGCGTCATCACGCATGTGAATCTTGACGCCGGAAAAGCCCGCCTTGTCCAGCTCGGCGCGCAGGCGCAGGGTCATTTGATGCCAGATTTCCGGCGGCTGGGGCAATTCGTTCTGAATGCCGACGATATCGGGCGGCGCCCCCACGCGCTCGCGCGAAACCTGGCAATAGCGGACCATCGCCCGCGCATAGGGCTCGGGATCGGGCACGCCGCTGTGCACCTTGCCCTGCGCGTCGGTCCAGTCTTGCAGGGCCCACGGAGGCAGCGCCCAGAATTCAAAGAGCACCTTGCCCCCCATGCGTCGGATGTTGCGCAAGTAAGTGAAGTCGCTGATCTCGCCGTTGGGGAAATTGTCGCTGTAATAGTGCGGCATCGCGTCGGGCAGGTGGTCCCAGATGTCCATCTGAGCGTTTAGCCGCGCCCCGACGGGGAACTCGCGTTGTAGCAGCAGATTGTATTCCGCCAGCAGCTTCCACCAGCGGCGCTTGCCCTCGGCGCTCAACTGCTCGTAAGCCGTGGGCGTGGTGATTCCGCCGAAACCCAGCATGGTCTGGTGGGTCTGCGCGGGATTGACGTCGACACTCGCGTCTGTGGTTTCGGGCGCTAGAAAGTATCCGGCCGCGGCGCCCTCACTGCCCTCCCAGGCAAGCTGATGCCGCCGGACGTCCAAAAAGCAGCTTTGGCGGATGGCTTCCTTGCCGTTCAAAAGCACCGACAAGTTGAGCTGCGAATCGAGGCGTACGGTGATGGCGCGGAGGTTTCCCTGAAAGGTGGCGGTCGAGTCCGCCGTAACCCTCTCGGGATGGCGCTGGGGTTTTTCCAGATCGCCGAGGCCAAAAGAATCGTAGTAACGCTGCGAGACGTGAATCCCTTTGTCCGACGCGGCGATGGTGAAACCACCGAACTCACCGGTGAAGATCCATTCCAGCGCGCCCTGCTTGAATTCGAGTTGGTCGATCGCGAGCGTGCGCTCGAATGTGGCCGGCAGAAGTTCCTGGAGATATCGTCGCGGGAGCCCCGGAACTCGCCCATGCCCACCTTGGAGCTTCTCGGGCGAGGCGTCAAACCGGAAGCGTTCAGCCGGAACGGTCGCAGGTAGGGACCACGCGGGAAGCACTCCCACGTTCTTCGCCGGAACGGGCTCAGTGGTGGCGGGGTGTGCCCGCTCCCCATTTTCGAGGCTCGCACCCGGCCGAGAGGGGGATGCAAGGGCAGAAAGCTGGGGCTCCGTGCCCAAGGCCACGCCTGGCAGAAGCGCCGAGCTACTCAAGGTTCCCATAAATCTGCGTCGGGAAATCATATTTTGTTCCTTTCTGGTTTTCTCTGAACTCTGACAAGGTTGATGTGCGCTAAGCAGTACCGACTAAACCCCTTCGTGAGTAACATGGCAAGGGTGGAATGGACCCTGCCCTCCCCCCAGCATTGCGACGGCGACAGGTGCGAAGGTATTCACCGGAATTTGCTATTAGGCGTTCGGGCCGCCGCCGCGCATGGGACGGATGAGCAGATACTGCCGATTCGCCGTTTCCTCCACGAAATCGTGTTCGACAATCTTGGTCGGTTCGGCCATTACGATGACGCGATCCAAATCAAAGTCCTTGTACAAATCGAGGCAAAACAGATCGGGGGACTCCTGATAGCTGACCGGCTTATCCAAAACATACCTCAGGCTGTGCATCCCTCCCTGCACGGAGGCTTCCGAAAACAGGCGGGGCGCAAGCGCCGAAGCGGTAAGCGCGTCCACCTGGCTGCGGATGCCCGTGCTCTCAATCCGAACCGAGGGAGCGTGCCACTGGTCGCCCCCCCATTGGCTGAGGGCAATCAGTTGCGCAGCCTCCAGGCCCAGCGAGCGATTGCCCGCGGCCGCTAGCATCTCGGGAAATAAAAACAAGAGTCCCTCCGGAGCCGCATCCCCTGTGAACACCAGATCCAGAACCAGCACTTGCTCATTTCGATCCATGCGGTCGGCAATTTCCGGCATGCGGTCCCAAACCTCCGCGGCTCCGCCCTTCTTGCCCTTATCGTTGATCACGACGGTCAGCGGTGCGCCCTCCGGCGTGGGAATATCCTTCAACCAAACTCCCGTGGCGCTCAGGCCGTTGCTCAGCAAGAAGCGGTAAGAGACCGATTCAACGCCGTTATGCTTCGTATTGGCGACCGCCCAAACCTGTTGCACGGTCACTGGATGGTAGCGAAGGACCTCTTGGAGCTTGCTCCTCTCCGTTTCCGCCCAGGCCGCCTTGCCGGCAGAATCTGAAGGAATGGTTGGGCGCGTAATGCCCACCGCAAGTTTCCTGGCCAATCCCAGGATGGTCAGGTTATCCGGCGGCAACCCCACCACCAATTCGCTATAGTTCTTGATGTCTTCTCCCACATCGATTTCCTCGTTGCGGGCGGACAATCCAAAGTATTTCGCCAAGAACCCGTAGGCTTGACGGCGGTCATCGAGCTCATAATTGTGGGCCGAAATGGTGGTGTTTTCGTGAAACTGAAGTGCATCCTCCTTCCCATACAATCGAAAGAAGGGTCGCACGGCTTCGTAGATGTAAGGCTTCACCAAGGGAGCGCGAAAACAGCAGTCGTCTTCGGCATTATTGATCTCCAGGGTTGGCCGGGGGGCCCGAATCGCCGTCAGGGTCGAGTAGTCCTGCCCTACCAAAAGGTCCGAAGCGCTCTGCTCAATGTCCCCGGCTTCGGTGAGAGGGGCAAGCGCCAATCTTCCTTCCAGCGTCGTATACCCCGCCACGGGGATGGATACGTTTACCCTTTCGTCGAGTGAACTCAAAATGATGGTCTGCCAGCCGCCGCCGGACAACCCCGTAACCGCGATGCGCTTTTGATCAACGTTGGGGTGTTGCCATAAATAGTCGAGCCCGCGGCGCATCGCCAGATAGAACAATCCCTCCAGATTCGCACCTACCAAATCCAGGTGCCCGCCAAACGAATGGCCGTTTTGCTTGTCAAAGAGTTCACCCATGCCCAGCCACTCGAGGTTTAACGCCATTATGCCTCGCAGGGCTTCATTGATGCACAGCTTCTGTTGGAACTCTACCGCCTTGCCAATCGCGCGATGATGCCCCATCACGTTCAGCACGGCGGGCACCTTGCCTTGTAGGTTCTCCGGCTCGTAAAGGAGCGCGGTGGAATAGAATCCCGGCACAACCTCATAGCGCAGCTTCCGCAACCGGTATCCCTTTCCGGAAGGAATGGTTCCCAAATCTTCGAATCGCGGCGGCGAGTTGACCCACTCACTCGGCCATCCATGAAACACGACGTTGTCCAGCACGCGCTTGCGAATTTGTTCCCCCTCACTGGTCCACTTTTCAGGCGTGGAAATGGGCGGGAGCTTGGGAACTTGTTTCATCAGATACTCTTGCAGTTGGAACTCCATCACCGAAGGCGACTGGAGATCTTTCTCCAAGATGGGCTTCAACTGGTACGGCGTGCTCTGGGCCCGCAACAGGGACGTGATGAGAAGTACGAAAAGGGTCAGCAAGCCTCGCTGCTTCATGGTTCCTCCTAGGGGGGCATTGGTTTGAATCTGATCATCTCAAACTGGCTGTAGTTTGAGCCGCCTTGTCATTCTTATCTTTCACCGCGTCCTGCGTTCCGACGAAGGCCATGATCCTCTCGGAACCGAGCGGCGATTTTGTGGGCATGTGAAAATCTCCTCCGAAGCGGATTCTTAGGTCGTGGCCACCTTTTCTGTGATGTACTGCAACCGGTCCCACTCGCAATCGGCTGTCACCATGTCGCTGACACCGAGGATGAAATGACTTTTATGGGCACAGCCTTCCACGGTGTCATCGACGGAACGCCGGAACTCGTCTTCTGGTGTGCTGCTGGCGCATAGCAGGGTGGAGGGAATCCCGCCCCAAATCGTAACGTGCTCGCCGAAGTTGACACGAATTTCGTCCAGGCGGCATCGGGTCATCGGGTAGGGGCACACGGAATCAGCGATATCGAATCCGGCGCGCCGGTACAGAGGGAAAAGCCGTTGGTTCTCGCCGTCGGTGTGGGTCATCAGGTATTTGCCCCGGCGATGCAGCACCTCGGCGTAATCGCGCAGGGCAGGGAAGATGTACTTCTCGAAAAACGGCGGGTGGGTGATGGAATCGTCGTAGTTGCCGCCGAGCAGGAGGACCTCCGCCGGTGACTCTGCGCCGATCTGTTGGATTCGCTGGAAAAAGGGGTCAATTTGGTCTGCCAGTCGGTGAACTTTCTCCGGGTAGTCATGGAGGGCATAAAAGAACTGTTCGAGCGGCATGAGTTCCTTCATGATGTGCTGGAGTGGGCCGGCGGTTCCCTGAAGATAGCCGATCGCAAGACCCTGCTCGCCAACCGCCTGGCGACGGGCGAGGTAACCTTCGAAGTCCGGTTCGATTCTTAACTGCGAAAAGATATCCCCGACGACGTCGAAGTCACGTGGCTCGCGAATGGCAGGTTCGGTAATCCAGGAAATGGAGGCGCCGGCATCCAGCATTTCCTCGGTGAAGACCGAGGCTGTGCGAATCGACCCGGCGGGCGTGCGATATTCCACCACCGTTTCCTGGCCATGGCGGGTGATGCGGCGATCCACGTCTTCAAGGGTGATGCGGTAAGGTATGACCGGAAGATGAAAGAGGCCGAGCGTACAGTCGATCATGGCAGCTTCGTCATCGGTGTCCGTGAAGTCGGGAATGGAAGAGTAGCACCCCACTCCCAGGTGCTTCGTGATTTCGGTGAGGGTAAGAGAACGAAGCTCCGGGGGCAGCGTGCCTTGGCGCAGGCGCGCCCGATGCCAGAATTCCAGGCGTGGGACCCAGGGTAGCCAATCAGGGACTTCGCCACGGATGGCGGCCAGAACACGTTCGCGGTGGGTCATAATAATTCTCCCTAACTGAGGACGACGTAGTATAAATCCTCCGCCACATGTCTAACAAACCCTCGTTGCTGAGTGTGGTCATACCGCAGGTGCGACGAGACCTCTCACTTAGCAACGCGAATTATGGACTAGCCATTCACGCTTTTCTTGTGGTGTATGCGGTCTTCTACATCCTGGGGGGGCGGATTGCGGATCGCTTGGGATACCGCCGCACGTTTACGCTGACCGTGGTCATCTGGTCGCTCGCCGGCATGGCCCACGCGTTCGTGCAAGGGCTCCGCAGCTTGTTTTTCTGTCAAGCGATGCTGGGAATGGGAGAGGGAAGTTACTATCCCACCGCAATGCGTGGCGTCGCCGGGTTGTTCCCACCCGCCAGCCGCGCCAAGGCCGTGGGCACGATCCTATCGGCAATCAGCCTGGGGATGTTGCTTACGCCTCCGCTGGTGGCATGGACAACCCTTCATTATGGGTGGCGGGCGACGTTTCTCCTTCTCAGCGCGCTCGGTTTTTTGCTGATACCACCCTGGCTCTGGGTCCATCGGCACATCCAGCATGCGGATAGAACACCCGACCGGGCGTCGGTGGGAGCATGCGATCCCGCGGCTGGCGTTCCTGCTGAACAAGAGGTGACGCTGGGCAAAGTCCTTAAGACGCGGAAGTATTGGTGTGTACTTGCGGCGCGGGGGTGCTCAGACGCCGCGTGGTATTTCTATCTGTTCTGGATACCCAGCTATTTTCAGGAAGCACGGGGGCTCTCCCTCACCAGGGTGGGCAAACTTCTTTGGTTACCTTATTTTTGTTCCTTCATCGGATCCTTAGCTGGGGCGGCCGCGAGCACTGCTCTGATCCGCAGAGGCTTGGGCCTGCATCGCAGTCGCAGGACCATCCTACTGGCTTCCGCCTCCGTATGTGCCTTCAGCGCCTCAGCCGGTTTTGCGCCGGGAACGAAGCTGGCATTGGCGTTGGTGAGCCTGGCGCTTTTTGCGCATCAAGCCTGGTCCACGAATATTCACACCGTCATCACGGAGATTTCTCCTTCCAAGCATGTGGCCGTCCTCTATGGAATGACCGGGGCTGCCGGGACTTTTATTGGCGCCGCTGCACAACTCGTTATTGGGCCTCTCATCGACCTCCACGGGTATAAGCCGGCTTTCGTGTGGGCGGGTGGAATGTATGTCCTAGCGGCGGGGTTACTCGTTAGCGCGGGGGTGCTTGAACCCATTCGGCGTAAGGTGCGTGGGCTTCCCGAGTCATCTTCGATTTCTTCCCCGGAAGCTTGATTTCGGTAACCGCTGCGGGGCGTTGCGCCAGCCAGCGAACGCAGTGGACCGCGGGTGAGAGAGCCCCACTTGCAGCCTGCGTCCGCGCTAGAATTTTGAACTACGCGCTGACTTTTCATTCCAGCATGAAACCACTTTTTCAGGAGATGCAAAATTTCTCATGGCGCTTTGTTTAGGGATTTCCTCGCAACAAAATCGGAGTCCCCTAGTTATTTGCCCTTCTCGATTATTGTTGTTCAACTGGGGGCCACAGCACGTAGCCGGTTACATTGAGCCGGATACGAAATAGGGTCTTGCCGGCCGTGATGTAAAGCGACTTGAGGTCTCGATCTCCAAACGCCACATTGGTGACCGTGTCCTCCGGGATGGCAATGAAATCGAGTTGATTTCCCCCGGGTGAAAAAATATAGACACCGGCCTTTACGCTCCCATCTTCACCTGGAGGCTCAGGTGTATTCAAGCCTGCAGCGATATAGAGGTTACCTCGTGTGTCAAGGCACATTCCATCTCCGCCTCTGCCTGTCCCGAAATCGTGGACCACGCGTCGATTTCCAGTCGAGCCATCGGGCCGCAATTCATAGGCATAAACTTTTCGAGAGCCATGTGGAATCGAGTTGTTGTTGTCAATGACATACAACGTCTCTTGGTCGGCAGATACCGCGAGGCCATTGGGGCGCTCCACATCATCGATGATACAAGTAAGACTCCTATCGGAGTCGATACGGTAAACACACTCCTTATCGAGCTCCATGTCCGATCGATCGCCGTAGCGAGGGTCGGTGAAGTAGACTCGACCCTTGGCGTCAATATCAATGTCATTCGGGCTGTTCAATCGCTTGCCGTGATAACGGTCGGCGAGAACGGTGATGCGACCGTCCTTCTCCGCGCGCGTGACTCGACGATTCCCGCCCTCTCCGGGTCCTTCGCAAGCCAGCAAGCGTCCCTCGAGATCGAAAGCCAGTCCATTGGCGCGTCCGGAGGGGGACCGAAAGACCTGGGTGACCCCCGGGCGCCCGGCTTCTTGCCCGGCATAAATCGCATGATCCGATTGTTACGGATATCTGAGAAGTACACGCTACCGTCAGCAGAGTACACAGGTTGTCGTTCGCCAAAACTCGGAATGAGCCTGAAATTCATCCATGTAACATGTTACATGGTCAGTATGAAACTCATTTCAAATGCTGTGGCTCGCCAGAATCTTTCGGTGGTGAAATATTTCCCGCTTGATACCCTTCTGTGCTCGACCGAGAACGAAACCTGCCGTTTTGGCGTCTCGATGGAAAGATAGATCGATTGGTTCTCC
>JBEKNU010000377.1:0-6169 GCA_049522495.1 Terriglobia bacterium
CCGGCAACCGACGGGTTTGCGATTGTAGCTTCCGGACACCGAATAGCCAAAGGCGAGGGGATCGCCCGGCAGATCACTGATCAGGGAGGCACCACATGCTTCCTCGCCGCGGACATTGCCGATCCTGACGCTTGCCGGAGCGTAATTGAGGCAGCGGTGGAACTGAAAATGGAAATTCTGGTCAAATAGTTAGCTTCAGGGTCCGCAGAAAAGGGCGAAATAAACGTCATGGCAAAGAACAACGGTTTTCCCAGGATTCCAGACTCCGAGTTTGAGGCGAGAATCGCCGCAGTCAAAGGCAAGATGCGAGAGAGGAATATCGATTTACTTGTTCTATACTCCAATGCCCTCGATCCTGGACACGTCCGTTATCTGGCCGATGTGGCGGGGATCAATGAATCAGTGGCGACGGTGATTCCGCTGGAAGGCGACGCGATTGTCTGCTCTGGGCAGGCTTGTCAGGCGTGGTCGAAACACAAGTCGCGCGTCAAGGACGTCCACATATTTCCGGAGCTCAGTGAAGTGGTCGGGTCGGAGTATCTGGTGGGCGATCAATTCATATTCTCCAATTTGTTTCAGGAGCTTAGGCAGAAGCACTCCATTAATAAGATCGGCACGGTGGGGACTCTGATTTTCCCTCAAATCATCTATGCCCAGCTTCAGAAAACGTTTCCAGAGGCAGAGATCGTGAACGCAGAGCCGCTGATGTTCGAACTCCGCCTTCACAAGAGCGCAAATGAGGTCGCTTGTATTCGCAAAGCGGCTGAAATCCTGGATGAGTCATTTACAAACGCCGTCCAGAAGATTCAAGTGGGCTGGACTGAGCTCGATATTATGGCCGAAATCGAGGCGGGAATTCTTAGGGGCGGAGCGGAAGGTACGGCAGCCTCTTGGGAACCCATGATCCCATCGGGCCCTGAGCACGCAAACCTGTGGATGAACCGGAACACCCTCAGGAAAGTCAGCGCGGGCGAGATCATCTGTCTGCAAGCCGGAGCAGTTTTCGAAGGGTATAACGCCGCTCTATGTGCGCCTTTTGTTTTGGGGAAGATTCCTGGAGAGATCCAAAGCGCTGTCCTTGCCGCGAACGAGGCGATGGGGGCCGCCATTCAGAGCCTGAAACCCGGGGCTACTTCGAAGCAAGTCAACGCGGCAGGGAAGGCTGTCCTCAAGCGCACGGGATTCGCACAATATAGTCCCTATGGCATCATGCACAATATCGGCTGCCTCGAATGCGAGTCTCCCCGGATGGCCGAAGACAAAGACTTCCCGGTCGTCGAGGGCATGACGGTGTGTATCGACGTCTTTTTGTTCCGGCTGCCCTGGGGTTCGTTCCGCATCGAGAACACCTTGGCCGTCACCGCGCACGGCGCGGATCGTCTGACCAAATTCAACGAGAAATTCGTCGCACGGCACTTTGCGTGAAAAGGAGGGGGATAAGAAATCCGACGGAGCACGAACCTGGGTGTTTGCCGATGGCTTTCTTTCCGCCAAGACTCAGCTTGGAGGGAGGGTGGAGCCGCACGAGGCGCTGATGATTCTTAACACGGGGGAAACTCCCGCCAACGTAAGACTCCATTTCCACTTCGATAACAAAGAACCGGTCAAAGATATTCCCGTAAGAGTGGAGCCGGAGAGGGTGATCTGACTCCGGCTGGGTCATCCCGAAGAGATCGGGGGCGTGCACTTGCCGCCCCTGACTCAATATGCTTTGCGGGTCCGGTCTGATGTCAACCTTGTCGTCCAGTTCGGACGGCTGGACACCACCCAAACGAATCTAGCCTACTACGCCAACGTAGGCTTCACATCGGATTAGCAGAGCACTTCCTGTGGGGGCGTCCACCCGTGGGGACAGTAGGAAATCAACAGGACCGCACACCGGACTACTGACGATCAAGGGTGTGCGGAAAAAATCACCGGATTGTCGAGCAACGGGTCAACCGGCTTCCCCCCAAGGTGTTGCTTTCGCCCAGCAAGCCGGAGGGGGAGATTCTTGGTGATAAGGGGGCTCGTGTTTTGCGAGGGGTGAACAGACCTGCTGCCGCCGGCGGCTGAGAGGGGGGCAATTCCGCTGGTGGCCCCGCACTCGTAACGGTTTTTGGAAGTTCATTCTGGCGCCGCAGCCGGATGCGGCGACTGGGCTGACGTGGGCGCGGGGCAGCTATCAGTCGGTCCACGGCACGATCGAGAGTGAGTGGACGTATTCTGACGGCCAATCCACGCTTCGCGCCGTCGTTCCCGCCAACACCGGCGCAACCATTTATGTTCCGGCCGAAGCAGCCGAGACGGTAACCGAATCTGGCAGGCCTGCTACGCATTTGGCCGGAGTTCGAATTTCTGCGAATGGAACGCGACGCGGCGGTATACGAAATGCGTGCCGGTACGTATGTGTTTCGGACGCATTGAGTGTCACGCTGACCCTCGCCCTTGTTCAAGGGCTTGGAGGACGCCCTGCGAGATGTACATCCGGAAGCAGGAGCAAGAGGACAAGCGCCTGGACCAGATGAACCTGTGGCGATGAGCGGCCACCGTCAAGGTGGCTCAACCAATGTGGGGCCGCGTCAGCGACCCCGCCTCGCCGCTTTGAGCGGCTCACAACTTAAAGCTCTCGGCTTTGCCGGGGGATACTTACTGGAGTGTGCAGATTGAACCTCTCCTTGATGCTCAATTTTCGACTCAAGCCAACTTCATACGGCCGACTCCGCGATTGGGTTTTGCTGGTCTGCTGCAACCTGATGTGGGCCAGCCAATTAACCATGGTCAAGCTGGTCCAGGAACAGATGGGCCCTGTGTTCGCGACCTTCCTCCCGATGACACTTGCGACGCTCCTTCTCATTCCGCTGGTTGGCGTCCGGCAGCGGCCACCCGACTCCCGTCGAATCATCAATTGGCGAGACGTATTCGACTTCATTCTGATCGGTGTCTTTGGCCAAGTCGTCGCCCAACTATTTATTACCTGGGGCGTACAATTGTCGCTGGCTTCTAACGCCGCGCTGGTCTTGCTGGCTCTTCCGGTCGCGATCGCCGTGATGGCTCATTTTCTTCTTGGTGAGCAGATGACACCGATCCGCTGGCTGAGTTTTGGGCTCGCGATTGCGGGTGTTCTCGAATGTTCGGGAATCAATTGGCGAGAGTTGAACTTCTTGAGCAAGAAGTTTTTCGTGGGCAATCTGCTGATTTTTCTGAGCCTCAACGGCAGCGCTTTCTATACCGTTTACTGCAAGAAGTTGTTGGCCAAATACTCTCCGCTCAAAGTCTTGCTGTACAGCTACTATGCCGTCTTCGCATTTCTGTTGCCGATTACGGTCTACACGGAGCCGGGGGCCTTTCGCATCATCTTTCATTACACCGAAAGGGTGTGGATTGGGCTGGTGATCCTCACTTTGTTCCAATACTTCCTGTCGATGGTGATTTTCTTGAATGTGCTGACGCGGCTCAGCGCCACCCAGGTTGGAGTCTCAAATTACCTGATACCTTTCCTTGGCCTGGTGATCGCCGCGATCGTCTTGCATGAGCACCTGACCAAGTTCATGGTCGTCGGCGGAATCCTTGTACTCATGAGTACCATGCTAATCACCGTTTTTGAAGATGCTAAGCGACACGATGAGAGCACCGAGATGGTGGATGTAGATAGGGCATAGTTGTCTCCGACTCCAGCATGTCGCCGCCACGCCCCAATTCCAGGTTCATGAGCGTGTGCTCCGCGAAAATACGTGGCCGATTATTTTGCGCCTTCAGTCCTCTGCGCCATTCTTTCCGAGCCGATACTTGTGATGCACACTCCCTAGATTGGGCATGGCCAGAATCATGGAGGATCCTGAGATGTTGTGTTGTAAGAGCACGACAACCATCGACTTCACGGCAGTTTCAAGCTCCATGGAGTAGATCCTGTCTCGGTCGTGGAGGACAAACCGACACGCCTGTTCACCGCTGATGACTTCGCGGAACTGCTGCAGGGTCCACTCTGGTGTGGGATGCTCCGTGACGTTGAAGTGGGCAATCCGATGTGAGGGTGTCCCGCAACAGAGCGGCAACGGTCAGCAACAGGTGTAAGAGCAATCGCGTTTTCGCATGCATTAGAGGATGCCATAGCATGGAGATCTGGTAGAAGACTTGAATTGTTGAGTCTTTGACCGGTCGCCTGTCCCTGCTAGCGCTTAGGATACGGATTTTTTGCGGACGACAGTGGCAGCAAAGAGAATGACGTGCTCAATGCCCATGCTAATTCTCCCTCCTAATTATTGGTCTGCTTGGAGTACGATAGACCTTGGACCCGACGCAATAATCAGTCGCATCCCCAGCCTGGGATGGGAGCAAATAGCAGGAGATCAGACAAAGAGTAAATATCTCGTTCAGACCTTTTTGCGATACCCGTATAGTACCCGGGTGATTGCCAATCGCGGATCTCGGCGCCGACATGGAAGGGTGCCAAGCCCTCGACGGCAACCTCGTGCCGACGCGCGCTGCCACCGGACAACATGAAAACATCATCTTTGTGCGTGTCGAACATGCTCCCAAATGACTGGGCATGGCTGGAAAGACGAAGGTGGTCTAGCTCCAGGAGCTTTTTCGTATCACTACCTCCTGATGACGGGACACAATCTCCAGGCCATTTCGAACATTTCGAGCATATTCAATCTTGAAGTCGAGGAGATTTAAGAATGCAAATCCGGGGTAACCTATGTCGGGAGGAGGGTGAGTCATGAGGCTGCAAGGAAAAGTCGCAATCGTGACGGGTGGCGGCACCGGCATTGGCGCGGGCGTTTCGAAGCGGCTGGCAAAGGAAGGAGCAAGACTGGTCATCGTGGGGGTTGACTTCCTCGCCTCCGCTTGTAACCAGTATCAGACGAAAAACATCGGCGGCTACACGGCAGCGAAAGAACTGGCTCAGTCATTGTCGAAAGAAGGGGTGAGCGCAATCGCCATCGGAGCGGACGTTACCAATAAGGCACAGGTCGAATCGATGGTTAACAAGGCTGTGGCCCATTTCGGCAGAGTCGATCTCCTGGTCCATTGCGCGGGCGTCATCACGTTCAGGAACGTTGCCGACCTTACGGAAGAAGATTGGGATTCAATCATGATCACCAACGCCAAGGGGACGTTCCTTGTCAACCAGGCTGTGGCGGCGCAGATGAAGAAACAGGGTGGCGGCAAGATCATCAACTTCTCCTCGTTAGCGGGAAAGGTTGGATACCCCGGGCTCGCTCACTACTGCGCGTCAAAGTTCGCCATCCACGGTTTTACGCAGGCCCTTGCCAAGGAACTTACCCGGGACCACATTACGGTTAACATCATTTGCCCCGGTATTGTGGGCACCCAGATGTGGAAACTGCTGGCGCAAGGTCGTGCCTTGCCGGGCGAGAGCGAGGAGCAAAGCTTTCAGCGCAACGCCGCCGCTCGAATTCCTCAAGGTGAACCTCAAACCGAAGAAGATATGGCGGAAGGAGTGGTATTCCTGGCCGTCTCCGACCATGTGACCGGCCAAGCCATTACCATTGATGGTGGCGCCACGATGTAGTCTGGCCGCCGGGCCTGCTGATGTAGGGCGGCATGGACCTAACCCGGATTTTCATTATTCCGTTTAAGAGCGTGGAGGGTCTGCACTGTGTTTGATCAGGTTCTCTCGTGAGCGATTATTATTGTTCCATTTGCCTTGGCAATTTTCCTGATATTTATGCCAGCGAGGAACGAAAACGAGAAGCAACATATGTAATGACGTTACATGTTGGTGGGATGCTTGATAGCTTTTAGTGCTCTGGCTTGGTGGCAGCAATCCAGGGCGATGAAAGCGAGCGAGCAAGAGTCTAAGAAAAGAGAGGCAGAAAATAGCACCCTGCCGCAACGGATCGTCGCAGAGTATCTTAAGAACACGACTCCGCCGCCCTGGTTTGTGTCGTTTTTACCGCCACACATTCCCGCTCCACCCATTGGGCTCGCAGTCGCCGCGGGTGTGACCCTTAGTGTCTTGTGAATCCGGCAGAAATTGTAATACATGTAGTGAATCTCCATTACTGAATCTCGCATAATAGAGTGAGAGCAGTCTATGGGATTGCTATACTGGGGTCATGCACACACCTCTTCCTCGACGACGGGATTTTCAAGAACTGGAGCGTCGGCGCAAGCAAGCGGCGCGCTTGTTTGCAGCCGGCAAGATGATTTTGGCGGCCAT
>JBEKNU010000378.1:0-6163 GCA_049522495.1 Terriglobia bacterium
AAGCGGGAGGTCGACGAGCCTTATCGGCCCTGGTATCCGGACGGCGCGGTGCAGGTGGCGCAATACTCTTTCGACACCGCGAATCCCTTCAGCGGGGCGCGCGCGCAGAAAATTGTTTTGCCCGCGGCGCACGCCCGCGCGGGGATTTCGCAAGACGGCTTTTATCTCCAGCAGGGAGTGTCCTACAAGTTGCGCCTGCACATGCGGGGTGATGGAAACGCTCCGGTATGGGCTTCGCTGCACGGTGGTGGCCGGGTGATCGCCGGCCCGGTCCTAATGGGCCACGCCGGTGAAAATTGGGCACCCGCTGAGGCCGACTTGCGCGCTGACCGCACCACTGACCATGCCACCCTGACCATCGACTTTGAGGGTCCGGGCGCTCTCTGGCTCGACCGCGTGTACCTGATTGGCTCCAACGCGGTTCTGGGAATCTGGCGGCCGGACGTGGTGGCGGCCCTCAAGGCCATGCACCCGGGAATCATTCGCTTTGGCGGCAGCACCACGGAACAATACGAGTGGGACCGCGCCATCGGCCCGTGGGATGACCGGCCGACTTTCACGACCGTGTGGGGTGGCTGGGAGGAGAATTTTGTCGGCCTCGATGAGTTCGTGCGGCTCTGCGATTACATCGGAGCGGAGCCGCTCATCTGTGTGCGCTGGACCGGCAAGCAGCCGGAGGACGCTGCCGCGGAAGTGGAATACGCCAACGGCAGCACCGCGACACGCTGGGGCGCCCTGCGCGCCAAGAACGGGCACCCCGCGCCATACCACGTGAAGTACTGGCAGATTGGCAATGAGGTTGACGTCTCGGACTACGGCCATTCCGTGCGGGCGTTCGCTGCGGCCATGCGAAAGGCGGATCCCAGCATCAAGCTGATGTCGTCGTTCCCCACCAAGGCTCTGCTCGACAGCGCAGGAACGATTTTCGATTATCTCTGCCCCCACCATTATGAAATCAACAACCTGGTTGGCGAGGAGCGCAATTTCCGGGAGCTCGGGGACTGGATCGCCGCCAATGGGGGCGGCAAGGAGATTCGTGTCGGGGTGACCGAGTGGAACACCACGGCAGGGGATTTCGGCCTGACGCGCGGGATGCTCCAGACGCTCGGCAACGCGCTGAGCGTTTCGCGCTACCTCAACCTGCTTCAGCGCCGTGCCGACCTGGTGGAAATCGCCAACCGCTCCAACTTCGCGGACAGTTTCGGCTCAGGCTTCGTGGTAACCGGCCCCGGCTGGATTTACGAGTCGCCTGCCTATTACGCTCAGGAAATGTACGCGTGCGCCGCCGGCGGCTATCCGCTCCGCATCGAGCGGTCTTCGAAGCTCGCCTGGCACCTGCAAGAACCGGACCTGAGCGCGAGCGTCAGCGCGGACGGAAAAAAGCTGCGCATCTATGCCGTCAACTCGACGCTCGATCCGCTTCCCCGGGACTTCCAACTCGACGGCTTCAAAGCAGGTGTAACGGGTGGCGCCATTCTCACCGTTGAAGATCACGCGCACGCAGGGACCCCCGAGGTGATGAACAGCCGCGACAATCCTCAACGGATTTCGCTCAGCTCGCGGCCCGCGGAAATCCACGGGACACGGTTTGAGTTCACGTCTCCTCCGCTTACGATCATTTTGCTGGAATTGGACCTGCAGCCATAGGAAGTAGCACGGCCACCCTGGCCGTGAGCGGCACGGGCAGGATGCCCGTGCTACGTCTGGCGCCAGCGGCGCCCCAACTGGGTTTCACCGGTCGTCACACACTCTCCCAGAACCGAAATCAGTTCCTCGTGGGCCTCACAAGAACCAACCTGCGCGCCGAAAACCCGGACTTATTCCTTTTCTTTTTCCTTTGCTCGCTTGAGGTAATAGACGGCAGAAGGAGGTGCTGGAGTGCTAATGTTCTCAACCGCCACTAACTCCCATCCCTCAGCGCCGAGCTCATTCAATTGATCTTGTACGGACGGAACCCCGTTTATCTGGGCGACGCCAACCTTATATTCCCAAACCTTCCTGTCGTTGTTAATGTTGGTCTTTTGCGCGCTTACGTGCCCTGCCCATGCCAGCAGGCCTACAAATATAAGAAGTCCTACGTAGATGCCAAGCTTGTTCTTCATATCCCAGCCTCCTTTTCTTGGACCTAGAACGCAATTTAGCACCCGAACTTGCGCTTCGCAATGGCGCGGACGACCGGAAATTTCAAAATGCGTCATGACCGCGGCGGAGGGCGGCTCACTTCGCCAAGGGCGCGGCCAGGGCGGGCGTGGACTCGAACCTTTCACCCTGGGTGGAGGATGGGGTGAATTTCGACTCGAGGTAAGTGAGGGGGATGTCGTAGAGAAGCACCTTGGGCGAATGCCGCAGGCTGTCGTGGATAAAGCAGACGTGGGTGCACCAGCACTGGTCCTGGACAATGGCGCCCAAATCTTCCTGCCGTTCCCGGGCCTGCCAGAATTTGGCGAAGTCGCAATCGTAATCGCGCAGGTTGGCCAGCTTGCCGCGCAGCTCGCAGGAGCGCACGTCGCCGTTGAAATCAATGACGATACTCGTGTCGCCGGCGGTGCAGGGCATGGGCCAGGGATGGGGCGAGGAGATGTTCTCGAGCTGGATTTTGTTGTGCAGCGCCAGCGTGCCGTGGTAGTAGACCTGGGCAATCTTCCGTGCGATGCCGGTGCGGCGCCGCAGGACCTGGTCCGCGTAATATTCGTAGACGGCTTGCAGGTCCTTGTAGAGGGCGGCAAGGCGATGCGTGGGGATCTGCTTCAACGAGGCGTCCTTGGCTTGACCGCGAATGATGTTGAAGTAGTGGCCGTCCACGGCGCAATGCGCTTTCACAAACTCCGCGATCGCCATCACCTGGTCGAAGTTCTCGGAGCAAATCACCGTGTTGATGTTCACGCGCAGCCGGGGATACTTCTGCCGGCAGGGTTGAAGCAGCTCCAGAGTCTCCAGCGTCTTGGCGAAATTCCCGGGCACGGCGCGGATGGAATCCTGCATTTCCTCGAGGCCGTCCATGGCCACATTCAAGTCGAGTTGCAGCTCGGGGTTTTCCTCGCAAATGCGCGCCACCCACTCGGCGGTGCGTTCGGGCAGCAGGCCATTGGTCGGCAGGTTCACCCATCGGACCCCATGGTGGGTGTGAAAGAGATGGATAATGTCGGTAAGTTCGCGCCGCAGCATGGGCTCGCCGCCGGATAGCCACAGGTCGCTGAAAGCCGGCATGCTGAAGGCCAGCTTGCGGATTTCATCCCAGGTCAAATCCCCGCGCTGGTTCAGCTCCTCCCAGTAAAAGCACGTCCGGCACTTGGCATTGCAAAGGGAGGTGACGAAGAAGATCACCGTCCCCAGTCGTTTCTTGGTGGAGTGATAGATCTTCACCAGGTCCGATTTGTAACCGCTGGCCATATTGTTTCAAGCGCCCTTACGAGCCTCATTGTAGCAGACTCCCGCCCCGGCCACGTAGCGCGGACCTGCAGTCCAAGGTCCGCGGCTTTTAGGCCTAGCGCCCCCTTGGAGTTTGTGTGACATCCTTCGATTCGCAGTTGTACCGCCACTTGCGCCAGGCGTAGCCAGGGCATTCTGCCTGTGACGGTCACGGCCAGGTTGGCCGTGTCCCCATGGATTGCGCAGAGCGCAGCTCTGCGGCGAGGGAACGCCGAGCTGCGCTCGGCGCAATCCGATTCGAGCAATCCGATTCGAGCTGCGGATTGGAATTTAGCGCCTACACACTACTCCCGGCCAAACGCCGCCGCCGTTGCGCCCTGAACGGTTTCACTCCGCGGCGTTGGCTGCCAGCGCTTCTACGGCTGCGATGTTTTGGACGAGTTCCTGGGGCAAACTGTGCCGGGCTTGCAGGTAGGCAGGTGCGTTGTAGGAGATCTAGACTTTGCTGCCGGCATCTTCCCAAACCAGGATTTTCAGGGGGAGATCGATGGCAATGCTGGGGGAGGCAATCATCAGGGGAGTGCCGGCTTTGGGGTTGCCGAAGATCAAGAGCTTGGTGGGAGGCATGTGCATGCCCGCCTTCTCCGCTTCACCACTGTGATCGATAAGAGCAAACAGCTTGATGCCTTTGGCGGCGAGCATTTTCTCCAGCTTTTCAACCGTCGACTCCACCGAATGGTGGCTCGGAATGTTTACGATTCCGCTTTCCGCTTTCGAGGTCATGGATTTCTCCTCGCTTGTTCCAAGATTTGCCCGCTTGGGCTCACGAACCGAAATCAAGTAGATCGCCATCGCCAGCCCGACCACCGCCAGGATCAAGGCCACCCCCAAGGCGAGCCAGGAGGGGCGGGTGTACGTATCTCTCCCTCGATTCAAATCTCGAATCAGGCGAACATGGTTCCAGGCGCAAACCACGTTCACCATGACTCCGAGCACGATAAGCGCCGTGCCGAACCAGAACGAAGGGCCATAGGGCCGGATCGGGAGGCTGGATTGACCCAACTGCAACGCTTGCAGAAACAGGCCAAAGCGGGCCACCACAAAACCAAATCCCATCAGCGCCAAACCGGTTCGAATCCAAGCGAGAAACGTCCGCTCCGCTGCCAGGTAGTCGCTCGGTCCGCTCGGGGGTCGGTCTGCCATTTCCCTATTATGCCAGCAAGCGTCGTAGCCACGGTCAGTGATTTTCTGACCGTGGCTACACGCTTGTGGGGGCGGACGGAGCCAAATTTCGGAGTGCGGGAGCTCGCTCCCGCTTTTTCTACCGCTGACTCGTCAGCGGTTGGTGGGCTGGCGCAGGGCGAGCGTAGCCCTGCGTCTCGAAAGATGATCAAGGCAGCGGCGGCTCGAAATGAGGCCCGTCGATGGGCACAAAGCAAGCATCCTGGCGCACGGCGAGGATTGCGAGCCGCATGGCTGTGCTCGCCATGCGCAAGCTGGGAGTAAGTCGCGCACGGCTTTATCATTTGAGGGAGAAGTACGGCTTGGCTGGTGATCTGCCCGCCCAAGAATGGCGCAATGAGACAAGCGGAAATTCGCAGAGTTCCTCACGTAGGCACGTGAAGGTTACGGTCTCGACCAGGTTGTTTGACCGGCTTGAGAACTCACCACCCATCCGGCGGGCACGTCGGGCGAACCACCCCTGGAGGCCATGAGGGGAGTCGCCCCCTGCACCGTCGCGCCGATCGCGGCCCCTAAGTTTTCCACCGGCAGCGAATCATGCAGCACGCCATCGGATGATGCCAGGCAAACCTCCGTCGACCCGGAGCTCGGGCCGCCGGCCGGCGTCAACGCACTGTAGGGAATTGTGTAAATTCCGGACACCGCAATAATATGCGATTCCGCGGAGGGGGAGGTGCAGGAATTCGCCGCCCAGAGACGAGCCATGGTTCCGCGAGCCAGCCGAATCTTCACCATCACGTTGCCGTTCAGGTCCTTTAGGAACTCCTCTGGACCGACCTGCAATACCAGTGAAGCGGACGCGAACCGACCCTGCGCATGAAGTTGGGGCGCCCCCACCAGCAAGGCAATCCCAACGATCAGCATCGCCATCACTCTACCCGCCATGCGGCGTATACGGGTAGGCCGGATTGTCTCTGGTATGACCGTGGCGGGCTCGACGCTGGGATTGAATTGCTGCATGGTCTTCCTCTCTGCCGTTCCTTGAATTCACGTTCCGTACGGCATATAGAGAAAGCACCCGGTATGCCAGATCCATGGAGCAACTGGATTTCTCGTGTATCCCCAATTAAATGATGGGTTTCAAGTGCGATCAAAGCAGCCGGTTTACACTGGATTGGTACCCGTAAAGGTGTCCAAAACGGTGCATGTGTCTCGATTTGATACGGTAGGCCTCGGTCAACACCAAGAGTCAGTCGTTAAGGCTGGCGGGTAAAGCCCGCCTTGGACTGTAGCGCGGGTGTCCTCACCCGCGTTTTCGAGGTTACGAGAAAGGTGAACCGCGGGTGCGGATACGCGCGCCACAATCAATACGACGATGCCGACCGCCTGGTGGCGGTCACCAATGCCGCGCAAAACTCCACCGTGTATGGCGGGTTGGCGCAGGGCCGCCACCCTCTCCCCTCGGAGAGGGAGGCTTGATTCCCAACCTTCTCCCAGGGGAGAAGGTGCTGAGGTACGAAGCGGATGAGGGGTCTTTTGGATCGAAGCCGCGACTGGCAATGCGCGCCCCAAAAAGTCTGCTAGAATAACAAGAATTTACGATATTGCAATG
>JBEKNU010000379.1:0-5998 GCA_049522495.1 Terriglobia bacterium
CGCACCCTGGAGGCGGCTCGAGGCTTGATCGATTTCATCTACATCGCCGAAGACCTCGGCACCCAGGACACGCTGCTGATGAGCCCGGCATCCTTCCGCCGCTTCCTGAAGCCCGGAATGCGGAAGATGATTGATCTCGCCCACTCCTTCGGCGTCAAGGTGATGCACCACGACGACGGCGCCATTCGGCCCCTCCTGCCGGAACTGATCGAGCTCGGCATCGATGTCCTTAATCCCATCCAGTGGCGCTGCGCCGGAATGGGCCGCGAGGAGTTGGCGCGGGATTTTGGGAAGTCCGTGGTGTTTCACGGCGCCGTGGACAATCAGCAGACCCTGCCTTTCGGCACCCCGGACGACGTGAAGCGTGAGGTGGCTGATAACATCCGCATCTTCCGCAAGGGCAAAGGTTACATTGTGGCCCCTTGCCACAATATCCAACCGAACACGCCCACGGCCAATATCCTGGCGTTGTACGAAGCCGTCCACGAATGTGCCGCCTGACGCGGGGGAGGGAACCGCGCGAGGCAAACGTCGTACACCCGCCCGCACCCGGGTTTACATCCGCAATCCTTGGCCACCCGGCATGAGAATCATTTAACTCAAGTTCTTTCCGTCTCCGCCGATACAAGAGGTTGAGCAAAATGTGCCCGAGGGCGCTGGCCAAGGAGGTAGGAGGGGGTGGTATAAGCCCCGGGACGCGCCGCGGAAACCTTCTGGTGAAGGAGTGTTTTCCATGCAGGATAAATCGTTTAAGGCCACAACCATCGTAACCCCGGATGCTGCCAATCGCCTGGTTCTGGAAGCAGCCTTTAACAATTGGGCGGAGGAGACCAAGCCCGCCAGCATCCTCCACGTTCATTACTATCACGATCCGGATGCCCACGTTCGGGGCTATCAAGTGGTGTACGAAGAGCCGTGGATGGCATATCTGGCGCCCGAAACACCCTTGGAGGAAGAGACCGCCCGAATGGTGGTTTAAAGGAAATCGAGTTTCGGCTGTGACCCTCATCGCGTTCTGCTCCGGGGCACCGGCAGGCCCGCGGCGGCCGGGCGCGAGGGGGGCGCAGCCGGTCGTGGCGCTGTCCGGGCGCGCTTGGCCGTGGGGCACGCGGCGGGCGCGATGGTAGGTAGGCAGCACGTCATGGCACGCGCGCGGCGAACCCTCGGGGGTCCGCCGCGCGCATTTCTTGTCCTCGATGCGGCCGGGTGGCAGAGTAACCCTGCAGGGGGTCGCCGAAAAACCCTTCCCCTACTGTCATTCTGAAACCTATCAGGCGCGCTTCTGGGTGATTCCCACGGCTTCCGAGCGGGAGTACAATCCTCCCTGCCATGAAGCACCCGATTCTCATAACCTGTTGTTTTCTTACGGCGGCGATGGGAGGGGTTCAATTTCTCCCTGCCCAAACGCTCGCGGAGAGCGAAATCCTCAGCCAAGCCGACGCGCGCATTGAGAAATACCGCACCGGCGACGCCCAACTGCGTCTCGTGACGCCCGACGGGAAGGCGCTCAAGAAAGGGACGCGGGTCACGATCGAGCAGACGCGCCATAGCTTTCTGTTCGGCTGCAATATCTTCATGCTGGGCAAGTGCAAGACCGCTGCGGAAAACGCCGCGTACGAAAAGGAATTCTCCGACCTGCTCAACTACGCCACCGTGCCTTTTTATTGGTGGGGTTATGAGCGCGAGGCGGGGGATCCTGACTATGAGAGCACCGAGCGCGTGGCCGACTGGTGCGCGACGCATCACATCACCATGAAGGGGCATCCGCTGGCCTGGAACTACCGTGACCCCGCGTGGCTGCCTTCCGACCCCGCGGAGGCCATGCGTTTGCAGATGCAGCGCATCACCGACATCGTGGGAAGGTTCAAGGGCCAAATCAATATCTTTGACGTCGTCAACGAGGCCACGAATTTCGCCCGCGAAGAGACGCTTCAGCACGCGCCCAAGTTGACCGCCGGCATTGAGCAAATGGGCGTGCCGAACTACCTGCACACGGCGTTCACCCGCGCGCGCCAAGCCAATCCACAGGCCACGCTGGTGATCAACGATTACATCACCACCGACGAGTACCGCGAAAAGGTGATCTCACAACTGGTGGACGCTTCCGGCCAGCCGCTTTTCGACGTGATCGGCATTCAATGCCATCAGCATCAGAGGGCCTGGACCGCCGAGAAAATCTGGGACATCTGCGAGCGCTTTGCCAAAGCAGGCAAGCCGCTGCACTTTACCGAGGCCACGATTCTTTCCGGCCAGCCGGGTTGGGAATTGCGGCAGAAGAACCCGCAGGCCGATTGGGCGAGCACGCCGGACGGCGAGCAGCGTCAGGCGGAAGAAGTCACGCGGTTCTACACCATCCTTTTCAGCCATCCCGCCGTGCAGGCGATCACTTGGTGGGACTTCTCCGATCAGGGAGCGTGGCAACAAGCTCCTGCCGGACTGGTACGCGCCGACATGACGCCCAAGCCCGCTTACGATGCCCTGATGAAACTCATCAAGGGCCGATGGTGGACGCGCGCGGAAGCCCGCGTTTTGCGCCAGGGCGCCGCGCAGTTTCACGGCTTCTACGGCGACTACCAGGTGAGCGTGAAGGAATCCGGGCGGGAACTTACCGGAACCTTTTCGTTCAATCCCCAGTCTGCGCGGCCCATCGAAGTCAAGCTCAACTGAAGTCCGCTTGGACGCGCACCGTGCTCGTCTCCCACGGCTTCAAGGCAATTCGCAGAGAATTGTTTTCTGCGGTGAGCGGAGAAAGTATCCGCTCCCGCCCATCGCACAGCGCGGCTGTTTTCAGATTCACTCCAGGCAGCTTGAAATTGATGACGGCGTAGGTCGCAAGCCCTGCCCCCTCGTAGAGGCGCAGGATGACGCCCTTGCCATCCTCCGCGGTCTTGAAGCCGGCAACGTAGACGTTCGCCGGTTCAGCTTCCAGAAAACTTCGAGCCGCTTCCTGCCATTTTCCTTCCTGGGCGGCTTCAACGGTGTACGCGCGCAGAGGGCTCAAAGCGCTCCAGCCGAAGTGGTGGGCGTCGTTGTAAGACCAATCGCTCCCATGCGTCGCGAGAGAGTAGCGGAAAACGTAGTCGCCGCCCTGGGCGATGGGCACGTCCACCACCCAGTGGTTGTGCATCAGGAAGGAATAGAGCCAGCCGCGCGCCAGCCAGTTGTCATCCTCCATGGTCAGATAAGCCAGGTACTTGTCGGCTTGAATCCCCCCGAGCTGCACCAAGGGTGCATCCACCGACGACCACACCACGCCGTAGTCACCCCGGGAGATGGAAACAAAGTGGCGCGCCACGTAGCTGTCCCGAAAGGAGCCGGGGATCTGGTCCAGGTCAGGTTGCATGACCCCCCCGGGCACATCGATTTTGTACGTATTGTGGTGGGTCATCCCATCGATCGTGACGTGATAGTCCGTGGGGAGGGCAAAAGGAAACGCGTAGTGGACCGTCTCTTTGGTGAAAACCGGCTTCTTCATGATGCGGTTAATGATGTCGACCTTCTTCAGTTGTGAATAGAGAATGATTTCGTGCTCGAACTTGCACAGGTACTCGACGTGCCCGGAGATTTTGAGGCTGGAGTAAACCGGCCCGGATGCGCCTTTTTCGATCCGCACGTCCCGCACGGGAATCTCGCCTAATTGTTTGAATTCCCGTTCCGTCAGCCGTTCTTGCAGCCTGTAGACGAGGCCATTGAAGCCGTGTTCGGCGCGAGGGTCCACGAACTCGCGCTTTAATTGTTGGTCGAGCAGACTGGCGATCGTGCCATCCTTGGCACTCAAGCTGATTTGGTAAAACTCATTTTCAAGAATCAGGTCAGAAAGGGCCGGGACCGTGCCACCGGCCGCAGGTGCTCCGGATTCGATCCGATAGGTTTTGTACCCCAGGGAAGGCACTCCTTCCGCCAGGAAGATCAGGGTATCCGGAACGCCCGCGCGTTTTTCGATCTGGCAGGCCACATCCTTGCCGCCTTCCGCATCGATGAGCCGGAAGGGTTGCGACGACTGCGCGGGGACTGGAGTCCGAACGATCTCGGTTCTTTGCCAGGAGAGGGGATTCCAAACTACGAGGGTCAGCGGCCCGGTGGTGCGAATATTCCGGCACAAGTCGCGAGCACACTCGTTTTCGATGCGTTGGGCGGTTTCATGTGCGTAACGGGCGTGCGCGGTTTTTTCCTCCCAGTGCTGCTTGCCGCCTCCCTGGCTCTCATCCACGTAGATGTCGGAGCGAATGTCATACCACTCGATGGTGTGCTCTTCCCACATTAGCAATTCGTTGTAAGCTTTGAGGAATTCATCCTGCCGACCGGGCCCTCCCGCCACCAGTGAGGCCAGCGTCGATAATCGCTCCACATCCGGGAGGTAGTTCTCCGTTTGCCGCCCCAGCGCCGCCGAATTGGCTTCGCCGAGTTGCAAATCCACCCAGCCATCCGGCGCGCCTCCGCGCAAGTGGGGAATGCGATCTTGGTTTTGGCTTTCGATGTAATGGAAGAATTCGGGAATGGTGGAAAGCCGCAGCCGGGGATATGCCCATTGAGCGTTCCAGGCGCGGGCGACTTCCGCGAGCTGTTTGAAGGGCGGGGTGAAGTCGTGGGCCACCTGCATGGCGATGGCATCAAAGGGGTAATCACTGCGCTCGTGGCGGTCAAAATAGCGAGCGATCGACTCCTCTCCCTCCTGCATGTTGATGCCTTTCACAAGGTTCCCTCGGTAGGGATTAACCCAGGTCAGGAGGTTGAATCCTTCCACGTATTGGATGGAGCGCCAGATCAGGATTTCGCTCCCGTCGGGCCCGGCCAGGTAGAACAACGTGGGAGCGTTGCCGTTCTGCATGTTGTCGCGGTCCCCGTTCGAGCCCATCACCAGATATCGCAATCCCGCCTTCGCCATGACTTCCGGAAGCCCCCAGGTGAAACCGTTGACGTCATCCAGGATGGCACCTTCCGGATGAATTCCAAACTCCCGGCTGAGACGCTCGGTGGTGTAGTAAACGGAGCGGTGCAAGGTCTCGAGACTCATGAAATCGGTGTTCATGCTGCAATAAAATCCCCCCACGGTCATGCGGCCCTTCTTGATCCAGTCCATCACCTGACGGACTTTCTCCTCGCCGCGTGCCTGGCGGTAGTCATTAATCAGGTAACCCACTTCAATATTCCACTTGAATTGCGCGTCCTCCGGCCAGTCGTTGGTTTCCTCGCAGAAACGCATGGCATCGTCGATGAAGGGAATGAAGCGCTGGCGCATCTTGGAGGGCAAATCCAGAAAGCCCGGATCTTGGTGGGAGTTGTGGATGAGGTAGACCGTCCATTTGCGGATGGGCCTGACTTGCAGGAAGGTTTCCAGGGATTTCCCTCCCGATTTCAGAACCACCCGCGCGGTCCCATCTTGTTCGACGGGCGTGATCGGCAGGTAATATTGCCCGGCGAGATTCAGCGCCTTGCCTAAGTCAAACGCCTCGGTTTTCCCGCCGATCTGGACCTCCACCGAGCCACTTGCCGTTGCCGGCGGTGTATTCAGGAGGATGACTTGGCGGAGTTGATTTCCTTCCTTCGTATAGAGGTGACTCAACTGAGCCTGCAAGGCGTTATCGGAGGGAATGATCTGTCCCAGCGTCGATGAATAAGAAAGGCTGGACGCGCACGCGGCCAGCATGGCACGGAGAAATGAACGTCGCGAATCGGCCATTACGCTGCCTCCTGCTTTACCCATGGCTTCTTTTTCCCTATTCATCTTCCTCTTGAATAACTACCTTTCTTTTCATCAACATCTTGGCAAAATGACTATAACTTGTTTCTTTTCTGCAACATCTTGGCAAGCCGAAAAGCTGACATTTTTTCTACATTTATTTTCAGTAACTTAGAGAAGCAGGGCCGCATATTTAGCCCCCTTTTTTTCGGTTCCTCCGTGGAATTCGTGGGTAAGGCGCGATAGATCGAAAGGGGTAGCGCATCCTGCCCCGAACCTGTTAAGGGATATGTGGACCAACACAAATCCCGAGCACAG
>JBEKNU010000380.1:0-5984 GCA_049522495.1 Terriglobia bacterium
AGTAGGGCGGAAAGCATTGTGAACGCGCCGGCTCTGTTTCGGGGGGACAGCATTCCTGCTCCTTTCCTCGGGGGGGGGCTTACTTTTTCACGCCGCGCAATTCAAATCGATACACGTCGGTGCCGGGCAGAGGGTCGTCGACAAAAATCTTCGCTGTCCATCCATTATCCGCACTGGGAGCCTCCAACAAGGTGATCCATCCACGCCCGGCCTGGCGAACGAGGAAGTATTGGAGGGGGTGTGGCGGGAGGGGGCGAATGACGTGGGCCTGCACGCTATCAGGATAATTGGCCACCCAATGATCGTCGCTCAGCTTGTCTCCCTGAAGAACCAGGACATCGCGCCCGTCCACCGCTCCTGACCAGGAGAGGAATGTTTGCGCCTGGGGAAACTGCCGGGCCAGCGCGTCGTCACGGGATTCCGCAGCTTTTAGTTTCTGCTCGATCTCCTCCGGCGTGGGCGCATTTTTCATTTCCTTCTCGAGCCGAGCGTGATTGGCAAGAGTGCGCTGGGCGATATCCAGAAAAACCCGAATTCCCAACGGCCGGTAAGCAGGATCGGAGTTTTGGTAGTGGTCAAACGTGCGTGACAGGTCAGCAACTCGATAGGCGAGCTCGTCGTGCAACGGATTGGTGGGCGTATCGCGGTAGGCATAACAGATCAGGATGGTCTGAACGTAGGCGCGGTACACGTCCATGGCCTCGCGGGCGCGCCGAAAACGCCGCTCCAACTGCTCCCCCACCGCGGGGTCGCTCAAGACGGGCCGAAGGCGGGTCCACGCGCGAATGATTTCGTCGTACCGCTCCACACCCTCGCCTACTTCCGACATGGTTTCGCGCAGCCACGGCTTGCAATTCAGGTAGAGGTCGCGCAGGAAACGATCCTGCCCGCTTCCTTCATCAAAGAGCGGGTTCCCCTTGACCACGAAGAAATCCACGTTCACCAGCGGCTGCGGGGTCCAAATGCGAATGGCTACGGGGCGCAGATACCAGTTGTCGCGAAAGATGTCGCCGAGAGAGAGGAAGATGCGCGGCACTTCACTTGCCGCCGCGGGGCCCAGCCGCCGCCTGGCCCAATCACTCAAAATCCCTGTGAGGTCGGCCTGGGGCGTCCAGGAGAGCCGCCAAGCCGCATAGGAAACCGACTGGTAAAGCGGTTCCGTGATGGCAGATGTTGCCCAGGCCAATCCCACCGCGCCATGCTCCAGCGCATATTGCATTCCCGCTTGGACGAATCCCAACGAATAATCACAAACGGTGTCGGCCACTCCACCCGTCTGGAGTTCCGCCACCGTGGCATGCGGCGTCACGCCGAAGGTGGGGTTGATGGGCTGATACTCCCAGCCATCGGTCAGGGTTAGCTTGATGCTCGAGAGGTAGTTGGCGGTGGGAATGTCCGGAGTAAAAATCTGTTTGTAGACGTCGGGGACGCTGTGCTGTTCCCAATTGTTGGTGACCCAGGTGCGATGAATGTAAGTCTTCCCGAATTCGCCCGCCACAACGCCATCCAGAGTGCGGATGAACTCATGGTAGTTTTCCACCAGGGACCTTTCACCGTGATCGCCTGGGTCGTGCATCAGGTCGAGCGCCAGGACGCCCGGCCAGGGAATGATCTCGCCCGCACGCGTTTCGATGCCGTCGAGGTCTGGCACGGCGCGCAGGATTGCCCGGTGCTTGTCCGCGAGATATTTCCAAAATTTGGGATCGGAGGTGGAAAGCCGTGCTCCCGCTGCTTTGAGCGAGTCAGGTGAGTAGATGAACTCGTCGCCGTACAGGAAAGCCCGTAAGCCCATCGAATGCGCCAACGTGATCGTCTGCCGCAAGCCCTCCTGGTAACCTTTGGCCAGTTCGCTCGAACCGGGGCCCCAGTCGAGGACGTAATTGAAATCACCAATCAGCACGTCGGTTATTCCATACCGGATCATCCCCAGGGCGGTTTGGCGAAACTGGGCAAGGTGCGCCTCAATCGCCTGCGGTGTGATATTGGCAGGCGTTGGCTTGGGCAGGTAGATCGCATTGATCGACCGCGTAAATGCGCGCACGGCGTGGTGCTCTGCCTCCGGAATTTTCCCGGTGCAGGCGATGCGGTCACTCAGCCAGAAAATCCCCGCGTCCAAGCTCAAAACATTCGGCGCCGAAAGTGTTCCCGCGGAAACCTCCGATCCGGTCAAGATCGGTTCCCAGGTGAATTGCTGCGGCGCAACCGCCGGCAACGCAATCTCCGCCAGAGCCAGCCGCAGGGTGGGGCTCACCGGCTGTTGGGAATCAGCCAACGTAAAACCTTCTGCAGTTAGAGTTTTTTGCAGGTCCGCAACTGCGTCGGCAATGACGGGATTGCCGACGAGCGATGGCACCACCTCGATGCGTACGGCACGGCCTGCCTCACACTTGGCCGGCGTTGCGCTGAGCTGAATCACCAAAAGCACCCCGGCAAAAGCCGCCAAGATGCACCTGATCGGCCTCGGACAGGCGCTCGTAAACTTCCGGATGCTGTTAAGAATTCGCGACGTCATGGAATCTGCCTTTCACGATGGGGCGATCGCGGCACTCGACCGAACCTCAAATCTCGGATCTCCGATTCCGCAAATAGCGCATCCCCGACCAAGACTTTTGCCCATCCCTACGGGCCCATGTTTAACTCCAAACACAAGTTGACCACAGCTCCTTCGATGGCCAGCAGTCTTGCCTTTGTAGCGCGGCCTCCGGGAGCGGAGAAGCCTCCGGGCTTGCCTCGGGCGGCGAGGACTCGATGGCAGGGGATGATGAGAGGAATGGGATTCTTGCCCAGAGCGCGCCCAACGGCCCGGACTGCGGCGGGCCGGCCTAAGGCGTTGGC
Source organism: Terriglobia bacterium (assembly GCA_049522495.1). GTDB lineage: Bacteria > Acidobacteriota > Terriglobia > UBA7540 > UBA7540 > Bog-366. The sequence continues at coordinate 2,836 of JBEKNU010000380.1, forward strand.
AAGGTCGGCGTAGGTGACGGTTTGTCCTGCTGGTATTTCGCGAGCGGTTTCGCACACCTTTCGGACAAACGGACCCACCCCATCCAAGTCCACCGGGATGTCACGGAAGTCCTGAAGATCACCTTTAAGGTGGTTGCATACCTTTTCAATGATTTTAAGCATTTGAAAAGGATGTTCGCTCGACTTGACCGCGCCGGAATTTTTCGCAATCCTCGATTCGGTCAGCTCCGCCGTAGCTTCAGGAAGTTGGAGGAAACTCACTGCATAAGGAGTGTGGGCATTCGGGCCTTTACTCCACGCAATCCCGCACCAACCCAGGGGCGTTGCAAAGATGCAGTAGGCGACTGGCTTCATCGGGTTACCTCAGCATTGCGGCAAGCCGGATGGCCACGCGACTCATCGGCAGCTATCTTCCAGCAGGATGGCATGGGCTTGGCGAGGGCCGTGCACGCCGCGGGTCAGGATTTGCTCGATATCGGCCGTCCGGCTGGTGCCAGTGACGAACACCACGGAGCGGCCTGCGGTGGGACGGTCTGGGGAGCTCGAAATCGGGAGCTTGGCCAGAACTTCATCGAGCGAGCCGACAAGTTGGCTCCGCCGATAGAGGGCAATGTGGATGGGCGGTGCGAGCGAGGCCACCTGGGCTCCTTCCGTGGCGCTGCTCAGCACCAAGGTTCCGCTCTCCGCCAGCACGAAATCGACACCGGTAATGCCGGCTCCGGCGGCGAAACTGGCTTTAGTGAAGTCGGGGAGGGAATTTGTTCGTGCGCTCCCCTGGCCGTTCCCCCAGGATGTTACGGACTTTTGAAGGGCGGTGAGGCGGTTAGCAATTCCCAATTCGGCCAGCAAGGGGTTCCTGGAAAGTGTCACGGCTTGGGTTTCCGCTTGCGCTAGGATCTTTTGGAAGACGTCCTTCAGTTTGTCCATGTCCTCCGCACGGTAGGTGACTCCCCCAACCTTCTCCCATTCGGCCTCGAACTTGGCCAGATAGCCTTCCGGCGCCAAGGGGGGCATGACCCCCGTAAGGTCGAAAGGCGGCAACGGGGTCACAGGGGAGCTTGTATTGGGTCGCCCCAGAGCCTTTCGGACACGATCCAGCATTTCCTCGCGCGTAGTCAAAGATGGGCCTCCGCTAATCAATTCTGAATCCAAACTTCCTGCGGCAATTATAGCACGTCTGTGTAACTCTGTAACATATTGAAAAATAAGGGAATATATATTTCACAAAAAACTTCAAAAAATAGTGCAACCTTGGTATCATCTGGAACATCCGAATTCACGGGCAGACCTTAAAACAGAAGGTTTAGCTAGAAAGATTCTGGAAGGACGAAAGAGCATGCGTACAGTGGTGAAGGCTCCAAAGAAGGTATATCGTAGTCTCTTGCTGAAGAAGCGCGACGAGATTTTGGCTTCCACGCGGAGTGAACCCGAGGCCCTATCTGCCAGTGTGCAGTCTCCTGATGCGGTGGAGTTTGCCGTCAGGACCGTTGAGCAGGATGTCACGGTGGTTACTGCCAATCTGCGCAGTCGAACGTTGAAGGAAATTGAGAGAGCGCTTGCACGTTGCGCCGGCGGAACTTACGGCGTGTGCGAAGCGTGTGGCGAAGATATTTCCCCCAATCGCCTCAAGGCTATCCCCTGGGCACGGTATTGTGTCACCTGCCAGGAATTGCGCTCGCGGAACTAAGGGCTTCGTCTCCAAAATGCCAGCCGTAATCCTCCTTACGGGAGCACAACCTCCCGGCAAGGGTGATATCTCGGCGTCAACTTCGGCGTTTAGCACTTCGCTGAGGTGCGGGGAACGTGTGTCCGCTCCATCTAATGGAAAGATGTTCCAGGATTCCCTTGGAGCGGGACGCCCCACGTCCCGGCTAATTCACGCGCAGGGAGGGACTTACTCCTCGCGTGTCACGCCTTCCGCAATTTCAAACTTTCCGGGTTCAAATCCTGCTCGTATCGCCGCATCGTGTGCCAGGAGTTGAATGTAGACGCTGTCCACCAGTGTTCCCAACCCCAGCCGTAGAGGTTCCACCCGAACCAACCGCACGTTCATGGCGTCGTCAAAAGGCATATCCGTAAAGAGCAACACCCGCCCGGTCGATTTCCGGATGTCGCCGGCAAGTTTCAGGAGCAGCTTCCCGGTTTTTCCCTGGCGGGCAAAAAGGACGTAGCGATGGTTCGGATTGATGATTTCCATGGGTCCGTGGCGGAATTGTGCCGCGCTGATGGGTTCGGCCGCCAGTCGCGCCACTTCCTTCAGCATCAGCGCTCCCTGGTAAGCCGTGGCGAGGTCCGCCCCGCGCGACATCAGCGCCACGTAAGGTGGCCGATCGAAAAACTCCACGATGGGCGGCATCAGTACTTCACGGCGCTCCAGAATCTTCTCCTCGGCTTCCACCGCGCGCATCACTTCCTGGGTAAGGGGGCCGGGCGCCTTCCCCGCGATCGCAAAGGCCAGGTACATGAGCACGGCCACCGAGCACGTATAAGTCTTGGTGCTGACGGCAATCTGCGGGCCCGCCATCATGGGCAGAAGCAGGTTCGCACACTTTGCCAGGGGGCTGGCTTCCACATTCGTCACCGCCAGCACGCGAGCCTCGGCGGGCAAACTTTCCAGCAAGCGCACCACTTCCGCGGTTTGGCCCGACTGCGAGACCACCACCAGCAAGGTGTCAGCCCGCAAGACCTTCAGGTGGTGATGCACTAGTTCCGCGGTTTCCCACACCAGGGCGCGCACACCCTGTTCCGTCAAATACGCTTGCGCCGGGTACGCCGCAAAAAGCGACGAGCCCATCCCGGTGAAGACCACCGTCGGCGGCCAATGCCGCGCCAGTCTCCGCAAGCCCTTTGCGGAGATTGCCCCCGGGCTGGCGTAGAATTTCCGCAACCCGGAAAGCGCCGCGGGTTGCTGGGAAATTTCCTCCAAGAGTTCTGACATGACGCGTCCTATTTGGAGCCTGCGGCGCACTCAACGATGTGGATGAGGTAGAGCCGCTCGTCCTTCACAGGGGTACGGCCTCTTTCAATACTCGGTCCCGGATGTACCAGTGCAGGCCCTCGGGTTCCGCGACGTCAACCTTGCAGCCCAGTAATTCTTCCAGATCCTGCCATAAACCCGCCAAGTCAAGGACACTGCGACCCTCTTCAAA
>JBEKNU010000381.1:0-5969 GCA_049522495.1 Terriglobia bacterium
AAGACAGCCAGGCACGGACGAATTGCCCGCAAACAGGTGGATGTATTTAGGCTTGGCGCCGGATTTTCCTACCGGTAGGAAACCCCTTCGCGGAACATTCCGTGCGCCCTCAGGCCGTCAGGTCCAGCGGCCGGGGCAGCGCCAGTGCGGCTTTGCACTTTTGCCCTTTGTCCTTTGACCTTTGACTTACTTTTTCCGGCTTTGCCGCCCAGCGCTACAACTCGGGTGAAAATATCTTTCTCCTCGATGTCCAAAGGGCCCTCCGCGGTAGGGGGACGGCAAGCCGTTCCCTCCATGTACATTCCCCCCGAACCAAGAGGCGTAGGGGCGCTCCGTGGGTGACTGGCGGAGGGCAGGCACGAGACCCATAGGCGCTAAGATAAGCCATCTTTGGTCCGGCCCCGGCAGGGACCGACCGTGGGTAGCCGCAGGTTTCAACCTGCGGACAGCCGAGCCCAGCCACCTCCCAATCCGTCAGCTGACGGATTGACCCTACAAATGGTCGGCCCCTCCAGGGCCGGGGCCATTTCTCGCCTTCTGTTTCCGTAGGTTTCACCTACGGCTACTCAGGGTGCCCCGCTTCGCGGGAAGTGGACGTGTCGAATGGTCAACCTGTTTATCTTAGCGCCTGTGGGCCCGAGACCTGCGTCGGGCACCCTCTCCCTGGGAGTTTCTGTGACAACCGGTGAAACACCGTTGTAGCGCCGCGTGCGCCAGACGTAGCAGGGGTGTCCTGCCCGTCTCGATCACGGCCAGTATGACAGTGCTACGGTTTTCACACGGGCTCCCCCGTAGAAAGGGCTGGGATTTGGATTTCCGTTTTATCCGGCCATTTTCCGTATACTATCTCTGACTTGCACTTTGAGGTTTCACTCGGCCCGCGGGAACCACGCGGGTGGGCGCGGAGAAAACGTGGCGGAAACCAAAGATTCTGCGTTTCGACGGGTCCTCAAAAACCTGAGCCACCGGTCGCGGACGAAGAAGTTCGATTTGTTGAAGAGAGTTTTTGGCGCGCGCCCGGAAGATCGCGTGCTTGACGTGGGCGCAAGCGGCGAGGTATTTCTACAATATTCTCTCGAAGACGTTTACCCCTTCCCCGCGCGGATTGTGGCCGGCGGATACGAAGCCCGCGAGGTTCTGGCGGCGCGCCAGCATTATCCGCAGCCTCAATACGTGTTGTTCGACGGCTGCGCGCTTCCCTTCCCGGACCAGAGCTTCGACCTGGTGTTTTCCAACGCCGTGATCGAGCACATCCTGGGGCCGGGCCGTCAGCAGAAGTTCGCCCAAGAGGTCATGCGCGTGGGCAAGAGTTGGTTTGTTACCACTCCCAATTATTGGTACCCCTTTGAAACTCATCATCACTTGCCGCTCTTCCAGTTTCTTCCCCGCCCCGTTCAGATGCAGTACAACCGCTGGCTCGGCACGCACATTCCCAAGGGCACCGTCCAGGAACTGGGGCTGCTTTCCGCGCGCCAGTTACGCCGATTGTTCCCCACCAGCCGGATTGCCAAAGTAAGGGTCACCTTCTGGCCGGAAACCCTCGTCGCCTATCTCCTTCATCCCGAGCGCGCCGGCCCAATTGCCGATTGACGATTGTTGATTGACGATTGTGATGCCCTGGTTGCGCGATGCGAAAGCGAAAGGCGAGATCCCACAAACGTGTGGCAGGCGTTTGCCCGCTGTGGCACAGGCGCCCGCCCGTGAGCAGTCACGGCCAGGATGGCCGTGCTACGAACACGGGCGCCACTTGACCCCCTTCGCGGGCAATGTGAGAATGAGTGGCGGCGAGTTGCCTCGCCACTTGGCGGCATCCCGATAGGATCGGCCGCGTTCCGCCGCCTCTACATCATCATGATCAGTGGACTTCCCTGGGGTTTGGCCTTATCGAGCGGCGTCAACACCTATCTGCCGCTTTTCCTACTCGCCCTTTTTGCGCGGTTTGGCCAGGTGATTCATCTTTCCCCCCGATTCGCGTGGCTGGATTCAGACCAGGCCATCGTTATTCTGGGCGCGCTGACGCTCTGTGAAATTCTCGCCCAGAAATTCCCTGTGCTCGACAATATCTGGGACTTCATCCACACGTTGCTGCGCCCCATCGCCGGGGCCGTGGCCACTGGCGCCACCTTGAACACCAACAACACCGCGGAGATTGTGCTGGCCATGCTGATGGGCGGAACGCTGGCGGCCGCGGCGCACTCCACTAAATCCGGCTTGCGTCTGATGAGCACTTCCAAGAGCTATGGGACAGCAAACTTTGCCCTAAGCCTCGGCGAAGACGCCGGCGTTCTCACCACCACGCTCCTCTCCGTCTACGCGCCTTGGGTCATGTTGGCCATTGTCATCATCTTCGTCATCTTGTTTGCTTTCCTCGGACCGCGCATCCTGCGAACCCTGACATTTGACCTGAGCATTGCCGGCTCAGCCTTGGGAGGAATCTTCCGGTGGGTTTTTCGCAGGAGCTATCCAACGAACTTCAAGGAAAGCCTTTTGGAGATCGCCCCGGAGCGTCTGGAGAAGTTCACCCTGCTGCTGGAGCGGAATGAGGAGTTACTCGGAGCCTTGCCGGGCTGGAAGCGCTCCCAGGGCGGACCGCGCCGGACCTGGGTCTTGCTGACCTCGCGGCGCCTGCTCTGGATTGAATCGCGCCTCTTCCGTAACTCCAAGGCGCAATCCCTGGACTACAGCGAAATCGCCTTGGCCAGACACCGCAACATGATCCTTTTCGCGCGCGCCGAATTCTTGACGCAGCGGCACGAGAATTTCACCCTCACGATTGCGAGCGGTCAGATCAGGTTCGCGGAGATGGCGGTGCAGATAATTTCGCACCTCGCCGGTTTGGATATCCAGGCTTCCCAGCCACCCTCCCAGCCGGCCCCGCGCCTTGCCGCCCTGCCCCATTAGCGCTTGATCCCGTCGCCCATCTTCAGTTGATTAGAAAGTGACTTTAACCGAAACGCCCGTCTTTACCATCTTTCCCTTTACCATGGGCGGGTTGAATTTCCATTTTTTCGCCGCCTCCATCACGGTGGGACCCATACCAACTGGATCCGTCAAGACGATGTCGGGCGTTACATTCCCATATTCGTCGATATTGATTTTGACCGTAACGAAGCTTCCGCTCGGCACTCCTCGCACGGGAGACATGGTGAGGTTCACTGGTTTAAGGCCGCCCTCGACACTATACGAAGGAACCAACATCCCCTTTTGCACCGGTCGCGTCCAAGGACTGTAGGAACCTGAGGCGATTAACGTTACAACCGGGGCACGAGCAGCAGCCTGGGGTGATTGTGGTGAAGGGTTATTAGCTTGATTGATTTGGGTGATGGTGGAAGGAATCAAGTTGTCGGCGTAATCACGAGCCTGGCTGGCGGGATTTCCGCTGGCGGAGCCGAGGGCTTGGAACTGGCCCTTGAGCTGTTGGAGCGTGGCAACATCTTTGTTGTTCTTGGCCTGGCTGAACTGGTTGGTCAGGTTCTGCAAGTCCGACTGCTCAGCGGACTCCAGTTCATTCTTGAGTTGGTTAGCATCTCCTCCGGATTGGCTAAGGGCGGGGAGGAGTGCCGCGGCATCCCCATACTTTTTCTGGCCCTCCAGGTCATGGAACTTCCTTAGATTATCCTGCAAATCCTTGGCTGCTTGTTGCTTTTGTTGATTGGCAGTCACGAGCTGATTGATCTGTTGGATGCGGGATTGTGCAGGCTCTTGGAAAGGCCCAGGCTTTGCAGCGACATCCTGAAATTCCGCGAGCGCAGCAGTCAAATCGCCACTGCTTTGGGCTTTGTCCGCCGCCGCAAACTCCTTTTGGGATTGCTCAGTTGCCTTAACCGCATCCAATTGCGTTTGGGCCTTGGCTGCCAAGGTTGAGCCCGGAACCTTCAGGGTGAGAACCTGCTGGAACAATACCCGCGCCTGGGCGTAGTCCTGCTGTGCGAGGGCCGCCACGGCACGATCGTATTTCTCTTTTTCCAGCGCCGAGACGTCGGCGCCAGACTTAAGTTCCTTTACACTGTCAATGGCTTGGAGGGCTTGGTCTTTCATAGGGCCATTTAAGTTGACGACCTGTTGATAAAACCCCACAGCAGCATCCCATTTCCTTGCCTGCTGAGCGTCCATTCCCTCGGAAAAAAGGGAGGTTTCCTGGTTTTCGAGATCGTGTTGACGAGTAATTTGAGCGACGGCTTCTTGCGCCTCCCCCTGCAAAGGTCCGTTCAGGGCAGCCAGTTTGCGCCATTTGTCCAGGGCGGCGTCACGATTACCAAACTCCTGCAACAGCTTGGCGTCGTGTTCAAGCAGGGTTTCCTCCGGTGTAGCAGCAGTTGGTCCTGCCGGGTGCATGTGTTGATAATAGAGAAAGCTGCCGACGCCCAAGGCAACGGCCAAGGCAATCCCCCCCAACACCTTCCCGACAGATCGCTGGGGTTTTGCGGGTCTAGCCCTAACAGGCGAAGGGGGCATGAGATGTTGGGCGGCCGGCCGCGCTTTTTTCCGTTGGGCCTGCTGGAGCATCGCCTCGACTTGCTGATCCGCCGGGAATTGCTCCTTAACATTACTGAGCAACTGGGTAGCGCGGAGAATATCATTGGCGGCGAGAGACTTTGTAGCCTCAGCGAGCTGCGTCTCTCGCCATTGTGCCTTGTCGATTGCGGACCCCGCTCCGGGGAATCCCCCGGCGAGCGTATGTTCTGCCACGCGGCTGTTCACCGTCTGGAGTTTCTGGCGTACCTCCTCCACATCCGGAAACTCCTTCTGCAACGCCGCGAGCTCCACTTGCGCTTCGGAGTACTTCCCTTCAGAAATCAAGTTGTCGGCTTTCCACAAACCTTCCTTAAGTCCGAAGCTCTTCTCCCGCCCGAACCTGTCCTGCCGAATTTCGGCCAGGACGCTGGACGCCTGGGGATTTTTCTGATCCAGTGCGAGCACCTTCTGGAGTTCCTGTTCCGCCCCGGTCAGATCTCCTTGCTTCATGGCCTTTTGGCCGGCCGTCAGAGCTTCGCGGACTTGCCGCTGCCGGTCCTGCTCCCGCGTGGCGCGCTCCTTCAGGTTGCGCGCCTGCGTATCGTGCGGGTTCAGCTCCAGGGCTCCCGCCAGGGCGCGAATGGCATCAGCAAATTCTCCCCGTTTGAAGGCCGCTTCGCCTTCTGAGACCAATTCCCTCACTCTGGGCAAAGAGGAGAGCCGCTGGAGTTCTGCCCTAATTTCAGAGTTAAGCCGCTTCGCATCCGTCTGGGCTCTGTCGAGAAGTAGGATGGTGCGGACCTTTTCCTGGGCGCCAGTCAGGTCGCCTTTCTCCTTCATTTGCCGCGCTTCCGCCAGCAGATCGCCAACCAGGCTACGCTGCAGGCTTTGACCGATGGGCTCCAGATCGGCCATTAATTCTTCCAAGGTTTGGTAGCGTTCCCCAACATCCTTCTTGAGGCCTTTAGCGATGAGATTGTCCAACTCGGCGGGCACTTCTGGGCAAATGCGGCTTAAGGGTTCCGGTTCCGAAGTCAGAATCTTGCCGACAATGGCGCCGAAATTCGATGCTTCGAAAGGCTTCCTGTAGGCGATAAACTCGTATATGACGCACACCACCGACCACAGATCGGACCGTTGGTCTACATGGCTCTCGCTGAGCTGTTCTGGAGAAGCATATTGAATGGTCCCCATGAACATGCCCGTCTTGGTGAGGGTCGTGGACTCGACACGCACAATCCCGAAATCGACGACCTTGACGGTACCGTCGTTTTTGACCAGGATATTGCCGGGCTTGACGTCACGATGGACAATGCCATTCTTATGCGCGTGATCGAGCCCCGAGCAAATCTGCTCCGCCAATTTCAGCTTGGCTGCCAGGGGGATGGTCGGCTGCCGCGCAATAATGCTTTGCAGGCTTTCGCCTTCCACGAACTCCATGGCGATGTAAGGTTGACCCTCAAATTCCCCGAGATCGAAAACCGTCACGATATTGGGATGCTGGAGTGTTCCGG
>JBEKNU010000382.1:0-5962 GCA_049522495.1 Terriglobia bacterium
GCGGTCGAAACTCAAGATAACCACCGGCCCGTAGCTCCCTTCAATCAGGGCCTTCAAGCGGCCGGCATTGGCGGGGTCGCGAAAAGCGCCCACCTGCACGGCAAAGACGGCGGGCTCCGAAGTCGAGCCGAGTCCCAAGATTTCCAGCCGCACCCGCGCGATTCCGGGCATCCCCATGGTCTGCGCGGCGGCATAGGAGAGATCGATGATCCGGCCCTCCACAAACGGCCCGCGGTCATTGATCCGCACGGTCACGTCGCGGCCGTTCTCGAGGTCGTGGACGCGCACCTGGGTGCCAAACGGCAAGGTGCGATGCGCTGCCGTCATCTTGTACATATCGTAAATCTCACCGCTCGCCGAGCGGCGTCCGTGATAGGGATGGCCGTACCAGGAAGCGATGCCCTCTTCCCCCTGAACGATGGGCGCGGCGGGAGCCCCGGGGGCCCGCGGAGACGGTGGCGTTGTGGTGGGAACAGCCGGCGGGGGCGTGGTGCGTGCGGAAGGAGCCGTGGGTTTGTGGCGATGCAGGCAGCCCGTGGCGCAGAAGAGCATCGCTATCACCACTCCGATTCGCGCAGCGGGTGATTGCATTCTTCCGGGCGGTCCATCTGTAACGTGGCTCAGCACGGGGTCAGGGTTTTGCCTTTTCCAATCGCTCTGCTAATTTCGCCAGGCGGTCTGCGGCTCCTCGCAGGAACTCTGCCATGTCCTGACGAGTTTGGGGACGGACTTCGTCATCAAGAAACTTCCGCAGCTTATCGAGCTCGCGATCCAGGGCGCGGCCCGCATCCTCGAATTTCATGATTCTGCTCCAATCTGATTGTGGATATTCTAGCCAAGCTGCGGGCACGCCACAAATGAAATTCCAGTAAAGTTAGCCCAAGGTCCGGAGTCCAAAGTCCGGGGTCAAAGGCAAAGCAGGATCTGGCTCAATTAAGGCCTGTGCCGCAGTCAAACGGTAGTTTCCGCAGTTTTCCAGCACGCTGTCAGATATAATCAAGATGAGTATTCTGTCAAGATAAGGATGGAAATGACGATACGTCTAAATTTGCGGCTCCAACTTGGACTTCGGACTTCGGACCCCGGACTTCGGACCTAAGCATGTCCTTGCCTCCCAAACTCTGGTTCCAATGGCAGCGGCTCAAAAAGGTTTTCGCCTCGTCCTTGGGCGCGCAGGAAAGCATGCCCGGCAGTTCAGTCCGCATGTGCCCGCACTGCCGAGCGCTAATTGACCGCGATGCCAAGATGTGCCCCCTCTGCGGCGAGGCCACCGGCCCCGTGCGCGCCCGCGGCAGCAGCACGCCCGGCCGCATCATGGGCGTGATCCCGATTCCCACCACCGCCAGCTCCGTGATGGTGGTCGCCAACCTCGCCCTCTATTCCATTTCCTGGTATATGACGCAGAATACTGAGGCCGCGCAGTTATACGGATCGCCCGCCATGGGTGGAATTGATGGCAACGTCCTGTTGCGGCTGGGCGCCAAAGCTCCCTACATCCTCGCCGGTCAATGGTGGCGGCTGGTAACGGCCATGTTCCTGCACGCCGGCCTGCTCCACATCGGAATGAACATGTGGTGCCTGGTGGATCTGGGGCCGGAAGTTGAATCCCTCTTCAGCACCACCAAATTCACGGTGCTCTACCTGGTGACGGGGGTGGCGGGATTCGTGCTGAGCCTTTGGTGGTCCCCCTTCGGACTCTCGGTGGGAGCATCCGGCGCCATCATGGGACTGATTGGAATCTTAATTGGCGCAAGCTTTCATCATGGACATCTGGGAAAAGAATATCGCAGCCAGCTTTGGAAGTGGGTAATCTACATCGCGATTTTTGGAATCTTTTTTCACGCGGATAATGCCGCGCACCTTGGGGGGGTGGCGAGCGGCCTCGCGCTCGGCTACCTGGTTCCTGAGGGCGAACCCGCGACGCGCCCGAGTGAGAACCTTTGGAATGCGCTGGCAGTGATTTCCGTGTTGGTCATCGCCGCCTCGTTCGTGCTGATGGCGTTGCAACTGGGGTAAGCAAAGTGGCGAGTGACAAGCCGGGGTAGCGCGGACCTGTTATGTAGGTCCGCGGCTTTTCCTTGCCCATAGGTAAGAACCGCGGACGTACAAAACGGGTCCGCGCTACATTGCCTGTTTCGCCGTGGGCGAGATGAACGGCAACGCGGCAACTTCCGCCGTCACGCCGGAAGCGAAGGTGAGTTTAGCGCCAGGCTCGGTGAACTCGCGGCGCACGTACGCGAGGGCAACCGTCTTGCCGAGGGTGGGCGACACGCAGGAACTGGTGACCTCCGCCACTTCCCTTCCTTCCACTAAGGCTTTCTCGCCAAGCGGGGGTGCCTCGTTGGCATTTACGATCAAACCCATCAGTTTCCAGTTCACATGTCCCCGGCTGCGGGCGCGCTCCACAATTTCCTGCCCGATGTAGCATCCCTTGTTGAAGCTGAGCGCGTTCAGAAGGCCTGCTTCGAGAGGTATCACATCCTCGCCTAATTCCGTCCCGTAGCGCGGGATGCCGGCCTCGATGCGCAGAATTTCCAGCGCCTCCCAGCCACAGGGGAGCATGTCGTAGGTCGGGGCCTGGCCACAGGCTGCCCCCCAAACGGCCTCCATCCCCGCGGCATTCACCCACACCTCGTAGCCTTCCTCGCCCGTGCTCGAGGCGCGAACCACGCGGATCGGGAAGCCCGCGTAATTTGAGGCAAAGTAGTCAAACTCCTGCATCGCCGGCAGGTCGATGTGCAAAGTCTTCTCCAGCAGTCCTCGCGCCCGCGGGCCCTGGAACGCCAAGGCGTAAAGTTCGAGGGGCTCGATTTCCACCTGGTCGGCAATGATGTAACGGCGAAAACTTTGGACGGCTTTATCGCGCAAGTCAGCCTCGGTGTCCACCAGGAAGCAGTCCTCGGCACAGTACAAGCGCAAATCCACCACGATGTGCCCTTGCGCGTTGAGGAGCGTGGCGTACGTACCCTGACCGGGAGTGAGCTTTTTGACGTCGTTGCTCACCAGCCGCTGGAGCAGCTTCGCGTGGTCGCGGCCTTTCATCCGGAACTTGCTGCGGAAGGAAAAATCGAAGAGCCCGGACGCGCTGCGCACGGCGTGGTTCTCAGCAGCGGGATCGGTGAAACGCGCTGGAACTATCGCACCGTGATATTCCGCGAGCGTGGCGCCCTGCGTCACGTGATAGTCGGCCAGAGGTGATTTGAACATTGGTGATTTGTGATTGGCGATTGGTGATTGATGTAATTGCCGATTTCCGATTTACAACCCCCAAATTCTTCAATCATCTATCGACAATCGAAAATCGGCAATTTCTTCAATCGTTACTTCAGAAAAATCCAAGTTGAAGCTTGGCGGCTTCCGACATCATGTTTTTGTCCCAGGTCGGTTCCCACACCACATCCACTTTGACCTTCTTGACGCCCGGGATCACGACAATCTTGTCTTCCACTTCGCCGGGAAGCGTGCCGGCAGCAGGACAACCGGGTGAAGTCAGGGTCATCTTCAGGTACACGTCGGCGGTGGGTTCCACCTTCACTTCATAGATTAGACCGAGGTCATAGATGTTCACGGGGATTTCAGGATCATAGACAGTGCGCATTTTCTCGACGATTCTGTCATGAAGCGCCACGATTTCGGAAACGTTAAGTGTGGTCGCCACAGGGGAAGGGGTCGTTGAAGTCTGCTCAGCCATAGTCCGTTTCCTTTAGACGAGAATCGAAGCTCGCCGCGATTTTCGAGTTTCTAACTCTACTCCGAGCTGGCAACCGCCGGACTGCCCTCGAGCGCGCTCTTCAGGGTGTGCCAGGCCAGCGAGGCGCACTTGACGCGTACGGGAAATTCGCAGACGCCCGAAAAAACCGCCAGCTTGCCGAGGTCGGCTGCGGACTTCACCGGTTGGCCGGTCACCAAGCCATGAAATACTTCGAAAAGCGCTTCGGCTTCCTTGCGGGTTTTGCCTTTCAGCGTCTCCGTCAGGATCGACGCGGAAGCCGTGGAGATGGCGCAACCGGAACCCTGGAAGCTGATGTCCGTAATGCGATCGTCCACAAGGGTCAGATAGATGGTGACCTTATCGCCGCACAGAGGGTTATAGCCTTGGGCGTGATGGTCAGCATCCGCGATCATGTGGAAATTCCGCGGCCGCTTGCTGTGATCGAGAATGACTTCTTGATAGAGCGAACTCAGGTCCGACATGGACTTCCAGTGCTCCTTAGTGAGAAAATCGAAATACGCACCATTTTCGAGTTTCGAATTTCGAGTTTCGTCCTTGCTTTGCCGTCAGGCAAACATCGCCTTCACGTGCTCCAAGCCCGCCGCCAGGGCGTTAATCTCCTGCTTGGTGTTGTAAAAGGCCAGGGAGGCTCGCACCGTGGCGGGCACGCCGAAGCGCTCCATCACCGGCTGCGCGCAGTGATGGCCGGTGCGCACAGCGATGCCTTCTTGATCCAACACGGTGCCGACATCATGTGGGTGGATTCCCTCCAGCAGGAAGGAGATAACTCCTGCTTTCTCGCGCGCCGTGCCGATCAGGCGCACACCGGGAATCTGGCCAAGGGCCTCCGTGGCGTAAGTCAGCAGGGCGTGTTCGTAGGAAGACACATTCTCCATCCCCACACGAGTGAGGTAGTCGAGAGCGGCGCCCCACCCAATCGCCGCCGCAATGTTGGGAGTTCCTGCCTCGAATTTATTTGGGATGTGATTATATATAGTCTTCTCGAAGGTGACGGAGAGAATCATGTCACCGCCACCCTGGTAGGGAGGCATGGATTCGAGCAGACTCGCTTTGCCATACAGGGCGCCAATGCCCGTCGGCCCGAAGAGCTTGTGGCCTGAAATCGCGTAAAAATCGCAGTCCAGTGCGCGCACGTCGATCTTCATGTGGGGCGCGGCCTGAGCGCCGTCGATGAGCACCGGGATGTTCCGCGCATGCGCCATTCCCACAATCTGTTTGACCGGATTGATGGTGCCGAGGGCATTGGAAACGTGGGCAACGCTCACCAAACGCGTGCGATCGTTGATGAGTTTCTCAAATTCATCCAAAATCAGTTCACCGCGATCGTTGATGGGGCCGACGCGCAGGCGGCAGCCTTTTTCCTCGCAGAGCATCTGCCAGGGCACAATGTTCGAGTGATGTTCCATCGCCGTGATCAGGATTTCGTCACCGGCGCCGATGTGCTGGCGTCCGTAGGTCTGCGCCACCAGATTGATGCCTTCCGTCGAGCCGCGCACATAGACAATTTCGCGGGCCTCAGCAGCATTCAGGAACCTTTGGAGCTTGACGCGCGCATCCTCGTAAGCCTCCGTTGAGCGCTCGCTGAGCAGGTAAACGCCCCGGTGGATGTTGGCGTTGTACTGCGTGTAATAATTCACCAGGGCATCAATCACCACCTGCGGCTTCTGGCTGGTCGCCGCGTTATCAAGATAGACCAACGGCTTGCCATGCATCTTCTGCTTGAGAATGGGAAAGTCCTCGCGGATTTTCCGCACATCGAACGTGCGCGATTGAAGTTCCTGCACCCTTTCTTTGACCGCAGCGTCTACGATTTCTCGAATTGTTGCCATGAAACCTCCAAAAGCAGAAGCTGGAAGTAAGGAGCGAGGAGCGAGAATGGTTTTTCTTCTAGCTTCTAACTTCTAGGTTCTAACTTTTCCTCGCCAGTCTTGCAAAAAGCCGGTCGGCGAGCCGCTCGCGCAGAGGCTGGAACTTGATGCGCTCCATGACGTCGTTGGCGAAGGCGTAAGTGAGCAGCTTTTTCGCCTCCTGGACGGCAATGCCGCGCGAGCGCAGATAAAAAAGCGCCTCGGGATCAATCTGGCCGACCGTGGCGCCGTGCGTGCACTTCACATCGTCGGCAAAAATCTCCAGTTCCGGTTTAGTGTTGATGATGGCGTCCTCGGAAAGCAGCAGGTTCTTGTTGCTCTGCTTGGAGTCGGTTTTTTGCGCGTCGGGACGGACGATGAT
>JBEKNU010000383.1:0-5944 GCA_049522495.1 Terriglobia bacterium
GCGGAGACCGTCCCGGCATTGGCCGTGAAGCCCGATTGGAACACCACGGAGGCTTCCACGTGCTTGAAGCGCGCGATTTTTTCCTCGAGCTCCATGTGGATCGACATGGTGCCGGCGATCGTCCGCACGGCGCCCGAGCCCACTCCCCATTTTTCCGTGGCCTGCAAGGCGCGCTGCCGGAGCTTCGGGTGCGTGGTCAATCCCAGATAATTGTTGGAGGAAAGGTTGATGACTTCGTGGCCGTCAAAACGCGAGATGGGAAGCTGCTCGGTTTCCAGAACGCGCAGCTTCTGATAGAGCTTCTGCTCGCGCAGCTTTTCAAGCTCATCGGTAAGATATTGCAACTCGGCTTTAGGCATTTTCAAACTCCGAAGGGTGATTTCCAGCGGTTTTAACGCGCCATGATAGCACACCGGCTTTGGTGCGAGGGTGAATACGGGGGAGGGTCAAGCCCGCTATTGAACTTTGTGCCGGATTTTGGCCAAGCCATCCTTCGCCAAAGTGTAGTCCGGGGAGAGTTTCAGGGCCTGCTCGAAGTGGTAGCGCGCTTTGCCGTACAATTCCTTTGCCGCATAAACACGCCCCAGATTGTAGTGAGGATAGTGGTAAGACTCATAGCGCCGGGATTGCAGCGAGCGCTCGAGCCACGGAACCGCCTCGTCGTATTCGCCTTTTTCGATCAGATACGCGCCGATGTCGTTATAGGGGTTGCCAAACTCCGGATCGATTTGGATGGCTTTCTTGCATTCCGTAATGGCGTCGTCAATCTTTCCCTGGAAGCGGTACGTCCATCCCAGATACGTGAAGGCCTCGGCGGTGGGATGAAGGTCCAGCGACCGTTTATAGAGTTCGACGGCCATCTCGTAGTCCCCGCCCATTTGGTACTGATACGCCTCCTTGAGCAGGTCCCACGCGGCTTGGAGTTCTTCGGCGCCCATATTTGAATGCAAATCCTTCCTTGTTTGTAGTTAACACAGGCACCGAAAGTTGTCAATGACGCGAAAATCCTCGTAGCGGTACAGTTTGATGTGGGCGCGAGCACGTTCCTCTGGAAAGTATGAAATTCAACGCCCGAACCCCGAGTCCCGCGTCGCGGATCCCACCCCCCTGGCACCTGACACCTTTCCTTTGGCCTTGCATCCCAGGTTCATAAGTTGTTTAATCCCCCCCATCTTTTCGCCACGAGAAGAACCTTGGGAGGTTCTCCGGAAAGGAAAGGATGAAGACCATGAACACAGCGGCAACGAGCAAGAAAGCTGATCTCGCCGGCCCGGGGATTGGCGATTACAACGAATTGGAAAAAATTCTCCCGTCGGACTATCGCTCCCTGTTGACCGAAAAAGAGACCCAGCAAGCGATCTTCCAGGTAAAGCGCTACATTGAAGATAACCTCTGCAAAGAGCTCAACCTGATGATGGTTGAGGTGCCGCTGATCGTAGACGTGGAAAGCGGCGTGAATGACATGCTGGACCGCGATGGATCGCGCACGCCGATCTCGTTCCATATTTCCAACGATTACGATAAGCACCCCATCGATGCTCAGGTGGTGCAGGCGGCCACCAAGTGGAAGAGAGTCGCGCTGAAACAGTTCCATTGCCGGGTGGGCGAGGGCATTTGCACGGATATGCGAGCCGTGCGCAAGGACTACTTCCTGGACCATGACCACAGCGCCTACGTCGACCAGTGGGACTGGGAGCGGGTCATGACCGCCCAACAGCGCAACCTGGCATTCTTGAAGGAAGTCGTCGGAGGCATCTGGAAAGTGCTGGTGGGCGCGGAACGCTTTGCCCAAGAGATGTTCCCGCAATTGCGCGACACGCGATATGCCAATCTGCCGGAGAAGTTGACCTTCCTGCACGCCGAAGAAATCCTCGATATGTATCCTGATTTGCCGCGCAAGCAGCGGGAGACCCAGGTGCTGCAGAAGTATCCGGCAATCTTCATCATCGGCATTGGCTGGCCATTGAAAGATGGTTATCCCCACGAGAACCGCGCCGCGGATTACGACGATTGGGTCACGGATACGAGCAAAGAAACCGGCAAACCCACGCACGGCTTGAATGGCGACATTCTGGTTTGGAACCACGTTACCAAACGGCGGCATGAACTGACTTCCATGGGTGTCCGCGTGACGGCTGAAACCCTGAAGGTGCAGTTGGAAATGGCCCATCAGCTCGATTTCATGAAGCTGCCGTATCACCAGGGCATCCTGACCAACCAAATTCCTCTGTCGATTGGCGGCGGGATCGGCCAATCACGCACGCTCATGCTATTGCTCCGAAAGGCTCACCTGGGCGAGGTCAGCGTAACGGTATGGCCCAAAATCCTGAAGGAGATCTGCGCCAAGAAGAACATTTTTGTGCTGGAATAGAGGGTAGCCCTGAGTCCCTTGCCCCGCCCCCGTGACCTCGGAGTTAGAAGCCAGGGATCAGTATCTGTTACGCAGCAGGTCCGGGGTCTCTGTTCTTCGGGTGCGTGGTTCAACTTAAGCGAAGGCCAAAGAACTCAGTGACCGAAGTCTCCGGCAGCGCGCAGGCATTGATTCATGCCAAAGGAACACGTCAATCCGCGGACCCTCTTTCCGAGCTTGCCGCACGGGTTTTCCCAAATCGTGGTGGCCAGCGGGAAAAGAACGGCGTACATCTCGGGGCAAACGGCATGGGACGCACAGAAACGGATCGTGGGTGGAGTCAGCCTTTTGGAGCAGGCAAGGCAGGCGTTGCGTAATGTTCAAGCGGCGACGGAGGCCGTGGGCGGCAACTTGAGAGATATCGTTGCCCTGCGGATTTACATCGTCAATTATCAGCCCGCGAGCGCAGAAGCAGTGGGAAGCACGCTGAGAGAATTCTTCCCTCAAGGGAATCCGCCGGCAAGTACCTGGATCGGGGTCGCGGCCCTGGCCGTTCCAGATTTTCTGATCGAAATTGAAGCGACGGCGGTCTTGGACTGAGCCACGAGGCCCCGACAATAACAGCACAAACAAAGGAGACAACCAATGCCAATGCTGGTAACGACGACGTTTGGGTTTGAAGGATACCGAATTCGCGAGTACAAGGGCATCGTGCGGGGAATTATCGTGAGATCTCCGACGATTGCTCAAGGAATTTTTGGCGGCCTCCAGAACATCCTCGGCGGCAGCATTGGAGCGTATACCGAGATGTGCGAACAGGCGCGCCAGCAAGCCTACGATTTACTCCTCCAGCACGCCACGGAAATGGGCGCCAATGCCGTGGTGGGCTTGCACTACGACGCGTCGGAAGTGGTCAGCAAAGGGTCGGCGACGGAGGTCCTTTGCTACGGCACGGCGGTGGTGATCGAGAAAGCGTAGCAAAGGGTAAAGCGTAAAGGCCTCACCTCCAATGTTTCTTGGCAGCGTGGCAGCTGAATCGAAAACATCGGGGCAGGTCCCGATCGAATACCTCGGGACCGGTCAGGCGGGCGTGATAAACTTTTGCCCCACGAGGAAGCTCCATGGATCATGACGCAATGCTGACAGAACCCATCCCACCCACGCCGCCGTCAGCTCGTCACCCGATCTTCATCGGCAAAGACGGCCTCCGCGCCGGTTGGGGCCTGCTCATCTTCATCGCGCTCATGGGAGCCCTCATCGTCTGTGTAAACGTCGTCGGCCACAAGCTCCACCCGCCTGCTCCCAAAACCACGAGGACCGCCTCGGACATACCCATCTCGCCACACTTGTTGATCGGTGAATCCCTCTTCTTCCTCGCGACCTTCCTCGTCACTTGGATCATGTCGAAGATCGAGCAACGCCCCAACTCCGCTTACGGCCTCGGCGGCGGGCGCAAGCTCCCGAACTTCCTCGCCGGCCTGGGCTGGGGAGTTACCTGTCTCTCCCTCCTCGTTCTAACCCTCTGGAAAACCGGATTCCTGGCGATCGACAGCCGCTTGCTCTTTGGCAGCGACATTCTCCGTTACGGAGCAATCTGGCTGCTCAGCTTCCTCCTGGTCGGCCTGCTCGAGGAGTACCTCAGCCGCGGCTACATTCAATACACCCTCACCCGCGGCCTCACCGGCCTCTACCAGTGGGCCTTCAAGGCCCGCCACAGCGCGGCCTTAGGCTTCTGGACCGCCGCCGCCACCGTCTCCATTCTCTTCGGCCTCGGACACGGCAACAACCCCGGCGAATCGCCCATCGGACTGCTCTCTGCCGGCCTGGCCTCACTGGTCTTCTGCCTCAGCCTCTGGCGCACCGGCTCTCTGTGGTGGGCCATCGGCTTCCACACCGCATGGGACTGGTCCCAATCCTTCCTCTACGGCGTCGCCGACAGCGGAGCCATGGTCCAGCACCATCTCCTCGCCACGCACCCCGTAGGCAAGCCCATCCTCAGCGGGGGAGCGACCGGCCCCGAAGGCAGCATCTTCGTTGTCGCCATTCTGGCCCTCATCAGCCTCATCATTGTCTTCACCCTGCGCCGCGCTCACTACGGCGACACGCCGCAGCGCTCCACCTAACTGGAGCGGGTTCCTGGTGAAATGGCGCGCCGTGATTGCTTTGCGGTGCTAAAATGCCTGCAGAGGCTGCCATGAAGCCGCGCCGCAGCGACCTACCCCAAGGCCTCGCGTGGTTCTTAATGATATTCGTCCTGTTCCCTCACACCCTTTCTTCCCCGCCCGTGGACAGGTCTGAGACGGCGGAAGAACGGTCCCGCGCGGACTCTGCAGAATCGCCGGAGACTCGTGAGGCACGGGAGCGAATGGTCCAAGAGCAGATTGTCGCCCGCGGGATCCACGATGCGCGCGTCTTGGAAGCCCTTCGAAAAGTCCCGCGCCACCGGTTTGTGCCGCCGGCGATACAGCCCTCCGCGTACAACGACTCCGCTCTGCCCATCGGCCTGGGGCAGACTATCTCTCAGCCTTATGTCGTGGCCTTCATGACAGAGGCCCTGGAATTGAAACCTCAGGACCGCGTGCTCGAAATCGGCACGGGTTCAGGCTACCAGGCAGCGGTGCTGTCGCTGCTGGCACGCGAGGTTTATTCCATGGAGATCGTGGAGCGGCTGGGCCGGGAGGCGGAGGCGCGGCTGAAGGAAATGGGCTATTCGAACGTGCGCGTCCGGATCGGCGATGGCTACCGCGGCTGGCCGGAAGCGGCGCCCTTCGACGCCATCATCGTGACGGCCGCGCCGCCCGATGTGCCGCCCGCGCTGGTGGCGCAACTCCGCCCGGGAGGCCGCCTGGTGGTGCCGGTAGGCCGCTACGTGCAGGATTTGATCCGCCTGCGCCGCACGGCGAAAGGCCTGGAGCGCGAGAGCCTGCTGCCCGTGCGCTTTGTTCCCATGGTGCCCGCAGGTGAAAGATCACCCCGGTAGCGCCGCCCTCCCGCATCATCAACCTTCGCTGAGGGGCCATCCGGCGGGATGGAAAAACATCACATTGCGAGGTAAATTTGATGTGCGTCAAGATCGAGAGACGCTGCGAGCCGCATCGGCAGTAGGCGCACGATTTTCTTTTGACAAACAAATCCCGCGCAAAATATAATTTGTTGCTTCTGGGGCAGTTCTATCCAAGACGCTGGCGGTGGTGAGCCAGAAATCTCCGGACTCCCTTCGTGTCGAGGGGCCGGATTATTGCTTTGGGTAATCGTATTCCCCTGGGCTGGCGCTGCTGCCGGGTTGGGTTTCTTTCCTTCCCCAGCGTTCTTTCCGGGGGGCCTCAGATGTGCATAGTCGGGTGAACTACCGCGACGCGGTGGCGGGAAAGAGATGGCGTGAAGCACGGTACGACCCGGGGTTAGATCGACAGCCCGGGGGAGTCATGCAGGGCTGAAAACATTCGACATCGCCTTTCCGGGGAAGTAACTGCCCCGTGGCACGTGGGGCCGGCGCACCGACCGCCGCCGGTGTGAATACCCCTCAGGGGCGTCAGGCAAAATCGTTCGATGGCGCAGATTTTCCATCGCAGCACGAACACGATCTCCAAGGTG
>JBEKNU010000384.1:0-5906 GCA_049522495.1 Terriglobia bacterium
TCGTTCATGGTGGGCTCCTGAGCATAGATTCAGGAGGAGTGTAACCGACTTACGTCGGTCTGTCAACATAATAATGATATGCCAGACCTAAAACAGTGGAGTAAATGTAGAAACTCCAGTGCTGAGCTAAAGCTCAGCGTACATAGGAGAAGCGCCGACCTTTAGGTCGGCACGTACTGAGCTTAACAGCGAGGTTGAAAAGTTGAAGAAGATGAAAAGTCAAAAAGGGAAGATCTTCAACTCCTTCGACTTTTTAAACTCCTTCAACTCAGTAGTACGCAGGGAGATTGCAGACCATGAATTGCCAAAAGCTGGAAGAGAATCTGCCTTTGCTCCTTTACGGGGAGCTTTCCGCGTGGGAGCAAGCGGCTTGTGATGAGCACCTGGCGGGATGCGCAAAGTGCCGGGCGGCGCGGGAGAAAGTGGAGCAACTCCACCAGGTCCTGGCGCAGCGGCCGCAAGGGGAAGTAAGCGCGACTCTACTGGCCGAGGCGCGGATGGCGCTGGATGAAGCGCTCGAAAGGCAGCAGCACGGCTGGCGCGCCCTCTGGCACAATGGCCTGCCGATGCTGCGCGTTCAGCCGGCTTCCGGTTTTGCTATGGGTCTTACGCTGGTCCTTTTGGGGTTTGGCATAGGCTGGGGACTGCGCCCGCACGCCGGGCGGCTGACCTCCGGTGGAGTGGTAGTGAACAACGCCGACGTGGCCAGTCCCGATCTTGAAAATATGCGCATCAGCGACATCAGCCGCATTGCGCCCGATCCGCAGACGGGGGGCGTGAAAATCACCATGGACGCGGAACGGCGTGTGACCCTGGAAGGCTCGCTCGACGACCCCAAGATTCAGCAGGTGCTGGTTTACGCCGTAAAGAGTTATGACAATCCTGGCATCCGCCGCGACACCCTCGACGCACTGCGTTCCCACGCCGATAATCCCAACATTCGCCAGGCCCTGCTCTACGCCATGCGCCACGATCCCAATGCCGGCGTGCGCCTGGAGGTGCTGGAAGCCGTCTGCAACCTGAAGTCCTCCGAAGATGTGCAAGCGGCTCTCCTGGAGGCGCTCGAGCACGATACCAACGCTGGCGTGCGGGTGGCCGCAGTCGATGCGCTGATCGATCACGCGGACAAGGAGGGCTGCGATGAGCCCACGGCGCAGGCCCTCGAGCATTTGGCCAGCACCGACACCAACCCTTATGTCCGGCTCAAATGCGCCAACGCCGTGATGAAATTAGGAAAGTGAGGATTCCATTCAACCCATGGGAACGAGGCCAGTTCACATTTTCGCACTCTTAGCCTTCCTGATTGCCCTGCCCCTCGCCGCACTCGACGCCTCTTCCGTGAAGCAGGGCGCGCCGGTGCGGCACGGGAACACCTGGCAGCAGCGCTCGGAGTTTGAAACCCCCGTCAAGGCGGGAGCGCGTTTGCTGGTGCGTGTGGATAACGGAACCGTCAGCATCCACCCCGTGCCGGGCGACCGAGTGAGTTGCACCGTCACTTTGCGCGCTTACACGCTTGATGAGGCCTATGCGCGGCGCTTGTTCGACAACTTCCAATTGAATGCCCGGTTGGTGGAGGCGGGTGGCGTGTACATTACCAGCCAATCGCCTCAGCAGGCACGGCACGGCGCGAACTTCCGGGTGCAATTTCAAATCACCGTGCCCCAACGGTTCAACCTCGACGTGGAAACCCAGGGCGGCGATATCGCTGTGGATGCTCCCCTGGAAGGCGAAGCCCGGCTCACCACCGCCGGCGGCGACGTGCGCTCCAGCGACTTTACGGGCGCGGCGCGGATTGAAACCGACGGGGGCAATATCTCCGTGGGCCGAGCCGGCAGCGACCTGATCGCGCGCACCGCGGGAGGCACCATCCACGTGGGCGATGTGAAGGGTGATGCCCGACTCGAGACCAGCGGGGGAGAAATCGAAACCGGCGCCGTGGCGGGCGCACTGAGAGCCGAGACCGCAGGGGGCGACATCGTGGTGGGCGGCGCCATCGGGCAGGTTGTGGCCCAAACGGCGGGCGGGCAGATCCAGATTGGGCCGACGGGCAGCAGCGTTCGGGCGGAGACGGCGGGGGGCAGCATCCGCCTCCAAGGCGCCCGCGGCCGCGTGGTGGCGGAGACCGCCGGAGGCAGCATCGATCTGCTCGAGGTCGAAAGCGCCGTCCGCGCTTCCACAGCGGCGGGCAGCATCCTGGCGGAATTCAACTGCACCAAGAAAACTTTTGGCGCCTCCCGGCTCGAAACGAGCATGGGAGATATTTACGTCTACCTGCCCGCCAATGTGCCGCTCACCATCGATGCGGCCATCCAGACGGCGGCCGGTCGCCAGATCCACTCCGACTTTCCCCTCGACATTCAGGCCGACAAGGAAGAACTGGTTCCCTCCACCCTGCGCGGCCATGGAACTTTGAATGGGGGGGGAGAAATTCTGAGAATTCGGACCGTGGCGGGCAACATCGAGATTCGTAAAATTGATGATGCCTCCCGGCAGGAGCTGCAACAACGCGAGGAAGGCAATTGGAAGGCCTGGCAGCAGCAGCGCTCGGAAAAAGATCGCCGCAACCAGGCGCGGGAAAAGGAACGGCAGGACCGGCAGCAACGCCAACAGGAAAAGGACGACGACAACCATGACGAGTAACCAGGAACAACCGGAACTGGAAAATCGAAACTCGAAATTAGAAACTCGAAATTCGCCGTGCATTTCGCGAGTTTCGAATTTCGATTTTCGAGTTTCGCCTTTCTCATCAAAGCTCACCTTGCTCCTAACGCTCGCCTTGAGCCTGGTCGGTGGGATCCGGCCCGCGTTCGGTGCGGAACGCGTCTGGGAGAAGCGTTTTGAGCTTCCCCCGGGCGGCCACGTCTCCGTGGTGAACGTGCACGGCAGCGTGCTGGTGGAAGGCTGGGACCGCGCGGAGGTGGAAGCCACCGTCGCCATGCGGAGCGCGGCTCCCACCGATCAGCTTGACGATGTGCAGGTAGCGGTGGAAGCGTGCCGCGGCAGCGTGTCGTTTCACACCCTTTATCCCTCCGGCCTCGACACGCCCATCCGTGTGGATTACCGCTTACGCGTGCCTCGTCAGGTCCGGCTGGATGAGCTCAGCACGCTGGAAGGCGACATCGTGGTCCACGATGTGGACGGGTCGATGGAGGCCCACAACCTGCACGGCGACATTGAGGGCATCAACGTAGCGGGTTCCGTGGTGGCGCACGCCTTGACGGGGAACATTCTCATGTCTCTCCGTGCGCTGCCCGATCGCCGCCTGCCGTTCACGCTCGCCACCATCAATGGCAATGTGGATCTCGTGATGCCGGCGCAGGCCAACGCGCTCCTGGAACTTTCCACCGTGGCGGGGAACATCGTGGGCGATTATCCCTTTCAAGTCAGCTCCACACCTGGCGACTCCACTCGCCGCGCGCAAGTTGGCGCCGGGGGCGTCCGCGTGGAATTGCGGACGGTGCGCGGAAACATTCGCGTCGGCCAGAGCGACGAAGATTTGTAAAGGTCGTAGGGGCACGCCATGGCGTGCCCGTACGAGTCCGCGCCGGCCGCGCAGGCAAAGAATTCGCGATTACGAAATCCTGCGGGCCGCGTCATAAGAGTGAACGAAACATCAGGCCGCCGGAAAGGAAGTTAGAAAATGGAAATCAGAAACCCAGGGAGCAAGCAGATTGCAGGGGGAGGACACACCATGAGCCTCAAATATTTTTCAGGACTGGTGTTGGCTTTGGCGCTGGTGGGCGCCGGTGGGGGTGTTCAGCCCCTGCGTGGACAAAATGTCCCAAGTCCCGCCCTCACGCCACGGGTTGCGCCGGAGCCCCCAGAAGCCCCGGAGCCGCCCGAGGCCCCCGACCCGCCGGAGTCAGCGGAGATTTATCTGATGAATGATGGCACGGCCCATTTGGGTGTCAGCCTGGGCGATGTGAGCACGGAAAAGGCGCAGGAGTTGAAACTGCCTGCCGTCGCCGGGGCCTTTGTCGACGGAGTCGTAAAAGCAAGCCCCGCAGCGAAGGCCGGCATCGAAAAAGGTGATGCGATCATGGAGTTCGACGGCGTCCGCGTGCGCAGCAGCGCGGAGCTGCGCCGGCTGATTCGCGAAACTCCCCCCGGACGCACCGTGGAGATGAAGGTTGTACGGGACGGGAAAACCCGCATCCTGAGCGCGAAACTGGAGGGCTCCTCCAATAGCTTCAGCTTCAACGCCCCGGAAGCGCGCCTCCCCTCCATTAACGTGATGCCGGAAATTAGAATCCCCCCGATGAATTTTCCCGAGTCATTTTCTCTCCTGGGGGGTCACCGCGCCATCCTGGGGATTGACGGGGACGACCTCACGCCGCAGCTCGCGCAATACTTTGGCGTCAAGCAGGGTAAGGGCGTGCTGATTACCGAGGTGACCGTGGGCGGCGCAGCGGATAAGGCCGGGCTGAAGGCGGGGGATGTCATTGAGCAGGTCGATGGCAAAGCCATCAGCGGAGTGGACGAACTCCGCTCCGCCTTGAATGATAACTTCACAGAGGATACGCGCAAGGTGAGCTTAACCATCGTCCGCGATCACCACGAGCAGACCGTCAACGCGGAATTGAGCCGCGCCCCCCTGAGGGAGAGGCGCACCTCCAGCGCCGAGGGACAGAACCTTGCGCACGCCATGGCGCAATTACAAAGGGCGCAAGCCGAGAAGCAACGCGCCCAGGCAGATCAACTCCGCGCGCTGGCGGCGGAAAAACGGGCCTTATTGCAGGCGCAAACGTTAAAACAAAAGCAGCAAGAACAAGCCGAGTGGCAGCGCCAAATGCGGGCCCAGATGAAATCCATCCGGGACCAGCTCCAGCAAGTGCAGGAGTTCCACCTCGCGCTGCATCAAAACGGAGAGATTTAATCGGCCGCCGCGGCGTCCCCCGCCGCGGGAAAACACTTTCGGCAAACTACCCTTGGGCAGCAATCCCGCAAAGCGGAATGGCCGCCCACTCTTTCCCTCCTCTCCGCAGGTGTCTTGTCAGTTTGGCCGGCTGGCGCGAGCCCAGCTCTGCGATTCAGTGTGGATCAGGCAAGGCGGTCCATGGTCAGGACAGAGGAATCATTCAGATAATAGAATCTAAGACTTGACCAGGGCCATTGATCGGGAGAACCGACCAGTCTTCTCTGGACGGGGTTGCTGTGCAGGTAGTCGAGTTTCTCCCTGTGCTTTTTCTCGGTGAAAACGCTAAAAGGCACATCGCGCCTCTGCCACACTTGATGGTAGGCATCGCTGTGGACGGTGGGAGGTAGTCGCAGCCGGGCCAGCATGGCACGGCACTGCGGATGTTGCCGATTCTTGTCGAGGGCGGCGATAAACTGCTGGGCGGAGCGTCTCTTTAGTTCCTGCATGAAGCGGACGGTAGCTGCGGCGGGTTGAGGTCGAATCAGCAGGTGAAAGTGCTCGGGCATGAGGACCCAGCCGATCAGGAGAAACCCGATTTCCTGGCGGAGCTGGCGCAGCATCTCGACAAAGATCCAACAGAAACGCTGACACGTAAACAGCCGGCTGCGGCGATAGGTGCTGGTGATAAACTGCAACTGGCCAGGCTCGAAATGGCGTCCGTAGATGGGCATGCCTAAAATATCGGCGGGCATGGCCCGAGACGTGAGTCGCAGAGTTGGGCTCGCCCTGCGCCAGCCGGCCAACACCTCGGGAAGGATGTGTTCTGATGCCCAAGCTGACGTGGATAAGTGTATTGGGCCTACTGAGCGTCTCCATTACATGTCTGTTTTGGTTGCTCACCGTTCTTTCACTGCGACGGGAAATTCACTAGAACGAACCCGCTGGCGCGGGGGACGCTTTTCGCGTGCCCATGCTTTAAAACCTCCCATGCAATCAAGGAGTAGTGTGGAGTCATAAGGAGGTCCTTATGACCCAACTACGTCGAATG
>JBEKNU010000385.1:0-5894 GCA_049522495.1 Terriglobia bacterium
CGGGGGCAGGAGCTGGACGCGCGCACGGACCTGTTCAGCTTCGGCGTGGTGCTGTACGAAATGGCCACGGGGCGGGCGGCCTTTGGGGGTTCCACATCGGCCCTCATCTTCGACGCCATCCTGCACAAGGCGCCGGTTTCGCTGGTGCGGCTGAATTCCGATGTCACTCCGGAGATCGAGCAGATCATTAACAAGTTACTGGAAAAAGACCGCGAACTGCGCTACCAGAGCGCGGCAGACGTCCGCGCCGACTTGAAACGCCTGAAGCGCGATACTTCTTCGGGCCGCTCGGCAATTGTCAGCGGGGCTGTGCCTGCGGCGGCAATTCCAGAGGAGTTTAGCAGCGGAGCCACCCCCCGCGTGGCCTCGGGGGCCACCGAAGTGCCGGCGCTGCTCCCAGCGAGCCCGTCCAAGGCCGGTGTGACGCAGAGGTTAGCTTTGATTGGCGCTGGACTGACCGTAATAATCGTCGCGGCGGTCTTCGCGTTCCTGCATTTCCGCCGGCCGGTGATGACTGAACGCGACTCTATTCTACTGACGGATTTCGTCAACACCACGGGAGACCCGGTTTTCGACGGCACGCTCAAGAAAGCGGTGGCGGTGGATCTCGAGCAATCCCCTTTTCTTAATGTCTTTCCCGATCAGCGAGTGGAGGAGACGCTGAAGTTCATGGGAAGGCCGATGGACACGCACATCACCACAGAAGTGGGGCGGGAGATTTGCCAGCGCAATGGGATCAAAGCGATGCTGACCGGCGGGATCGCAAGCCTCGGCAGCCAGTACATCATCACGCTGGAAGCCGTAAATGTGAACACGGGCGATTCACTGGCGCAAACGCAGGCTACGGCGAACTCGAAAGAGCAGGTTCTTAAGGCTCTGGGCGGCGCCAGTTCCGAGTTGCGGATGAAGCTGGGAGAATCGCTGGCCTCCGTTCAGAAGTTCGATATGCCTTTGGAGCAGGCCACAACATCTTCCCTCGAAGCCCTGAAAGCCTTCACCCTGGGTGATGCGCAGCACAATGTGGGGGAGGAGACGGCGGCGATTCCCTTTTACCAACACGCCATCGAAGTCGACCCCAACTTCGCCATGGCTTATGCGCGCCTCGGCACCTGTTACAACAACACGGGGCAGACAGAACTGGCTTCGCAAGACACGCAAAAAGCCTTCGAGCTCAAGGACCGCGCCAGCGAGCGCGAGCGCCTCTACATCACCAGCCACTACTACGATACCCGCGGAGATATCGACAAAACCATTCAGGCTTACGAATTGTTTAAACAGACTTATCCCCGGAATTCGACCCCATACACAAATCTGGCGGGAATCTACAACAATTTGGGGGATTTTCAGAAGGCGGTGGACGAGGGTTTGGAAGCGATCCGGCTGTCGCCCGACACCTGGAACGCTTATGCCAACGTTGGCTCGGCTTATGTGGGACTGGACCGCATGGATGATGCCAAAGCAATCCTTCAGCAGGCCATCAACCGGAAGATCGGCGGCGCAGGCCTCCACACCGCCCTCGCCTATGTTGCAATCCTTCAGGGAGACAAGGCGACCTTGGGTCGGGAAGAGGCTTTAGTGAGACAAAGCCCATTCTGGGCAGCCCAACTGGACGTCCTTTACGCCGACATGGCAGGCGCCCAAGGACGCCTGAATAAAATGCGCGAACTCATAGGCGGGGCGGTGGAGCAAGCCCGGCGCTTAAACCTTTCAGAGATCGCGGCGCAGCTTCTCCTCGATCAAGGGCAGTGTGAGGCCCTCGCCGGCTTACGCTCGCAAGCTGCGGAAGACGCCACTGCGGCGCTGAAGGCTTCGGCGAGCCCTCTTGTCAAGTTGAGCGTGGGTGGTGTGCTGGCGCTCGCCGGCCAGGACGCAAAAGCTACGAGTCTCGCGGAGGAAGTGGCCAAGCTACGCCCTGACGACACCCTTGTCCAGGCCGTGGCGATCCCCGGTCTCCAGGCGTTCCTGGAAATAAAGCGGGACAATCCCACTCGAGCCCTCGATCTTCTACAGCGGGCTCACCCATACGACCGCGCGGACCTGGGAACAATGTGGCTTCGTGGCATTGCTTACCTGAAGGCGGGAAAAACCAATGACGCCGTCCAGGAATTCCAGAAGGTTCTGGCTTTCAAGAACACCCGTCCTGGCTCCCCTTACATTTTCATGGCCCAACTTGGTGTCGGCCGCGCCCAAGCCCTGGCCGGTGACAAAGCCCAAGCCCGCACCGCTTACCAAGATTTCTTTGCCTTGTGGAAAGACGCCGACCCCGATCTCCCTCTTCTCGCAGACGCCAAAGCCGAATACGCCAAGTTGCAGTAAGTGCCCCTCGTTCTTTGGGGGGATTTCTAATGCGAAATTCTCAACGCAGGTCTTGGGGGCCCGGAAGAGGCCAACCGTGGGTAGCCGTAGGTGAAACCTGCGGATAGCAATGCCTATCCGATGACCCAACCCCAACGGGGTTGACTCTGCATACGGTCGGCCCCTCCAGGGCCGGAACTCTCTCTCAGCTTCCCTTTCCGTAGGTTTAACCTACGGTTACTCACGGTATCCCGCTTCGCGGGACTCGGCTCGCCGCGCGTCAAAGGTTTAATCACCGCAGGGCAACGTGGGCTTTAACTCTCGAATCTTGAGCCTATAATAGCCACACTGTAGCGGAGGACTTTTTGCCCGCTGTATCTGGGGTGCGCAATTAAGAGGGAGGACCTCATGCGAAAAAAGGTTGTGACGGTTGTTCTCGCGATATTTTCATTTATCACCTTGACCCATGCGCAGCAAGCGGCGGCTCCCCCGGCTTCGGCAGAGGCTGCGAGTGAAACCGCGGGCCGGTTGCCCGTCAAGCGCGTAGTGCTCTACAAGAACGGTGTGGGATATTTCGAGCATTCCACCCACGTGCGTGGCACACAGGACTTAAATATCGATTTCACTTCCGCGCAATTGAACGACGCGTTGAAATCGCTGACGGTTGTGGACCTTGGCGACGGGCGCATCACGGGGGTGCGCTTCAATTCCGTGGCGCCGCTCTCCGAGCGCTTGAAAACCCTGCGCCTGCCGCTGGGAGAGGAGGCTTCACGCAACGATCTCCTGGGAGCTTTGCGCGGCACTCGCGTGGAAGTCCGGAGCGGCGCAACAGGGGCGGCCGGCAAGGTGCTGGGATTCGAAGTGATGAAGAAGTTCGGCGACAAACCTGAGCTGGTGGAAGAGGTGACGGTATTGACGCTGGTGACTGACGCGGGGGAAGTGCGCAGTTTCGATTTGGGGCCGGGGGCTTCCGTACGAATTGCCGATAGCGAACTCGCGGAGGAGGTCAATCGTTACCTCAACCTGATCGGATCCGCCAAGGCCGTGGACCTGCGCCGCCTGACCATCTCTGCCGCAGGGACAGGCGAGCGCGAAATCTTTGTCAGCTACATCAGCGAAGTGCCGGTGTGGAAAAGCACCTACCGCATTCTGCTGGACCAGAAGCACGGCGATAAACCCTTGGTGCAGGGCTGGGCCGTGGTGGATAACACCATCGGCGAGGATTGGAAAGATGTGCAACTCTCGCTCGTAGCGGGCGCGCCGCAATCGTTCGTGCAAAATATTTCTCAGCCCATGTACGTCCGGCGGCCGGAGGTGCCGCTGCCGGAGTCGGCCATGCTCACTCCGCAGACGCATGAGAGCGCGATGAATGCGCCAGCGCCGCCTCCTCCCCCGCCACCTGGGGAGGGAGGGGGAATCGCTCCAGGAAGAGCAGGCTTGGAAGGAACCGTCAAGGACCAGAGTGGCGCAGGCGTGGGTGGAGCACAGGGCACCTTGCGAAACGAAGCGACAGGGGAGTCGCAGACCGTTACGAGCGATCCCCAAGGCTATTACCGTTTCAATAATGTCGCGCCCGGGAATTCGGCGCTCTTCGTCAACGCCTCGGGGTTTCAACGTTTTGCACTTACGAACATCTATATCGGGGTCGGCAGGTTGAACGAAATCCATCCCTCACTCTCTGTGGAATCAGTCGCACAGGCGGTTGAAGTCAGAGCTGCAGCGCCACAATTGCAGACGGAAACTTCCGAAGTTTCGGAGAGCGCGGAGCGCCAAGGGTCTGAAGCTGAAGCCAAAGCCGTGGGCGATTTCTTCGAGTACGACCTGAAAGAGAAGGTCACTATTGGTAAGAACCAGTCGGCGCTGGTGCCTATCTTGCGAGCGCGCATCGATACGGAAAAAGTCACGCTTTGGAACGAAGACAGCAACGAACCCCTGCGCGCCCTCTGGCTCAGCAACACGAGTGGCGTGGAATTCGACGCCGGAAGTCTTAATATTCTCGAGGAAGGGACTTTCTCAGGTGAGGGCATGCTCGCGGTCTTGCGGCCCGGCGAAAAGCGGTTGATTTCCTACGCCGCCGATCCGGCGGTGCGCATCAAGGTGGAGGGCAGGCCCACGGAAAAGCCCTTCAGCCGAATTCAAATCATCAAAGGTACGATGATCATGACGAAGGAGGAGCGCGAAAGGAAAACTTATACGATCAGCAACTCCGACGCGGCCCCGCGCGACGTTATCATCGAGCATCCGGTCCGCCCGGAATGGAAGCTGGCGGAGGGCGCTAAGCCCGAGGAGACGACGGCGTCGCTCCAGCGTTTCCGCGTGAAGGTGGAACCAAAAGCAGGCGCGCAACTGGTGGTGGAGGAGTATCACCCTCTCGCCACGCGGGTGGAACTCTCGAACGTGTCGGACGAAGAGATCACCCTGCTGTCCGAGCAAAAAAGGATGACTCCGGAGTTAAAGCAAGCCCTCAAGCGAGTCCTCGACCAAAAAGGTGTGATCGACGCGCTGGATAAGCAAATCACGACACGCCAGCAGGAAGTGAATGCCATTGCCACGGACCAGGGCCGGATTCGCGAAAACATGAAGGCGCTGAAGGGCAGCGTGGAGGAAAAGGCCTTGCTGCAACGCTACACGCACCAACTGGATGTGCAGGAAGACCGCCTGGCGGGCACTGCGCAGCCAGATTGCCGACTTCACGGCGAAGCGCCAGCAGGCCGCCGCCCAACTCGACAAGATCCTTGCCGAGATTAGTTTGGACGAGAGCTTTTAGGAGTTTGGAACGCGGCGGCGAGAGGTCAACTCGCCCGCTCGAGGTATTTGCCTTCGGCGGTATCGACGCGGATCGTCTCACCTTCCGTGATGAAGGGCGGCACCTGGACCACCACGCCGGTTTCGAGGGTGGCGGCTTTGGTTACGTTGGTCGCAGACCCGCCCTTGATGCCCGGCTCGGTTTGGACCACCTTCAGGTCCACGGTGGCCGGCAACTCGACGTCCACGGGCCGGCCCTCAAAGAACGCTACCTTGAGAAGAACGTCCGGCATCATATACGCGGCGCGATCGCCCACGGCCTCTTTGGGAAGGTGAATCTGCTCGTAATTGGCGGTGTTCATGAAGTAGTACGAATCACCGTCGGAATAAAGGTATTGCATCTCGACTTCGTCGATCGCGGCCCGCTCCACCGTATCTTCGGAGCGGAAGCGGTGGTCAGCCAAAGCGCCGGTGCGCAGATTGCGCATTTTGGCCTGCACAAATGCCCGCAAGTTGCCGGGGGTACGGTGCTCAGCCTTGTGAATGGTAAAAAGCTCGTTGTTGTGCCGGATGATCATTCCGGGTCGGAGATCATTCGCATTCATAGTTATTCCTTCGTTCTGCTGATGGTGGGGCTTAAAACAGGATGGAGAACTAGGAGTCCTTTCCCGCAAGAGCCCGAAGCTACAAGTTTACCGGCTTCCGGGCCTCCCGTCAACGAGAGGCCCAGCACCCAAGAATCGCGGTTGAATAGATGAATGGGGCTGCGGGTGCTTGAAAGGAAGGGTCAGCTTGCCCCGAGGCGCTTCCGTGGGGGCCCGCGACTGTTTTCGGCGCTCGTTTCCAGGTTCATA
>JBEKNU010000386.1:0-5872 GCA_049522495.1 Terriglobia bacterium
CTTCATCACGGCCAGTTGCTGCCGAAGGGCCAGATTCTCCAAAGCCAATTCTTTAAAGCGCGCAGAGAAAACAAGAAGGCGCAAGGTTGAAAGCAACAGCCTGAACATGCAGATGAATATCGGGTGTGTTCCGGCGAAAAGTCAATTCTTTTGAGGCAGATCTAATTTTGACGAACCACACCGCAAAAAATAATGCAAAATGTTGATGCCAGCCATCGCCGGGTTTATAATCCGCTTAGCTGGGGAAAGAATGACTGCGGCGCAGTCCAATGAAGGAGAGCATATACGCGGCAGAGCAGGAGGCAGTTCCTGGCCACTACGGCACTGGCTGGTACGGCCCTGACCACGTCCGTAACGGGGGCTGCTGGCACGACCACATGGCAGGCCGGCCGACGTAGCTTCCCCGAGATCGTCTATCATCGGAAATCTGCTGCACCCGTCCTCTATGCCGCAGCGCAGCTCGATCATTACCTCAGACAGATACTTGATAGCGAAGCCCAAACTTCGGTGGGCCGCGGGCCGAGGATTTTACTGGAGGACGTAAGCCGAGCCGACCTGGGGGACGAAGGGTTTGAGTTGGTTTGCCAGGGCCGCGACCTGTGCGTTCGTGGCACCCCCTCTGGCATCGTGTACGGTGCTTTCGACTTCCTCCGGCGGTATGCCGGTTGCCGTTTCAGCGGCTTTGGGCCGGACGCCGAGGAGGTTCCCAGACGCGAGAGTATCCAGCTGGCGGCTTTTCAGTCCGTCCGCAAGCCACGCTTGTGGTACCGCGGATATCAGTTCCCCTGGCGCGAGCCGCTCGAGCTGATCATTAAGCGCCTGGACTGGATGGCCAAGAACGGGCTGAACTACGTAATCTACACCCCCCTGCCAGACGATGTGACCGATCCCATCGGCGGCTTGATTGGCACTCATGTCGGCGACTCCGCCGAGCGAGGGCGGCTCCGCTACACCGAGGCTTGGTTTCGCGAATACGTCCAACCGGAAGTCCTGCGGCGGGGGCTGAAACTCGATTTCAGCCATCACAACCTTGGGTACTGGCTGCCCCCGGAGCGGTATTACGACCGGCACCCGGAATGGTTCGCCCTGCTTAACGGCCAGCGGACGCGGCTGACGGACCACAATCAGCTCTGCATCTGTACAAGTAACGAAGAAGCCGTCGACACTCTGCTGCGCAACGTCCTGTCATTCCTGTGCGCGAACCCGGCGGTCGGCATCGTAGGTGTGATACAGGAGGATGGCATTGGCATGTGCCAGTGCGAGCCTTGCGTGCGTGGCGACCTCGATCCGAAGGATGCATTTCGATCCTATGCCGGTAGCAACACGCCTGCCGGGGAGAACGCCAGCAAAAGTCTGCGCCTTGCCCGCTTAGTGAACCGTGTGGCTCGCACCGTCGGGGAAGAGTTTCCTGGGCGGCTGGTGGGTCACGCCGGCTACGACGATGTGCGCTTCCCTCCCCGCGGCATAACGCTTGAACCGAACGTTGTTACCTGGGTTGCGCTAGGGGGGCGCGACGCTGCCCATCCCCTCTCACCTGACAGCCCTTCGGCTGCCAATCGTTTCCTGCTCGACATCCTGCGCCAGTGGAAACGCGTTCACCATGGCAAAGTGATCGTTTACGAGTACTACATGGGGACGCACGCATTTAAGTCTTTTCCCTACCCGATGGCGGATATAATCTGCCAGGATTGGCAATCTCTCAAACAAGTGGGAATCGAGGGGGCTACAGTGCAATGCTGGAGTTCGAATCACGAAACGTATGGGATGAACAACCTGGCTTTTGCACGGAGCGGATGGGAAGACAAAGTCGATGAAAGAGAGATCTTCGAGGAGTATGTCACCGGTAATTTTGGTGCTGCGGCGTCCCAGGTTGCGCCTCTTTTTCGCCGGATGAATGAGGCAAGCGAACGCATCGCGCGGCAAGCGCCTCACGATTCAATGTTCCTCTCGCGATGCCCCCCAGGAGAGCTAAGGGCAGACCCCGCCACGGTCGGCTACTTTGTGGAGCAGATCGGGGAAGACACGCTGCGCCAGGCGGTGGTTCCCGTGCCAGGCGCACGGGAGGAAGCGCAGGTCCGTCACTTGGGCGCGGTGCTGGAGTACTGGCGGCGCGGCGCAGCGGTGATGCGTCTGGAGCTGCTGGCGGACCGAGCGGAGAAGGAGGGACGGAAGGCCGAAGCAGCCGCTCTTTACGGGAAGGCCCTGGCGGCGGTGGATGATTTGGTTCTCTATATCGATGTGCTGCCGCCGCGCGGTTGGATCTCGGTCTCCGCGCCGGCGGCGTGGCATGAAAGCGCTATGAGATGGCGTGCCGCGAAAGAAAAGGCCGAGGCTGCAGTCTAGCATTTCGGAGCACTTGCCAAAGCGGGCTGAGACGCCGCAAGTGACTCGAACTTGCGGATGGCCGGATGCTAATCATGTGGGCACTGAATCAGCCTTTGCTCGGCACGAGGGGGGAATAGCGCAAAAGCAGCAGGACGTCGATAGCCTCCTGCGAAACTATAACAAGTTGAGACCGGAAAAGGTTGGGTTCTGGTCGGAGGGGGGCCTCGGCCATCAGGCCAGTACCACGGCCTAAATTCCGGCGGATCGAGCGACTCAACGCCGCCAAGGAGCACAAACAGATGACCCTCGGCAGGAATGCACTGGCGTTCATCAAAGCACGCTTATGCCACCATCGATGCGAAGGAGTACCCAAATGACCCGAAGACACTGGTTGCGCGCCGGTATGGCGACTTTGAGTTGGAAAATGTTGTCTCCGCTCTACCCAGGTGCCTGTACCCCGGCGAGTCCGGGCAAGCAGGCGGCGGAGTCAAACTGCGGATTGGACTACTATTCCCAAGGAGGGGTCGTCGTCGACGGGGTCGCCTACTTCACCGCCGACGACCAATCCAAGCGCCCGGGCTTTCGCGGCAAAGAGTCGCCTGATTTCCCGCATGTCGTCGCGTTTGGCGTCGACGACTATAAGATCATTAGAAGGTATCCCGTTGCCAAAACGTACGACAGCACTCCCTTGGTGATTCAGAAAGGGGACGGGACTTGGCTCGTGCTAGCCCACGAATACCAAAAGGCACGAACCCTCGCTCTGGCTCGCGATACCGGGAAGGTGCAGTGGATGAGTGTTGCCAACCAGCCGGGGGGATATTTCTTCGGATACTCTTACTTCCAGTGCGCCGACGGCTCCAAGCTCATCCTGATGGCGTGCAGCAATGGGCTGCACGCCATGTCTAGCGAGACCGGGCGGGACGTGTGGTGGGTCAAGCAAGACGCCTCGGGCGGCATTACCCCCTGCGTGGATCAGGCCAATGGCTGGGTCTTCTATCAGTGCACCGGAAAAGTGCTGAAGATACGCGCCGATGACGGGAAGGTCCTCAAGTGGGCCAATGTCACTCACCCTGCCTGGGTCGTTTCCTGGAACACCGTCCTGGTAAACGATTCGTGCGGGTACTTCGTGGCAACTCGCTGGTACGGCAACCCGGAATGGGACTCGGCGATCCGCGTGTTCGACAAGGACTTGGACCTCGTCTGGGAGAAGACCAAGCTTCCTTCCGGGAAGAAAGATACGCTCACCTATTCCGACGGCAAGCTGATCACTGGGAGCGGCAACACCTGGAGCAAGAGGTACACCGGCCACGATTGGAAGTACATCGCCGCCTTTGCCATCGCCGACGGCCGGGTCATCTGGAAATGCGACTTGGCTAACTACGAATACAACAATATCCTCAACATCCCGTATTACAACGGCTTCTTCTACGCGGAAACGCAGGACTCGCCGCCAAACAAGAGCAAAGTGTTTCGCATCCATGCCTCCGACGGTCGGCTCGCCGAGGTTCTGGAGTACGGTCGGCCGATCACCTCGTGCGCTCAGTGCATCATCGCCCACGGGAGGATTCTCAGCGGCGACCTCTGGGAGGACCGCATCGTGGTCTCGAAGATCGCGGAGAACTCGAAAGCCGACTGGCCCGGTCCGTTTTGCGATCCGCAAAGCAACCCAATGGCCCTCCCCGAGGAGCCCGGCGCCAAATGCGTGCCGATGCAGGAGCTGTTTGCACCCCTAACACGCCGATTGGAGCAGGAACTGCTACGCGGCACGAAGCGTAACGGGTCGAGAACTTAGCCCGCGATTTTCTCAAGGTAATTTCCGTCCGTTTTCTCGGAATGCCGTCGGCTTTGGGTGATGAGGACGTCGTCAAGCGGGTGAGCGGTTGGGGGAGGATACCCGGTTGTGTAGACAAGTCAGGGAACCTATCCCAACCGGTAGAGCTCAAGGTGGGGGTTGAGCGGAGCGATGGAGAAGGGGGGCGTTTGAGACTTCAGCGAAAGAGTTCTCGCCTGCCTAGGGCGCTGTGGAGATTTTGAAAGCAGGTTTTTCAAGGCATGAGGGGCCCTTTCATCCAATGCCGGTTTCGGCCCCATAGGGACGGGAACAGCGCGTGAGACCTGTAAGTCCCGCGCGCTGGCCGCATCGGCTCGAATGAGCCCTACTGGGCAATCCCTCGGCGGGGTTGCACCTCTGCAATGGAATACCAGACCCGGTCTGGACAAAACGGAAAGGAGCATCAAGTTCCTGGCCACCGTGTGTTTTCAATAACATATCGTGTCTGCTCCTTACGAGAGCCCACCCCTGTTTCACCCGGTCCCTTGAATCCATAACTTTCTATCCGGGCAGCCGGCAATGGCCGTCGTCCTGGAGGATCGATCCTTTTTGGCAGGCCTGAGAGATGGCCAGTTGGGCAGTACGCTTGGAACACTCCGTACCCTGCATGATTCGCTCGAGCAGTTGGGAATAGCGAAGCAGCCCTGAGGTCGTAGCCGGCGCCAAGGTGACGTTCACCTTCTCGACCTTGTGCCGGGCCGACGGCGCGGAACAAGAGGGTGCGAGGATCAAGTTCCATCCGTAGCGGGGGTTGTGGCGCGGCGTCACGGTCCACCTTTTCGCGTCGAGCGACGCTCGGGACACGGACTGGACCGCTAAAGTCTTGGTCGTCGACCCCAGCGGATACGCCATGAACCTGACGGATGCAATCTTACGCGCCCGCTACCGCAACTCCCCCGAGCATCCTGAGATGCTGACTTCTGGAGAGGTTTACGAATTCAAAATCGATGTAGGTTACACGGATAACGTATTCCTGAAGCCCGCTGCTAAAGATTTCCAGGCGTAGACGATGCCCGCTTAGAGCGAAGCGGAGGCCAAGGCCAACGACAACGGCGCCCCCTGAAACCCGACCTCAGCGTCGGAGAGGTTACTCCAGCTGCTGGTGGCGGTTTTTCATCATCCATTCAACACCAGAACACCACCAATCGGCCAGGGGACCATTCAGCGAATTCAGTGGCAACTTTGGCTTTATAGTCAGGGTGAGGGTCGAGATTAGAATGTCCTCTCCGAAGATCGAGGCCTCTTTGAGTATGTTTCCATCCTGAGCGATGATCCGACTCTGGCCATGGGAACCGGTGAGGTCATTATTGGCGGGGGCGTTTGCCGCCACAACGAAAACCGAATTCTCTACTGCCCGGGCCATCATTTGCGCGCGGTAGGGAACAAGCTTGGATTCCTCTTTCAGGGAAGATTCCGAACTGACGTAGTAGACAATGCGTGCGCCCTGCATGGCGGGCAGACGGACGAGTTCGGGATAACGTTCATCATGGCAAATGATTACCGTGGAGGGGACGCCTTCCAATTCAAAATAGGCGAGGTGATTGCCCGGCGCGGCCCACTTTTCGCCAGCCAGATAGATCTTGCCGTATCGCTCTGCCAGTTCTCCACGCGAATTAAAGACGACTGCCACGTCGTAGGCGTGTCCATTCACCTTGTACACACTCCCAAAGACCGCAGCAATACTTCTGTTTCGGCAAGTTTGCCGCAGTCGTTCTT
>JBEKNU010000387.1:0-5858 GCA_049522495.1 Terriglobia bacterium
ATGTGCGCCCGTAGCTCAGCTGGATAGAGCACTTGCCTACGAAGCAAGGGGTCGGGTGTTCGAATCACCCCGGGCGTACCAATCTTTTCAAGAAGTTATAGGGGATCATCCGAACTGGGAAAGTACCACTTCGTACCACTTCACGCCTCGAGTAGCTTTTGAGTGAGTTTTCGAATCGCTTTTCGCTTGGCTGGCGCCATCGCC
Organism: Terriglobia bacterium; assembly: GCA_049522495.1. GTDB lineage: Bacteria > Acidobacteriota > Terriglobia > UBA7540 > UBA7540 > Bog-366. Next base: position 205 of record JBEKNU010000387.1, read on the forward strand.
TGAGTGTAAATGTTCATGGTCGTCTTGATGTCGGCATGGCGGAGAAGCTCCTTCTGCACGGCCAAATCGGTCCCCATGCTGTGAAGGAGAGTGGAGAACGAATGCCGGCTATGTCTTTCAAGACATAGTCGGCACACGGCTGCAACTCACCTCTTGCGCTCCGGTGTGGATATCAACACCATTCGCGGTTGGCTCGGTCATGTCTCCTTAGATACAACCCACATCTACGCGGAGAGTGACTTGGAAGCGAAAGCCAAGGCCCTCGCCCAGTGTGAAATCGCTGGACCTAAACCGAGCAAACCCTGGAAGGAGGACGCCAGCCTGATGGCCTTCTTGCGCAGCCTCTGAGCCCAAGAATTATGTGACGTCCGGCTCATCTCCGCCTCATACTACACCTACACTTGTGGGCTCGGCGTCACATAATCTCGAATACCACATAATTTGATAAATGTGCTGCAGCACATTTATCGAAAAAATGGAAGCGCGCCCAATCAAAAATCTGCGCTGGCTCCGGGCGACCGTCACTTCCGAAGAAGATTGTTGCGGCGAAGACTCTCTGGAAAGCTCGAACAATACGCCGATAGTGGCGCCCGTCTAGAGACAATCGAAAGAAGGAAAGCATCTCGGCGGCGCTGGAAAAATGCACAACTCGACTCTTCTGCCGAACCGCCAGGGTTGCAACCCAGATCGGAACCAATCGGTCTTGGCCATAAGGTAACCCGAATTGCGGATGTCCAACGATTTGGAGACCCTTGGGGCGAGCCGGGAAGTTATTTGATCATTGACCGCAACTTGGTGGAGGTCGCCGGGCTGGCGGTGCTTGCCTTGGCGCGCCCCAGTTCGCTCTATGGTCTGGACCGCCTCCTGTTCAAGCGGGGGGCCGCAGACGAAAAGTCTCCAGATGAAAGGGTCTCGCTCAACCGGCGGGATGTGTTCAAGAATCTCGCGGGAGTTCCCGTACTTGGCGCTTTCGCCGCCACCATGGCAGCAGTTTATAGTGGCAGTCAGGCGCAACAGGACACCTTCCGTGCGGGCGCCACGCCGGGTTTCGGAGCATCCGCCCGTTCCGTCCGCCCCGGCAACATTGTCAGCATTCGCGATTACGAGCGCCTGGCACCGACCAAAATGTCGACGACATCTTATGAGCTCGTCGCCAGCGGTGTCGGTGACTGTCAAACAGTGTACTGGAACGAGGCCGCCTTCCAACGTATCGTCCTGCGGAAAAAGCGGGCATCGACGTCCTGAAGATCGATACGCACATTGAGTTGCTTGGAAGGGTGATGCCGCATCCCATCATGCTTTCGCCAGCTTCGGAACACGGTAGGCTGCACCCGGAGGGCGAGAAGGCCACGGCGAGAGGCGCTGGCGCGGCCAATGCCACCATGACGGTGAGCACTTGGGCCACGGAGAAGGTCGAGGACATCGCGAAAGCCGCTACGAAACCCCTGTGGCACGCCACGTACTTGTTTAAGGACAGGGCGCGGACCAAGGATTTCCTCCAACGCGCCGAGGCATCCGGTTACGAGGCCATTGTGGTGCCCATCGACGCGCCAGTGGTCGGTCCGCGCGACCGCGAGCATCGCAACTATCGTTTCAAGGGTGGCAAGCCCATTTCGTTCCAGGCGTATCCTGTCGACTATTACCGCTACCCAGCGAGCTGGGCCGATATCGAGTGGTACCGCACCCAGACGAAGCTACCGCTTCTGATCAAAGGGATTCTTGATCCTGATGATGCCGAAATGGCAATTAAACTGGGCGCGAAGGCCATCGTCGTTTCTAATCACGGGGGGCGGAATATCGACACGGTCCCGCCCACCATCGATGTCCTTCCGGGAATCGTGGAGCGTGTCGCCGGTCGCATTCCTGTTCTCATGGATAGTGGCATCCGGCGTGGGACCGATGTGCTCAAGGCGCTCGCTTATGGGGCGACGGCTGTTTCCATTGGACGGCCCTATCTTTACGGACTGGCGGTGAAAGGTACGGAAGGGGTAACGGGGGTCATCAACATCCTGCGGAACGAATTGGAGATGGCGATGGCATGCGTTGGCCGACCAACGATTGCCAGTATTGACCGGTCCGTAGTCGCCGGACACCTCGATTTTCCAAACTACACGGCGCTGGGTCAGTTTTGGCCAGATTAGCTCAGGGAGGCATTATGAAGAAGATTTTTCTTGCGATTATTATCGCCACCAGCGCATTCGCTCAAACGCGGCCGGTGGAAGTCGAGAAACAGCGTATTCTTTTTCTGAACCGCGAATACCTGCGGCACGCGCAATATCTCGAAGGCAAGGACCAGGACGTGATCGCGGCCTGGGGTTGGCGGGTGCTCCAGTGGCCTTTGGATTCGGGCAAGTACAAGGAAGTGGTGCCCGAAGACCCGAAGTATCGCTTCGCCAACGGCGCGGTGGCCTGGGACGTGGACGGCGATGGCAACGAGGAGCTGATCACCGCGCGCCACCTGCGCGAAGGCCTCAAGGAGTTCCAAATTGTCTGGTACGAGCGGGTGCCGGGCCGGGACCACTGGGTACAGCACGAGATCGGAATGGTGCCGGCGCTGGGGGCGGATCTGCACGACATGGTGAAGTTGGAGGATTCGAAATCCGGCGTGCAGGGTGTCGTTGTCTCCTCCGGGCGCAGCGCCCTGTACCTGTTTGAGAAGCCGAACGATCCCAAGCAGCCGTGGAAGCGCTACGACATCGCGAAGCTGCCCGATCCGCCGCAGTCCGGCATGCGGGTGGCGGACATCAACGGTGACGGGCGGCCGGACATCGTCACCGGCATGTATTGGCTGGAGTGCCCGGCTGACCCGCGTACCGGGGAGTGGAAGGCGCACCGTTACGGTGATTGGGACAAGCAGATCAAGCCGTGGGGTTCCATGAACAAGCACGGCGTCGCTAATTTCGACGGCGATGGGCAACTGGAAATCGTCGCCGACATGGCGAAAAACGAAGGCTCCCGAGTGGGCATTTTCAAGCGCGACCCAAAGGACCCCAGCGGCCTTTGGAAATGGAGCCTTATCGACAGCGATCTCTATTGCCCCCACACCCTGGAGGTGGCGGACCTCGACGGAGACGGGCGCCCGGACTTCGTGATCGGCGAAATGGACGCGGGGGGATGGGAGTTCCCCTTCACCACCAAACCACGTCTGATCGCCTATCTCAACCAGGGCGGGCTGAAGTTCCAGAAGGTGGTGCTCGCCGAAGGGTTGGGTACGCACGAAGCCAAGTTCGCCCCCAAGCTGTTCCAGGGCCGTACGATGTTCTATGGCAACTCGACAACCCAGCCGTGGTTTGACGGGATGATAACGAACTTAACCACATGGACCATTCAGCCGACCGGGGCACCGGTGGAACAGGTGATGTTTCAGGACGACTTCGCCGGCAAGCTGGGCGAGGGATGGGGATGGGTGCGCGAGCAGGCGGATGCCTGGAAGGCGGGCGAGAACGGCCTGATTATGCGGACGCTGACGGGCACACTCTGGGGGGAAACGAACACGGCGCGGAACCTGCTGCTGCGCCCGGCGCCGGAAGAAGGCGACTTCGCTGCGGAGGTCACGGTTTCGATTCGCGGCGCGCTTGACGGCGAGCAGGCGGGACTCATCTTGTATGGCGACGATGGCAACTACATCAAGCTGGTGAATGAATTCAAAGGCCAACCCTTTGTGATTCTCGTTCGCGAGGCAAAGGACAAAGGGAAAGAGATCAGCCGCATTCCTGCACCGGACGGATCACTTACCCTGCGCCTCGTGTCGCATCAAGGCTGGATTCGCACGCAGACGCGAGCGGTGGGCGCACCCAACTGGCAAACGGTTGCAGAGTGCGCAGGTCCTCCCGTAGGTAAGCTGCGGGTGGGGGTGTTTACCCACGTTTTCCCAGGCCAGTCGGACCGCTCTGCGCGCTTTCAGAACTTCCGGTTGCTCCGCGAGAAATAGCGGCGTATCAAGGAACTCGCCGATCGTTGTTAATTTGCAATTGAAGCCGGGGTGAGAGTCGAGTAGGCCTTCAAGATCGGCGCGGGCTTCACGGGGGGGAAGTACGATTTCCAAATTGTTGAAGTTGTGGACCTCGCCCTGACGTTCTGATGGGCAGAATCACGAGCGCGGGGAAGTGGGGCGCTTAAGGATATTGGAAACTACGCGAAGTGGGTTTTGGGCACACGCAAGAGGGTCGGCACGAGGTATGAAAAGTCCACGCAATCGCTTGAGAATCCGCTGGTTGCTTTCGGGGCTCGCACTTGCTTTGATCCTGTTTGCAATGTATTCCCAGGCGCGCCGGCCGCGGCGCATGGAAACGAGTGCGGACGTCATGGGATCCGCATACACCGTTGCCCTCTACGGGGACGACCAGGAGCGCATGAAAGCTGCGATGAATGCCGCTTTTGATGAGGTGCGCAGACTGGACCGTATGCTCTCCAATTATCGGCCGAACAGCGAGTGGAGCGAGGTAAACGAGAACGCAGCAATGCGTCCGGTGAAAGTGAGCCCCGAGCTTTTCGACCTCCTCCGGGCATGTCTTGAGTACAGCCGCCAGAGCGAGGGAGCGTTTGACATCACGGTGGGTCCGCTGATGAAGGTTTGGGGATTTTACAAGGGCACTCACCGCCTGCCGGAAGAAAAGGAAGTGGCGGCCGCTCTTGCCGAAGTGGGCTACCGCAACTTGATTTTGGACGAAACGGCCCAGACCGTTCGATTCGCGGTGCCTGGTGTGGAGATGGACCCGGGCGGGATCGGCAAGGGGTACGCGGTGGACCGGATGATCCAGGTCCTGAAGCAGAACGGGATCCACACCGCGCTGGTTTCAGCCGCGGGGAGTAGTATTTATGCTATGGGCGCTCCGCCGAGCGAGCCGCGTGGATGGCACATCAAAATCCGCGACCCGAAGGATAAGGCGAAGACCGTTGCGGAGGTTTATCTCCGTGACGAGTCACTCTCGACCTCCGGCAACTACGAGAAGTTCTTTGAAGCAGAAGGGCGGATGTACAGCCACATTATGGATCCCCGGAAAGGGTACCCAGCGGAGGGTATGCTGGAAGTCTCTGTAATCGCGGACCGGACGCTCGATAGTGAGGCGTGGACCAAGCCTTTTTTTGTCAACGGGCGCAAGTGGGCGTCCGCACACAAGCCCAAGGGCATACGCGTATTTATGTGCGAAGACAACGCACCATGCGCGTGGGTCCAATGAACAGCCCGTTGTCGGACACGCACCGGCGTGGTCCCTTGGACATTGGGCCAGTGTAGTTCGTACCACCGAATCCTGCGTCACACAACCTCTATTAGACGAAGACTTGAGGAAGCAGGAAGAGGGATTGCTCCAAGCCCAGGGGGTCCGAATATTGCATCTGAATGCAGAGTAGGCTCTCGGCCCATGTCACCCAGGCCGATCGCCTTCGACCGGAGGAGGGTATCGCCAGCTTTTGGATTGCCAGCAGTGATCCGCGCACCAATACGCTGGGGGGGGATTTTTGTCGACAGCGGAAACGATCCTCGATGAGCGCCGCTGGCTGACTCCCTGCAAGCCACTGAGGCCGAGGCAGTAGTATGTCGTTTCACTTAAACATGTTCACATCACATCATTAAAGCGTCCAACTTCTTCCAGCGATGAACCACGGGTGCGGCGTTGATTTCGGCAACCCCGAGCAGGATTCGATCCCGCAGT
>JBEKNU010000388.1:0-5797 GCA_049522495.1 Terriglobia bacterium
ACCCCTACGGGATATTCCGCGTATTCTCCCGACCTGGGAGGTTGCGTTTCGACCGGGCAAACGCGCGAAGAAGTCGAAAAGAACATGCAAGAGGCGATCGAGTTTCACTTAGAGGGCCTGCGCCTCGAAGGGCTCCGCGTGCCTCAACCCCACTCGTATTCCACCTACGTGGAAGTCCCCGCGTAAATATGCCAGCGTAGCGCGCGATTTCTCCCCAAATGGCCGTGAGGCTGTCTAAGGTTTTCGGAGGCAGTGCCGAAAGCTGGCTTACCCAGCAGGCGCACTACGACCTTGCACAGGTTCACGCCGACCGCATCAAGCTCAAGCGGCTGGAATTGACCGTGAGTTTGTCATCGAAGGAAAAACTGACGGATCGGCCCCAACGCGGTCTCCGAGATGTGCGCAGCCTTTTGAGTTAGCGTTATGTATTCCGTCCCTGCCAAACCGCGAGAATGTCGTAACGGTCAAGGACTCGAATCTGGTCTTTTGTAAGCCTCCCCCTCAGATCGCCCTCCCCGGTCACCACCGCGCCACCCGTCTGGGCGGCAAGCTCCAAAATTGAGTCATCAGTGGGGCCAAATTCAGCCAGATCTTCGGGGTGCATCTTCACGAGCTTAATCAAGTGTTCGTCCAGCATTAAACGGGTTAACTCCTTCTGTGCAAACCGCCAAAAGGCGGAGAGTTTTGGTCCATGCCAGTGGGCTCTCGCCTTCACCAAACCATGAATTTCTGCAATGACATGCGGCGAGGTGTGAATTGGCTTGGCCTTTTCCAGGTACCAATAGAGTGCCCGCATCGTGTCGTTCTCCGCGGGGGTATCGGAGATGCACCCAGGGAATCGGATCTTGGTCTCGACACAGAACCGCCACAATAGGAAATCAAACAGCACGTTGGAGTCGATCACGGGATTTATGGGTAACTTAATTAATGCAGACGGCATTCGTTAGCGACTCGATAGCGCCGATGCCTCATCATAGTAAGGAGCCCAGGGAATGTCATACTCCTCGGCCAAGGCGCTCCTCAGTTGGCTGAGTTCCAAGGAGAGGGTTTCGTTACTTGCCTTTAGTTTATACCCGGCTTGGTCTGCGTTCTCGAATTGCGTCCCAACGCGAAACCGCATCAACTCATCCCTGAATCTCGACCAAAAGGGGTAAAAGCCCGCATGGTCCGGCACGCCGCCCTTATTAACCACCGCTTCGGCAACTACCTCATGAGGCTTGACTGCAGGGTGTACGAGGCGGCTGGTTTCGCCGGGTGTTTCGGCTTCCACCGTTTGGAAGCATTCGGAAACCTTCCGCTGAAAATCAGGATTGGCGGCTAAACTCTCGAAGGCCGCTCGGCAGGCATCACGCAACTCTTCTCGTTGCGCATCACGACGGTCGATTTCCTCCTTGGCCTTCGGGTTGGAACCCATAAAATCTTCGAAATTAGGCCGATTCTTATAGCCGACTAGGATTGGAACGGGACGGATGAATTCCAAGTCCCGGCTGTACCGGCGAAATGTCCAGTTCCCTTTTGCCAAGAATGTCGCCTCAATCCTCAGCCCTTCGACGAGCGGGTTGATGACGCTGTATATCCATGCCTTTCGGCGCTCTCTTCCACGTTTCATGCTGCGATCCTTTATTCCAGTATTCCAGCACCTCCGCTGAGGCCATTCAGCTTAGCGCCCTCAGTAAGGACCCCGTTCACTAAGACTAAGGGCCGCTCAGTGAGATGTCAAACTGGTAGCCGCGGTCAGCGCCTTCCTGACCGCGGGTTCTTCTCTGCAAAACGTGGACTTGAGGCGAGGACTAGGCGGTTTGAATTGGGGATGCGCGTGTGAGAAGAGCCCACAGTCAGAAATTCGCTGACTGTGGCTACCAGCCCCGGGTTCCGCATTCACCCTGCGAAACGCCGGGTAGGGCAAGCCCGGCATCTCGCGATTGCATTCACCCCTTCGAACGGTGCCTGCGGTTGTGTGACCCGGAGGTCGCCACGGCCAATTCGTCTTGGGAATTGACCGTGGGCTCGCCATCGAGTATTCTTGTAGCACCTAAAAAGGTGCTTTTAAAGGAGCAGGCCCATGCTTGACATTACCAAGGACATCCAGTCGCTGACGACTTTCCGCCGCCGCTCCGGCGATTTCATGAAGCAGCTAAGAAGGAACAAGCGCCCCGTGGTGCTCACCGTGAAGGGGAAAGCAGCGGCCATCGTGCAGGACGCCGAAGCCTATCAGCGATTGCTCGATATTGCCGCCCAGGCCGATGCCGAGGAAGGCATCCGTCAGGGGTTGGATGACGTAGCCCACGGACGCACTCGCCCGGCGAGCGAGGTATTTGACGAGATTCGGCGCAAACATGACATACCTCGTTGAGTTCGCCGCTCGCGCGGTCCGCGATCTTGAAATCCTTTATGTGGAAAAGAACGCTGCGGAGTCACACACTGCTGCGCGCTGGTATAACGAGTTGGAGTTGGCGGTCTATGCCCTCGCATCGTACCCCCATCGCTGCCCCGTTGCCCCGGAGGCTCGGAGGATGAAGCGAAAGTTACGGAACCTGCTTTATGGCAAGAAGCCTCACGTCTATCGGGTCATTTATGAAGTCGATGAAGGCCGCCAAGCGGTGTTGGTGCTCCACATTCGCCACGGGGCAAGGAGAAAGCTCAAGCCGTCCGATCTTGCATAAACCTTGCGACCTACTACTTGCCCCCCATCAAGCGGAGGTGGCCACGGCCAATTCGTCCTTGGAATTGACCGTGGGTTCGTCATCGAAGGAAAAGCCCGCGGTCAAGATAGCCGTGACAGTGGCTACGCGATTTCGCCGTAGGGGGACGGCTTGCCGCCCCCCTTGGTTTCGCATTCACCCTGCGGAACGCCGGGTAGCTGGTAGCCGCGGTCAGTGCCTTCCTGACCGCGGGTTCTTCTCGGCAAAAACGTGAACCTGCGGCGAGGAGCAGGCGCTCTGAATTGGGGATGCACGTGTGAGAAAAGCCACAAGAAAAGATGTAGCGCAAGACTCGCTCTCCAGCCTTGCGGCTTTTCCACCGCGCCGTGGTTTGGGCGGCGCGGCCAAAGAACAATCGGATTATTTTATGGCGGCGCGGCAAGAACCCACGCCGCTGGAAGAGCCGCAGGGCCGGAGTGCGGGCCCTGCAATGCCATGCCGCAATTTCTTGCTTTCTTAGCAAACATTTTGCGGCTTGAGTGAGTGACCCCTCCTGCCCATTTTTGACAATCCTCGGTTTGAGCCTGCGCGAAGCGCCTTGGAGTGCGGTCGCAGCAGCTACCGCTTTTTTTCCTCGAGCTCTTGCCCGATAGTGGTATCAAGCCACGGCGGAAAGCGGTAGCTGCTGCGACCGCACTCCAAGGCGGGCTTCGCCCGCAGGAAGGGCGCCCACATCGAACTGCGACCGACAAAACACGTTAGTTGCGGCTCTGCCGCCCTGCGCTACCAGCCTGGACCACCATGTCCACAAGGCCTTTCGCCGTAGGGGGACGGCTTGCCGCCCCCTGGTTCCGCATTCACCATGCGGAACGCCGGGTAGGGCAAGCCCGGCATCTCGTGATTGCATTCACCCGTTCGAACGGCGCCGGAGGTTGCGTGACCCGGAGGTGGCCACGGCCAATTCGTCTTGGGAATTGACCGTGGGTTCGTCATCGAAGGAAAAGCCCATGGTCACGAGAGCAGTGACCGTGGTTACCCCCTCCGCACGCAGGGACCAAGCGCCCCACGGGCCTGCCCTAGAAGCCAGGGAATAGCCACCTGTAATAAGGAAAAACGACCCAGGACACGATTTTTCGCTTGACAGGGTGCCCAGATGGGTGTATATGAATGGGTATGACCTACGAGGGGTATGACAAATCTAAAAACAATGCATTAATTAAGGAAGATAAACGAATGCGAAATCAACAGCTTTGTGTAGACACACAATTTGAAGCTATTAAAGATTTTCGACAACTACATCGTGGCCAGAAAGTGTTTTTGGGGTATGAATTTAATTTGAAAAACTGCAAATATTTAAGGGCAGCGACTGTCGAACACAATTGGCCTTCCCATTGGCATTCACGATTCCCGAATGGTTACATATTGCTCTTTGTAGTAAATGGCGAAAAAACATATAAAAAGTATTTCGATTTAACGGATGAGACTATAAAAGGAAAACCCCGTTACATTTTCGCTGCCACGAAAGAAGTTGAAACAATTTATTTTGCAAAATGCGCGGAAAAGGAAAAATCCGTCGACGCATCCAAAGTTTTAATTGCTGAAGGCAACAATAATTTCGCTTTGGGCAATTTTTGGGGAGCCGCAAAGAAATACAGAGAGGCGACGGATTTGGCCCCCTCCAAAGCTGAAGCGTACTCCAGATTGGGTCGCACGTTTTTGAGGCTTGGGCTGTATCAGCAGGCCCTCGAACCCTTAAATCATGCACTGTCTTTAACTTGCGACCCGCGGCTGCGGGGCATCATATATGACAATATCGGGATGGCCAGGTCAAACTTAGGCGACCAATCCGGTGCGATTTCCTCCTTTGGCCTCGCACTCACGTCCGATCCGAAGAATGCCAATCTCCTTGTCCACCGAGGCATATCTTTTAAAAGGATAGGCCAGCATGAAAGGGCATATACCGATACCTTGATGGCCCTGAGGTTGCGCCCTGGGTACCCGCCCGCAGTTAAGCTTAAAGCGAAGCTGGAGGCATCAGGGCACATAGCCCCGCTTGAGACAATACCTTGCAGCCCACAAAGCCGATAAAAGGGGGGAAGGCGCGAGTTGCAAACGTTGCCCTGGAAGTATGTGTTGCCGTGGCTTGGACGGTGGTAAGGTCACGGGAAGTGCTTACGCGGCGCCGACATGAAGAGCGACGTCGGCGCCAACCCGGGAATACTGATGTCATTCATTTGGAAGAACAGAATGTACGCCGACATTTGGCCAGACCGCATTGTGATTCACGCTGACATTTTAGAACCGAACTCGCTCCGCCAGGAAGAATGGGCCCCTCTCTTAACCGATCTGAAGGCCGAACACGTGCCTTCGTTCACTCCGGTTGGAGAGCGAATCGCTGTCACGGCGGGGCTGGACCACCGAGTCGACGTCACCGTCTATCGGACTGCGCCCATGTCAGACGAGGAAATAACCGCTATTCTGGCCAAATACCGAATACGGCCAAACGTGCGTTCGGAAGAATCTAGCCCCGCATGAGGCCGTTTGTTATCGAACCAGCGCGAGCCCCATAGCCCCCAGACCGTGGGTGTGCGCTACTTGCTACTTTACTGGGGCACCTTTTTCAAAAGACGGTCGTAGGCCTTCCGGTAGTCAGGGTCTTGAGGCTTGAGTTCGCACGCCTTGCGGTATTCCTGCAAGGCCTCCCGGTAGTTTTGCTTTTGCTCAAGGGCGAAACCAAGAAGGTAACGGGCGGTGGCGTTGTTCGGGTCGAGGCGGAGCGCGTCGCGTTCTTCCCGAATCTCTCCGTCCGAATCGTTCTTGGCTCCGAGCGCCGCGCCAAGGACAACATGCGCCTTTGCATCATTCACGTTCAGGCGTAGCGTCTCGCGGAATTCCGCGATCGCACCGTCCACGTCCCCCTTGTTTCCGAGCGCGAAGCCGAGGTTGTAGTGCGCTTCTGCATCATTCGGGCTTAAGCGGAGAGCCTCGCGGGACTCCGTGATCCCGCCGTCCCAGTCGCCCTTCTGTTCAAGTGCGCCGGCGAGGTTGACATGCGCATTTTCATTCGTGGGATTCAAGCGCAGGGCTTTGCGATACTCCTCGATTGCCCCGTCCCAGTTGTCCTTGTGTCCAAGCGCAATGCCGAGGTTGTAGCG
>JBEKNU010000389.1:0-5766 GCA_049522495.1 Terriglobia bacterium
AACAGGTCCGCGCTACCGACCTCATAACCCTCGCTTAATGCTCGATGCAGAAGTCGTCATTTTCTTTGACTTCCGGATCACACTTCAGCTTTCCTTCATCCTCAACGAACGGGATTCCGGCTTCTTGCAGGCGGAAACGGTTGGAGCGGAAATTACCGAAGGCTACCTTGAAGGGAACATGGGAGCGAAGATCAACAAGACTCGCGGCGGTGTCGCGAGTGGCATTCAGGTTGGCGCGAAAGTTGACTGTGGTGATCCCGGCAACATTCGCACCGAGAATCAGCAACACCAGCCAGGAAAGGCGACGCCAACGCGGCTTTTCGGCGGCGCACCCGAGCGGGGCCAGCGCCACGAGGGGAATCAGCCACATCTGCGGAGCGTAACGGGCCCACCAGCCGGCAGAAACGGGCAATACCGATCCGATGGTTATCAGAATTACTGCCGCCGCTATCCAAGGCGCGGCCCCACCCCGCCACACGCCCATCGCCAGAAGCGCCAAAGACAGTACCAAGGCCGCAGCGAAGAGGGGGCCAAATCCTCCCGTCAGCACATCGGGCTCCTCGAAGGCGGTCCATTCGTCCCGGTCAACTTGCCAAGGTGCTTTGAGCGTGGAATGAGCTGGCCAGACACAGGATCTGGAGAAAATCGACGCCGCGAGGTTAGTAGCCCGGGTTGCCTGCAAGAATTCAGGAGGTATTGCAGCGGTCATGGTGATTATCGGAAAATCCCCTCTTCCGAAAAATGGATAGAACGGATGGCCGTTCTCGAGGGTATTGAACACATAGGGATTCATCCCGAAGACCAACGTTCCGAACTCCAGCGCCAGCACTGCCACGTAGACAGGTTTCCGCAAGGGCCGCTTTCGCCACGCCACCAAAGCAATGAACCCGGCAAAAAAGATCGTGACGTATACCAAGCCCGTGAACTTCACCTGGATGATCAAAACGGCGGCTTCCAGCAGCAGCAGGTTCACCCACCGATTGCCGTCGGCCACGCTCAGGAAACCGAGCGCGGCCAGGCAGGCCAGAAGCGAGGCCATTTGCCCATCCACGTAGAAAGTGAACATTTGGCAGAGCGCCACGGGGTTTGCCGCCACGAGCGCGGCCATCGCCACGGGCCAGGCGCTCAGCTTTTTTTTCGAGCCGGCGAAAACCGCCAGCGCCATCGAAAACGCCGCGGCAGCCAGCAGAAGGTTTGCGAACTTGCCGGTTTCGATACGCCCGGTCAAACGGTACATCGCCGCGGCAATAATCCAGGGCCCTTTGGTGAAGTGAATCAGTTTGACGTTTTGGTCAATGGAGATCGGGCTGATGTAACGCGTGAAGAGCGGATTCCACCCGTGGGCAAGCTGGTAAACGCCCTCCTGATGGTACGCCTGGCCATCAAACGAGACATCGTAGAAGGCCCCGCTGATCCAGGCGGAAGCAGCCACCAGCAGGGCCAAGAGCGCGGCCACCCCCACGGCCATGCGGAAAGGGCGGTGGAAGTAGCTCCGCGCTCCCCACCCTGTCGCGAGGCATGAACCCGCGAAAGCGGTGGGGAGCACCCATCCCCGAATGGGCATTCCCACGAGCCACCCGAATTCTGATGTGGCCACGATCAGAAAGAGGAACGTCAGGATCGCCCCGCCCAAGAGGCCGGCAAATGCGGGAAGGGGAGGCCGCGTTTCCACCGAGTTCACGCTCACGGGTGGGCCTCGTTAAACCTTGGAGTGAACGACGCGCACGGAAGGCATGCCATCGGGCTCATCCACGAGCTCGATATCCTGGAAGATATTCGGTGATTCCTTCTTGAACACGCGGAAGACCTCGACCGCCAGCAAGCGAATTTCGGTATCGGCGTGGATGCTGCCGCGCAATTCGAGGAAGTGCCGCCAGGCGCGGGAATTTCCCGTCACGAAAATCTTGGTTTCGGTGGCATTGGGAAGAATGGAGCGGGCCGCCTGCCGCGCCCATTTGCGCCGATCGCGCGGGGCCATTTCCGGATGCTTCTGCTGCACGAATTGCGCGGTGGCCTCGGCGAGCTCGTCATACGCCTTGCGCAGAGATTCGATGGTCTGCCGCCATTTCTCGCGCAGCTCCGGATTTTCCTGATAGAGCGGCGGCACCACGTATCGCGCGTCGCTCTCATCCACGTAGCGCTGGGAAAGCTGCGAATAACCGAAGCCCGCGCGGTGGCGCACCAGTTCGTGCGTGAGGGCCCGGCTGACCCCGGTGATCAGCAGGCACCACACGGCGTGCTCCAGCACGCTGCCATGCTTGGAAACGAGAATGTTCTCCAGGTACTCGCGATTGCTTTTTCTTCCCTTGCCGAACGACATGTAGCAAGTGCGCCCGGCGATTTCCGCCAGAACCTCGGCGGCCGCGGGGGCGTCCGTGGAGAACACCATTCCCTCATCGGCAAGGAAGCGAGCCAGCTCGTCGTCGGCGACCTGCTGGCGTCCCATCAGATAAACTTTGGGTTTGGAGATGTAGGGATCGAGGGGTGGAATTGTGGCCATCCGGCTCCCGTAAAGCCAATTTGTGTAAAGCCCTTGGGCCCGAGGTTCCGATGCGCCCGCCAAATTCCCTGTGCTCGCGCCTGGCTATTCACCGCGACATCATCGTTTGGATATTCGGCTGTAGCGGCGGTCTCCGACCGCCGGGCGGCGCGCAGAGAGCGCCGCTGCAATTTATGTCACTTTGTATAACATGCAGCTACGATTTGGCGGCAGACTTCGTGCCGGCAGGCGCAGTCGCGGCTTTCTTGAAGTCGGCGTACTTCCGCTGGAAGCGCTCCACGCGGCCGCCCGTGTCGATGAGCTTTTGCTTGCCCGTAAAGAAAGGGTGGCACTTGGAACAGATTTCCAGGTGCAGGAGGTCGCTCTTGTAAGTCGAGCGCGTCTTGAAAGTGTTGCCGCACGCGCAGACCACATTGACCTCATGATAGTTCGGGTGAATCTTGTCCTTCATAAGACTCCTTGTTTGCCACTAGAGCAAACTTTGATTTTAACTGCATCGCCCGAAACTTTCAATTCGTCTTTTCGATTGGCTTCAGTTCCCAAAACCGGTCCGCGCCGATTTTGAATCCGGACGCGCGCAGCTTGTAGCGGCCGAAGAAACTTTTGATCTCCTTGCTGAGTCTCCCGCCATTCACGCCGGCGAACTCCGCGCGCGCATACTCTGCAAAGGGGTCGGCGGTCTGCTCGAGATCCTGGTAAGTCGCGGGCCAAAAGACATGGTCGGCGACGTAGACCCGGCCGCCCGCTGCGAAAGCTGCCTGGATATCGCGGTCGAGCTTCTGCTGCCAGGGCTCCCGCGGACCACTCATGACATATTCCTCGAACAATGCCTTGGCGGGATCGCTCGGCCAATCGTCCAGGCACGCGAGCAGGAGGTCGTAGTCGATATTGGCGTACCAATCTCTTCCCGCGACAATAAAAACGTCATCCGGCCCCAACTGCGCGCGAATCTGTTCCAGCAGCGGCGGCGGGTAGCTGATGCTCAAGGCCTGATCCTCCCGGTGGTTGGCATAGAGGTTCCAGCCCGAAACCACCACCAGCAAGGCTGCCGCCCACCACCCGGCTCGCTTCCGGCTTTCGCGCAGCCACGCCGCCGCCAGAAAAGCGAGAGGAAACAGGTTGACACTCCAATAGTAGCCGGTGGGCTCCCAGAGGAACACGAAGACACTCCAGGCCAGCGCCAGCATCACCACCGGCGCGAACGATGCGTTCGAGCGCCACAGGCGGATCAGGCGCTCCCGCACGCTGCGGCGGAAGGCGAGGGCCACCACGACAGCGCAGCCGGCTAACAGCAGACCACCGTACAGTCGCCAGATGGCCTTGCCGTTCTCCTCCAGGTTGACCCGGTTGCGGACCCAGGACGTCTCCAGCACCGTGCCCACCACCCCGATGACGCTTTTGATCGCCGATTGCGGCCAGTGCACCTGAATGCCGTGCTGATCTTGCAGGTACATTAAGGTCCAGCTCAAAAACCCTGCTGGCTTTATTCCCGCCACCCAAGCCATCAGGGCGTAGGCCGCCGCCACCGCCAGCGCCGTCCCCCCTGCCCACCTGGCCGCCAGCTTCAACCTGTCCTTGAAAGGCCCCGCGCCCGCCAGGACGAACCCGGCAGCCACAGCGGGAACCACCAGCGCCATCGCCTGCTGCAGCATGACGGCTGCGAACAGGGCCAGTCCCCCGGCTGCCAACCGCCAACGCGATGGGGCGCTCCTTTCCGCTAGCGCCCACAGAAACGCCACAACGCAGAGATCGAGCAGCGGATAGGGCTGGTTCTGTAACCCCAGCCTCCAGATGCGCGGAGAGAACGCGATGAAGATCGTCATCGCGATGGGCAGAGCCAGCCGGTGGGCCAGACGCAACAGCAGCAGACAGAACAGCGCCAGCGAAAAGGAATTGATGAAAATCCCGAAGAGCTGAAACGCCTCAGGCGAAGGCGATCCCACGGCCGAGGTCACTTCGGCGATGGCCTTCTGAATGGGATACCACAGCAGGTGATGCGGGTTGACGTTGTCGCCCTGGGGGGGGCCGAGCGCCTTAAGTCGATAGATATAACCGTCGTAGTTGAACAGCGGCGGGCGCAGCAGCAGGTAGATTGACAAGACCGCGACAAACACGGCAAAGGCAGTGGCCAGGGCAGCGCCCCTCCCCAAGGGACCGGCGTCGGCTGGAACATCTTGCGCGTTTTGCGTCGGCATCGACCGCTGGTAGTCCGCCAAGTGGATTAGCCAGGGTTTTCGTTTTCGAGCCCTGCCTGGGGTAGAATTGTACACCTGCCTGCCTCTGTTTCCTACGTTTCAGCAAAGGCGGACTGGATCCATGTCACCAGGGTTTTGACCGGGCTGTACGTGCTATTATAGTTTCTACCCGGGCGAGGTTGCTCAGCATCGAAAGCCCTTCACCCAAGATCCCCAGGCTTTGGCGCGTTTCCAGGACTGGGTTGCGCCGTGAAGGGTAGTGACGAGCGACGAATTGTAGCGGCGGCCCTTGGGCCAGCGGTTTTGTTTAGGCAGAAGGCAGGCGGAGAAGACGAAATGGATACGAAGGCTGCGATCCCCGATCCCAAACCATTCATGCCTCATCCCAACTTCAGTGACGAGGTGAATCGGAATATCGTGCAGTCGGAGATTGAAGGGGGTGTGTGCCTGGACGACCTATCCGAGGGCGCGCGATTGGAAGTGGAGACGCAGAATCGTTGGTACACCATCGTAATTCGGGATCGCGGCAAGGAAGTAATTTGGGGCCACCCCAAGTACTGTCCCGATCCCGTCGCGGTGAGAATCGCGGGGTCCACGTGGGGCGGCTCGATGCTGAAGGTACGGTTTATCGGGCGAGGAATGCACCTGGAATTCTGGCATCCGGAATTTCGCACCATCAAAACCTCGCGGATTGTGGACATCCGCGCCTCCGACCAGCTCGAGAGCGACGCTTGAACTGGCAGCGCCGCGCGGCCTCTGGCCGCAATCAAACCACTCCCTGGGGGGGTTGCTAGCTGACCGGATTGCGCCGAGCGCAGCTCTGCGCTTTAGCGCGGGAGTTGGACGCGAATCGCAGAGCTGCGCTCTGCGCAAGCCAGCAAATTGTTTGCTAATAAAACAAGAATTTACAATATTGCATTGCAGGGTTTCGCCCTTCAGAAACTCTGCGGCTTTTCACGCCCGCCAGCGACAATTTCCACTGTCTGACACAGACCATTCATGCTTGGCCCGCGCCCGGCTAAAGTGCTAGTATTGCCTCCAACGTCATGACCGGTCACCATCTCATAACAC
>JBEKNU010000390.1:0-5745 GCA_049522495.1 Terriglobia bacterium
ACCGTGCCCGACGCCGGGGTGTACGCAAAGCTGCCTTGGACATTCGCCGAGGCATTCAGTTGCGTCCCGCCGAGCGCCGTTCCGTATGTGATGGCGCTGGGGTTCGACCAAGTGATGGTGGGGGTGGCCTTGTTCACTGTCTGATTGAGCGGAGAAGACGTGCTGGGGCTGTAACGAGCGTCTCCCTGGTAGGCGGCAGTGATGGAGTCCGAGCCTGTCGGCAGCGTGGATAGGGTGCACGTGACGTCTCCCGAGGAGCCGATGGTCCCGCTGCCAATCTGCGTGCTGCCGTCATAAAAGATGATGGTGCCGCTGGGGTTGGGCGGGCAAGGTCCCCTGCCGCAGATAACGCCCAAGACGCCTGCCGTAAATGTCACCGAACTCCCGTAGGTCGAGGGGTTCGAGCTGGAAATGATCCACGTGGATGTACTGGTTAAGCCGGCAGCGAAGCCATCCAGCAGGCCAAAGAACAACAAGAAAAACCAAAGGGACCGAAGCGCGTGTCGCATAGAAAACTCCTTTGTCATCGCGGGCCTCCTGACCGGAGGTGGGTTCATGGATGGCGGTGGAGGAACCGACCGCTTTCTTCTCGACCCACTCCCTCACCCCATGCGCTCAGGCCTTCGGTATCGCGGCCGTCATTACGCGCTGGGATGGTACTGGAATAAGTCTGGATGGCCTGCGAGTCAATAGAAGGTTGTTGACTAAACGCGCTAAAATTTGACTAAACGCGCTATTTTTTGACTAAACGCGCTACGCCGCAGCCCTTCGACACTCCGAGGGGGAGCAACCCCAGTATTTTTCGAAGTCTCGGGTAAAGATACACAGGTGCCAGTAGCTGTATCCGACCGACATGGCCACGTCTTTAATCAGCAGCGTGGGATCGAGGAGCAGGAGGTTTCTTGCTCGCTTCATTCGAAATGCCAGGAGGAATCGCTTGAACGTTTGGCCGGTCTGCCGCTTGAAGAGCCGGCCAAAGCGCGAAGCGCTCAGGCCCACGCGCCGAGCCACATCTTTCACTCTGAGCGGCTTCGCGAACCCGCGTTCGACGATCTTCTGCACGATCTTGAATCTGCGGTCCATGGCGGTCAGGCCACCCCTCCCATGTCCAGCCGGAAGCTGACGGACCCGTTGGCCGGGCTCACGGCCTCCCTCACCAGGCCCATGCAATTGCGCCCCGCAGTCGGTGTGGGCATGGATTGATCCTCAGTAACGTTAGTGATTTGCGGTAATGCGACACAGGGAGATAAGGGAAGGAGAGCAGAGCAGAGAGAAAGTATCAGATTGCTGGGGAATCTGAAGGGGTTGGGCATGCCGGGCCTCCTACTTCGAAGGACTTTAAACTTCGGCGCATGGGGTGCGCGTATACAATATGCCAAGCGTTATACTCCAAGCCTAAACCCCTGTCCAGAGAAAAATAATGTCGTTATGACAAACCGTCCATTCTTAATATGTATTTTTCTTGCCAATCTCGCGGGCGGCGGGTGGGTGTTTTGCATGGGCCGTGGCAGAGTAGAGATTTGGCGCTCTGGCAGAAAGTTCACGGTCCACAGTTTAGAGTTCGCAGTAACAATCGGGAGGGCGTTGACTGTTGACTGTCGATTGTCAACTAATGATATTGTTCCTCTTCGGGGAACGGGGCTGGCCTTTCCTGTATTTACCCCTTTCCAACTTGAACCCTTGCGAGCCCTGTGCTAGCCTTAGCACGCATGCAATCTTACCGAACTGGAGGTGACTCGCCGTGAGCACTCCTACCGAGGCCGTCCGGGAGCAATTGATGGCCGGCAACGAGCAGTATCGGCGTCTCTACGAGGAACATGCCCGTTACAAGACTCAGCTTAATGAGCTTTCCGCTAAGATGCACCTTTCCGACGAGGAGCAGGCGGAAGAAGTGCGCCTGAAGAAGCTGAAGCTGCGGGCGAAGGACCAGATGGAATTGCTGGTCCGGCAGGCTCAGGCCGTCCATTAGGCAGTCCCGCAGCGGCGTGGGCTTAGGGTTTCGGGTCAAGCGGCCTGGCCACCAAAGCGGGCGCCGTTGGAGTGTAGAAAATTGGCGGCCGCCCGAGGAAAGCCGGGTGGCGTGCGGGGCCGGCGTATAGAGGTCCATGGTAAAGGACGGCTACTGGTATGGTTTGCCGCTGGTGTTGATCGCTGGTGGCCTGATGGGCTTTTGGCTGCACCAGCGAAGCATTTTCCTTTTGGTGGCCACCCTCTTCTTTGCGATTCTTTCTTTCCTGGTTCTCAACTTTTTTCGCGACCCGGAGCGAGCGGTTCCCGCCGAGCCGCACGCCATCGTTTCGCCCGCCGATGGGTTAATCGTGCAGCTTGCCGAGGAAGAGTTTGAAAGCCGGCCGGTTCGCCGGCTGAGCATCTTCATGTCGCCTCTCGACGTCCACGTGAACCGGGCGCCCATCGCCGGCAGCATCAAGGCTATCCAGTACAAAAAGGGCTCATTCCGGATTGCCTCGCAGGATTTGGCGTCCGTCGAGAATGAGCAAAATGTTTTCACCGTCGAGGGCGAGCAGGGCGTCGTGGTGGTCAAGCAAATCGCTGGCTTGTTAGCCCGCCGTATCGTATTCTGGAGGCGATTAGGCGATTCGCTCACGCGTGGCGAGCGTGTCGGAATGATCAAGTTCGGTTCACGTGTGGACGTGCTGGTGGCCCCCACGGTCGAGTGGCGTGTGAAGGTAGGAGACCGCGTGCGGGCAGGGAGCAGCATCCTTGGAACCACAACCCCCCCAACCCCTTGAGCGCCGAGGCATCCGCCGGGGCATTTATGTTCTTCCCAGCCTCTTTACGGTGGGCACCCTCGTTTGCGGTTACTACGCCATTCTCTCCACCCAGCGGGCCGGGCAATTCCTCGCCGCGGCGGGCGCCGCCACCCTGGCTTCGAATGCGGCTGACCTGGGTGCTTTGGCCGTCGCCGCGCTGGATAACGCTTCCAAAGCCATTGGCTGGGCCATTGTTTTCGACGGCCTTGATGGCCGCATCGCCCGCTTGACGAACACCGCCTCTCCTTTCGGACGCGAGTTGGATTCCCTGGCCGATGTCATTACTTTCGGAGTTGCCCCGGCGGTGTTGGCATACGTTTGGGGCGTGCGCGGCTTGGGAGAGTTGGCCAGCGCACCGCACCTCCAGAACATCCGCGACCTTGCCTGGATCCTCACCTTCGCTTACGTCATTTGCGGGGCATCTCGCCTAGCCCGCTTCAACATCGATACGGTCAAGCCCACCTCCGACCGGCGATTCTTCGTGGGGATGCCCATTCCTGCCGGCGCGGGATTTGTCGCCTCCGTCGTCCACTTCTATAAACAGCCCCTGGCCACGTGGCAGTCGTCCCTGGCCTGGATGTTGATTGTGGGGATTTTGGGGTACCTCATGGTCAGCCGCATGCGCTACTGGAGCTTTAAAACCCACAACCTTCGCAAGCGCCGGTCTTACCTGGGCATCATCGTCATCGGCCTGATTATTGGGGGCATTTGGTTTTACTCGGAGCCCGTCCTGCTCACCTTGGGCGTCACTTACGCCCTTTCCGGAATCATCCTGCGGATTATCTCCAAGATTCGGCCCCACCCGCCTGCGCCCGAAGAGGTCCACGCCGCATGAAACCGGCCAAGGAAGGGTACCGGGTCGCGGTGGTAGGAGCTTCGTCCTTACTCGGCAAAGAATTGGTGGCCGTTCTGGAACAGGGCAAGTTCCCTGTTTCGCGTTTGCTGACCTTTGAGACCGACGAGGACGAACCCGAACTTCCCATCATCGACCTCAGCGCGGCTTCCGTGGCGGTCGTCGAAGACAGCCAAGTTGGCGAGGCGGAACTGGACTTCGCTTTCCTCGCCGCCCGCCTGGGGCAGTTGCCCGCTTTCTTGAACTCCTGGCAGCAGCAAGGGAGCGCCGCGCGCTGCCTGGTAATTGACGTGGTGGGTGAAGGATTGGGGGCAGGCGGCGATTCTCCTCGCGCTGCAACCGGGACCGACCATCCGGTGGGCATTCCTTTTCTCGACCGCCGGTACCCGGTGCCGGGAGTCCATTCGGCTGCCGGGCGCATTCACATTTCCCCGCACCCAGCCGTGATCGTCATCAGCAGCCTGCTGCTGCGACTGGCGGCGCGCTTCCCCCTGAAGACCGCCGTGGCGCAGGTCTTCAGCCCGGCGTCGGAGTCCGGCTCGCGTGGTGTGGAAGAGCTTCAGAGGCAGACGGTGAATATCCTGAGCTTCCAAGAAATCCCGGATCAGGTTTTTGGCGCACAACTTTCGTTCAATCTGCTTTCGCGCTTGGGAAGGTCAGGAAAAGGTGATATGGCGGCGCTCGAAACCCGCCTGCGCCGGCAGTTGCACCAATATCTGGGCGAGCGCGTCCCGCGCCCCGCACTGCGGCTGCTCCAAGTCCCGGTTTTCTATTCCGTGGGCGTCTCTCTTTACGTCGAAACCGCCGAGCCGGTGAGCACGGAAGCTGCCACCGCGGCGCTGGCCGGTGAGCGCATTAAAGTTCGGCGGTCCACCCTCGATGCTCCCACACAAGTCGAGGTGACGGGATCGAGCAATATTCTGGTAGACCGTATCTCCATCGACGCCGAGCATCCCAATGGCTTGTGGCTCTGGGCGGTGGCCGATAACCTTCACCTGGCGGCCACCAACGCGGTGGAACTCGCCGCCAGCCTGCGCGAGCCGGCCCGCGCCTGACGGACTCATCCACAGATTACGCAGATGGCACAGATTAGCCAAACTCGAAACTCGAAATTCGAAACTCGAAATCCGGACGCCTTCCTGCTTTACGCCAAAGAAAGAAACTCGAGGTTCGTAGCTCGCGCATCTGGCGACGCGTTTCGAGTTTCGAGTTTCGATTTTCGAGTTTCGCTCTGCACCGCCCACTGCCTACTGCCCACTGCTTACTGCCTACTGCTTACTGCCTACTGCCTACTGTTCTTCCCCGCGTGCGGCTACCACGTGGCGGGCACCGCGAGCCGCATTCCGCCCGACGTCAAAACCATCGCCGTGCCCGCCTTCAAGAACCTCTCTTCCACTTTCCGTATCGAGCAGCAGCTCACCTCCGCCGTTTCGCGCGAGCTCCTGGAGCGCACGCATTACCGCATCCTACCCAACCCCGCCGACGCGGACGCCGTCCTGAAGGGGACCGTTAAAGAGGTTCGTGCCCGCGCCATCACCTTCGACATTAACACCGGCCGCGCCACCTCCTTGCAAGTGCAAGTCATCGCGGACGTGCAACTCGAAGACCTGCACTCTCACAAGACCCTGTTCTCCAACAGCAATTACGTGTTTCGCGAGGAGTACCAGGTGAGCGAATCCCCCTCCGCCCTGTTTGAGGAAGATAAGCCTGCCCTCGACCGCCTTTCGCGCGACCTTGCCCGCACCCTGGTTACGGACCTTCTCGAAAATTTCTAGCCTAGTCAGATCACCACAGGTGTGGAAGGGCGGGGCTTCGCATCCGTCGTTACAGGGCTCTGCTGATGATTCCTGAGTCTCGGCCCCATCGGCCCCCCTGCCCGATATCGAGTTCCTCTTGGACATTCATCTCGACCGTTTCCGTTAAGAGGGGGGCTGTTTCACGTGGAACATGGTGGGGCGGAGGAAATGACCTGACGTTCCACGTGAAATATGTCTTTGAATTGGGATTTATATATTTAATTCCCTTTTCCATGTTAAGCCGATACCGGGGCGGAAATTGACTCGTTGCGCTTCGCCTCCCGCTTCTTTCTCCGAGCCCGACGCTTCGCTGCCTTGGTTTTCG
>JBEKNU010000391.1:0-5721 GCA_049522495.1 Terriglobia bacterium
TGATTGCCGTCTCGCTTCCTCGGTTTTCTCTCATGAAGTCAAGCGCCCTGATCCGATTCACGGGCACACCGATAAGATTCCGGAGGTCTTCGCGATCTTCCCGGACCTACTGGGAACTCTCGCGGCCCTGCAAACGGCAGAGGACCTGGCGCAAGAACTGGAAGTTCTGGTCATCTTCACGGACGCGGCGGGAACGCTGGCGGCCCTGCAAATGGGAGAGGATCTGGCGCAAAAACTGGGAGCACACATACGGCTGCTCGTGCCCTACGAAGTGCCTTACACGTTGCCCTTGACCAAGCCTGCTGTATCGGTGGAATTCCTGGAGGGCCAAATCCGGGAATTGGCCGGTAAGACCCGCCTCGAGGTCGCGGCGCACATTTTTCTATGTCGCGACAAGATGCGCACTTTGAAACTCCTTCTAAGGCCGCATTCCTGCGTTGTCGTGGGCGGCAAGAAACGCTGGTGGCCAACTTCGGCGAAAAAACTTGCGCAGGGTCTTCAAAAGGATGGGCACCAGGTGATTTTCGCGGAACCGAGGTGAGGTTCCATGATTGAACTGCTGGATATCATCCCCATCGTGGCATTCATCGCGGGCGCTTCGGCCTTCAACCGAGCGTGCGACCGGCGCGAAGAACGGTGGATGGATCGGACCACGCCGCGAACCTTGAGGCGCAAAGACTAAGGATATTGAGGTGGAGAATATGTTGGACCTGGCGTACATCCTGATTGCTGTGCTGTTTTTCGTCGGTTGCTGGAGTTTCACACGCCTTTGTGAGCGTCTCTAGGGAGGCTGACCCATGGATTTCATCATTGCCGGCATGACCGCAATGTTCTTGTTTGCTTATCTGGTTTACGCCCTTTTTCGTCCAGAGAAGTTCTGAGGAGGCTTGCATGACCATGACTGGGTTTGTGCACATTGTTGTGTTCTTTCTGGTCCTGTTGGCGCTGACCAAGCCTCTGGGCCTCTACATGGCTCGCGTTTTCGAGGGCGAGCGCACCTTTCTCCATCCTCTCTTGCGCCCCTTGGAACGGCTCATTTACAAGTTGTGCAGCATCCGCGAAACCTCCGAACAGCGCTGGACGCAATATTCAGCATCGGCTATTGCTTTTACTCTGGTCGGCTTCCTGTTTGTTTACGCCATTCAGCGCCTGCAAGGATTCCTGCCCATTAACCCGATGGGATTCAGCACCGGCCATGCTCCTAGTTACGCCACGCCCATGACGCCGGACCTGGCGTTCAATACCGCCGTGAGCTTCGTAACCAACACCAACTGGCAGGCTTACGGCGGCGAGCAGACGCTCAGCTATCTCGTCCAAATGGCAGCGTTGACGGTCCAGAATTTCCTTTCCGCCGCCACCGGCATTGCCGTGGCGGTCGCGCTCATTCGCGGTTTTGCCCGTAAGCAAATGAACACCATCGGCAATTTCTGGGTTGACGCGACACGCGCCACGGTTTACGTGCTGCTGCCTCTGTCGTTGGTGTTCGCCCTTTTTCTCTGCGCTCGAGGGGTGCCGCAAACTTTTAAGTCCTACCAGAAAGCCACGACGCTGGAAGGAGCGACTCAAACCATCGCGGTTGGCCCGGTGGCATCACAGGAAACTATCAAGCTGCTGGGCACCAATGGCGGCGGCTTTTTCAACGTCAATTCGGCCCATCCTTTTGAAAACCCGACCCCTCTCACGAATTTCATGGAGGTCCTGGCCCTTCTCATCATCTCATCGGGCTTGACCTATACGTTCGGGAAGATGGTGGGTGATACGCGTCAAGGCTGGGCGCTGTTCGCCGCCATGGCGTTCCTCTTCTTTGCGGGCGTATTGATCTGCTATCCCTCCGAGCACGGGGGTAATCCGAACCTTGCCCGATTAGGGGTGGCGACGGCGGCCACTCCCACCCAATCGGGCGGCAACATGGAAGGTAAGGACGTCCGCTTTGGTATCGCAGGTTCCACCCTGTTTGCGACCGGCACCACCGACGCAAGCTGCGGGGCCGTGAACAGCATGCACGATAGCTATACGCCCCTCGGGGGCTTCATCCCCATGTTCAACTTACAGACGGACGAAGTCATTTTCGGGGGGGTCGGGTCGGGTTTATACGGCATGCTGTTGTACGCCATTGTGGGGGTTTTCATTGCCGGGCTCATGGTGGGCAGAACCCCGGAGTATCTCGGAAAGAAGATCGAGCAGAAGGAAGTGAAGATGGCCATGGTGGCCATCATTGCCACGGCCTTCTCCATCCTGGCGTTCGCGGCGATTTGTGCCGTCATTCCCTTCGCGAAGAACGGCTATTGGAATCCCCCAGGCGCGGCCATCGCTAATCTCGCGAACTCCGGCCCGCATGGTTTCAGCGAGATCCTTTACACCTTCTCGAGCGCTTCGGAAAACAATGGCAGCGCCTTTATGGGAATTAACGTCAACACTCCTTGGTATAACCTCACGACCGGACTGGCCATGCTGATTGGGCGTTTCGGCTTCATTCTCCCGACCCTGGCTATTGCCGGCAGCCTTGCCACCAAAAAGAAGGTGCCCACAACCAGTGGCACGTTCCCGACTCATGGCCCGCTCTTTATCGGCCTTCTGGTGGGTACCGTGCTGGTGATTGGCGCCTTGACGTTCTTCCCGGCGCTTTCGCTGGGCCCGCTGGTCGAGCACTTCTTCATGCACGAAGGGAAACTCTTGTCCTCGCTGATGTTGACGATTGGGAGCTAATTCATGCCAACGACGACTGTAACGACTCCTCCAACTGACGATTTTACGACCCTCATATCGAAGAAAGTGGTGCGGGCACGTCCCTTGTTCGATAGGCAACTCATGGGGCGCGCCCTGAAGGCGTCGTTTGTAAAGCTGAATCCGGTCACGCTTTTCAAGAACCCCGTGATTTTCGTGGTGGAAGTGGGCGCAGCGCTAACCACGGTTTTTATGATTCGTGACCTATTCATCGGGGCCCCCGGCATCGGCTTTTCGCTTCAGATTTCTCTCTGGCTCTGGTTCACGGTGCTCTTTGCCAATTTTGCCGAAGCCATGGCGGAAGCACGTGGTAAGGCGCAGGCTGACACCCTGCGCAAGGCCAAAACCGATTCCATGGCTCGGCGGATGGTTTCGTCCGGCGCGACGGAAATTGTTCCTGCCTCCCAGCTACGCGCTCAGGACGTGGTCATCTGCCAAGTCGGGGAAATCATCCCGGGTGACGGCGAAGTCATCGAGGGCATCGCCACCGTGGATGAGTCGGTCATCACCGGCGAAAGCGCGCCTGTGATCCGGGAAGCGGGTGGAGACCGCAGCGCCGTTACGGGGGGAACCAAGGTCCTCTCGGATCAGATCAAAGTTCGGATCACCTCTAATCCCGGCGAGACGTTTCTCGACCGCATGATCGCGCTGGTAGAGGGGGCCGAGCGCCAGAAGACGCCCAACGAGATCGCGCTCAACATCCTGATTGCGGGGATGACTCTCATCTTTTTGCTGGCCGTCGTCACCTTGCAGCCGTTTGCCGTATATGCCGTCAACTCCGCCCAGGCAGGAACGATTCCGAGCGTGGCCGTACTGGTTGCGCTCCTCGTCTGCCTGATTCCCACCACCATTGGCGGCTTGCTCTCCGCGATCGGCATCGCCGGGATGGATCGCGTCATGCAGCACAACGTGCTCGCCATGAGCGGAAAAGCCGTGGAGGCTTCCGGAGACGTCAACACGCTCCTGCTCGACAAGACCGGCACGATCACGCTCGGCAACCGGGAGGCCGTGGAATTCCTTCCGATCGAGGGAGTCACGGGCTCCGAGTTGGCGGACGCGGCGCAACTCGCCAGCCTGGCGGATGAAACCCCTGAGGGCCGCTCGATTGTGGTGCTCGCCAAACAAGCTTACAGCCTCCGAGGACGTGAGGTTTCTGAGCACGAGGCTCACTTTATTCCCTTCTCCGCCTACACCCGAATGAGTGGTGTCGACATCGATGGCCGTCGCCTGCGGAAGGGTGCCACCGATGCGATCGTGCAATTCGTCACCGGCCAAGGCGGCAAGATTCCGCCAAACTTCACGGAAATCTCGGATCGCATTTCCCGCACGGGAGGCACGCCCCTCGCCGTCGCTGATGGAGATCAACCGTTGGGAATCGTTCACCTGAAAGATATCGTCAAAGGGGGGATGCGCGAGCGCCTGGAACAATTGCGGGTGATGGGAATTCGTTCCGTCATGATCACGGGAGACAATCCCTTAACGGCGGCGGCGATTGCCCACGAGGCCGGTGTGGACGACTTCCTCGCACAAGCCACGCCCAAAGACAAGATGGATTACATCAAGAAAGAACAAGCGCAAGGCCGTATGGTGGCGATGACGGGGGACGGAACCAATGATGCCCCGGCTCTGGCCCAGGCCGATGTGGGGGTCGCGATGAACACGGGCACCATGGCCGCCAAAGAAGCTGGCAACATGGTGGACCTCGACAGCAACCCCACGAAGCTCATCGAAGTGGTGGCCATCGGCAAGCAGTTGCTCATTACCCGCGGCTCGTTAACCACCTTTTCAATTTTGAACGATGTGTCCAAGTACTTTGCCATCATCCCGGCGATGTTCGCAGTCACCTATCCGGAGCTCGACAAACTTAACATTATGCGCCTTCACAGCCCGCAGAGCGCCATCCTGGCCGCAGTGATCTTCAATGCGCTGATCATTATCGCTCTCGTCCCGCTGGCCTTACGCGGGGTGAGATGCAAACCGCAAGGCGCCGCCGCGATGTTGAAGCGCAACCTTTGGATTTACGGATTGGGCGGGTTCGTTGCGCCCTTCCCTTGTATCTGGCTGATCGACCGGCTGCTCGGTGTATTGCACCTGGCTTAAGGAGTTTTGCATGCGACACCAACTTGCCCAAGCTTTTCGCTTCACTCTGTTGATGACCGTGTTGACCGGGCTGATCTATCCCGGCGTGGTAACGGGCCTTTGCCAGATCCTGTTCTCCCGTCAGGCCAACGGAAGCCTGCTGGCAGTCAATGGGAAGATCGTGGGGTCGACTTTGATTGGCCAAAACTTCAGTAAGCCGGAATACTTCCGCCCTCGGCCCTCGGCTGCTGGCAATGATGGCTATGATGCCACCTCTTCCAGCGGTTCCAACCTTGGCCCCACCAATCAGAAACTAGTCGATCGAATGAAAGCGGACATCGCGAAATTCCGCAAAGAAAATCCCAGCTATCAGGGCCCCATTCCCGCGGACTTGCTTACCACCTCCGCCAGCGGTTTGGATCCTGACATCAGTCCTGCCTCCGCTCTCGCCCAGGCCCCACGTGTCGCGCAGGCCCGTGGCGCCACTTTGGATCAGGTAAGGCAGCTCATCGAGGACCAAAGCGAGGGACGCCAACTGGGCTTCTTTGGCGAACCGCGGGTTAATGTCCTGTCCCTGAATCTGGAACTGGACAAGCGGTTACCTCTTCACTGATTCAAAGCCGAAAACACGGCGCGCGTGATCAATGGTGCGTATTCTTTGCCTTAAGAGCACCCACGAGGAATAAACATGTCCATTTTCTTACAACAGCCTTTTCGCACTCTCATTGTCAGGGCCAACCTGATCTTCGTATTCTTCCTGATGCTGGCTTCACTGTCTCGTCTAGGACAGGCGCAGGAAAATCAAGCTCCCACGCCGTTGTCGACCGATACCTCCGCGGATCTGAAGGACCAAGTCCGGGAACTGCGCACGTTAGTGGAGCAACTTCAGAAGCAGGTCAGCGATTTGCAAGCCAGAGT
>JBEKNU010000392.1:0-5694 GCA_049522495.1 Terriglobia bacterium
CCCTGCTGCGCAAAGAAATGGTCGACCACCCCGAAAGCCCCCAATCCTTGGGCTTCCAACTCACCGACCGCGCCCTCACCCAGGCCGCCGACGCGTGAAAAATGTAGAAACTCCAGGGCCCCCCGGCTCTGCCGGGGGGCAGCAAGGGTTCGACATCTCCGGGAATAGGCATTTATGGGTATGTGAACGCCGCGATCAAGACCCCTCTCCCGTCCGTCGGCTGACGGACGGGTGAGGGGTCTCTTGCGCGGGTCGTCGTCGGCTCCTGCCGATGGCGATCAGGTGCCTTTGGCACATCCATTTTCATATCGGGAGATCGTAGCCCCCAAAGAACAGGGGTCTGCGCCAGTCGGCCCATCGCGCACCGTTCCCGTCCGCCACAAGGTGCCAAGGCGGGGTTCCGATTTCCGGTCTCGAGGTCTGGGATCGGGAGTAGAATGCCGCCCGGCTGAGCTTCGTCAGGACTAGAGGGACGAAAAGCGAGGTGAATGCGACATGAACATGACCATGCGCATCTGCGTAGTGGGGTTAGTGGTTTGTCTCAGCGTCAGCGCAGCCAGTGCCGGCCCGGCTCAGGAAAAACCAGTTTCGCCTGCGATGGGTCTTTACAGGACCCTCCGGGTCTTTGATCTTTCCGGCGGCATGTCGCGAGCGGAGAACCTCACTTTGAAGCGTGACCGCGGGATCATGACGTTCAACGGCACGTTCTACTTCGAGAAGGCCATCGAGAATCGCGTTTACGGAGCGGTTTTCGTTGGTGAGGGGACGTTTCACGCTGATCCGCCACCCAGCGATTTCGAGCGCCAAAACCTCCGCCGTCTCCTGAATGCTGACTCCATTGACTCCGATTTCCACACCGCGGTTCTACGCTTCACTGACGACACTTTCGACCTCATTTCCGGAAACTTGCAGAAGGAGGGCGAGCCCGATAAGGATGCCAAGACGCTGGCCGCGAAGTTTGAGCCGCTCCTACTGGCGCAAACCGGCGCGAATATCTCAGCGCGCCTCAGCGTTTCCATCCTGAACGGCGAGCAACCGGGGTTCTTCGTGGCCCAATTTGAAAAGGGCAAACGCGGCGCTTTTACCTACTTGCTCGATTATCAGTGCCGCATCCCGCTCGCCGCCTTCGGCCTGGACGCCGGGGAGAAGGGGGTGATTTTCGCGCACAATTACTACTTGTTCAATGAGGTGTGGTTGGCCTTTTACGCCCTGGACGACTATGAGCGCGGTCGAATCGCGTTTTCTGACACTTTTGACCTGGTCGCCATCCCAAAGTACACCATGCAAATCGACCTCACGAACCCAAGAAAGCTTTTGAGCGAGCAAGTCCGCATGGAGGTATCCACCCTAACCGGTGGCTTGCGCGCCATCCCTCTCATGCTGAACGATTCGCTTGGCGAGTGGGACAACGAAAGGCTCAAGAAAGCGATGCGTGTCGTGTCCGTCAGGTCGCCGGAGGGTGGCACAATGGAATTCATCCAAGAGGACTGGGACGGGGGGGTAACCCTTCTCCTCCCCGAGGCCCGGAAGGCAGGCGATAAGTTTGGCGTGGAATTGTCGATTCAGGGCAATTCCACCTTTCATGCGGACTCTTCCGTTACGGGGTTGGCCTACTTAGGAGATTGTTTCTATCCCCTCTCAACCGGGGGTTGGTATCCGCGTCACAGCGCGCTAAAGCGTTCGACTTACGACTTGACCTTTCGCCACAAGAAGGACGATGTGGTTGTGTCCGTGGGGCGTCGCGTCCGGGAGGATGTGGCGGCCGACGACAACTCCGAGAAGGTAACTCAATGGAAGATGGATACGCCCGTGATGTTCGTCACCTTTGCCGTGGGTGGTTTCCGACGCACCTCGGAGATCGAGAAGAGAGCAGAGGGTGATATCCCGATCGAATTCTTCGCACCGCCCGGCGGTCCGAAAGTCGATTTCATGCTGGCTGAGCTCGGCAACTGCCTACGGTTCTTCAGCACCATGTTTGGAGCTTACCCATACTCGAGTTTCGGGGCCGTGTACCATCCCCGTCCGTTCGGGCAGGGCTTCCCCACCCTGTTGCTCCTAGCTCGATCGGACTCCGCAACCAAGGAGGACTTCTCATTCATCGCCCATGAAACCTCTCACCAATGGTGGGGCGATGTGGTCGCATGGCGGTCTTATCGCGACCAGTGGCTGAGCGAAGGGTTCGCGAATTATTCGGGCGTCCTCTACACCGCGCACCGCAACAACCCTAAGTCGTCTTTGCAACTTGTCGACGGCATGCGCACATCCCTGCTGAGTCCACCCCATACCGATAGGGGTGTGGCCAAGGGGCGGCTGGAAGACATTGGGCCCCTTGTGCTGGGTTACCGCCTGAGCACGAGAGTCTCCCTGGAAGCCTATACGACCCTTATCTACAATAAAGGGGCGCTTGTTCTGCGGATGCTCCACTTCCTGTTCACTGATCCTAACACCGGCATTGGCCAATCTTTTTTCAATATGATGAGCGACTTCGTCACCCGCTACGCGGGCCGGTCCGCTGCGACAGAAGATTTCATTGCCGTGGCCAACCAGCACTTCACTGACACAGTAATCGGCAGAAAACTCCAGATGAAAGACCTCAACTGGTTCTTTGACCAGTGGGTCTATCAGACAGCATTGCCTTCCTACGAGCTGGACTACGATATCGAACCGCAACCGGACGGATCGTTCCTGCTCCAAGGCACACTCTCCCAGGACGATGTGCCCAATGATTGGTTCATGCCTCTGCCGCTCCTCATCGAAATGGGGAAAGGCCGCCAAGCACGAGGTGTGATATATGCGCGCGGACCGCAATCACCGGTGAGAATCAAAATCAGGGAACGCCCCACCAAGGTCGAGCTCGATCCCGACCACTGGATCCTGTCGGCCAAGACTTTGACTCGCCACGCGAAATAGCGCTATCCGCAAGCCCCAACAGGGTCGCCGCGACGACCAGTACTGCATTCGGGCTTTTCTCATGCCCGACGCCCCAGCGGCAAGCGCTGAAAATGAGTTTTCAGTCGTCAGTAGGAATTAAAGAGTCGAAAGTTGAAAGTCAATAGTAGAAAGCCGGGATCCAGGATCGAGGATTTAGGATTTAGCGCCTGCCTCCTGTCTGCTGACTCCTGGCTCCTTGTCTCCAGCCCCGTATCCCGTATCCATGGCCCTCCTCCGGGCTCCCCGCTTGCTTTCAGAGAAAAGGAGTGAGATAAAGGACCTACTCAGGGTGCCCAAGGAGGAAACTATGCGATGTCCCGATTGCGGCAGTATCGGCCGGCGAGATTTTCTCAAAACCGTGGCGGCGGGCGGCGCCACTTTGGCCACGACGATTGCCGCGCCGCGACTTTCGAGCGCTTCAGCGGCCCCCGGCTCGACCGCGCCCGTCGAAACTTCTGAAACCCTGGTGGGCACGCTCTACAAGGGTCTTACCCCGGCGCAGCGGCAGCAGGTGGCTTTTCCCTTCGGCCACCCGCTGCAAGCGAAGGTGGACAACAACTGGCGGATTACTCCCGTGACCATCGCCGAGACGTTTTCCCCCGATCAGCAAGCCCTGATCAGGGAAATCTTCCGCGACCTGCACAATCCAGAATTCGTGGATAAGGTCTTTTATCACATCGACGAAGACGGCGGCGGCCTGGAGAAATACTCGGTGGCGCTCTTCGGGGAACCCGGCAAGGGCGGTTTCGAGTTTGTGTTGACCGGCCGCCACTGCACGGTGCGCTGCGATGGCGATACGGTGGCGGGAGCGGCGTTCGGCGGACCGATCTTTTACGGCCACGCCTCGCAGAGTTTCAATGAGAAGCCCGATCACCCCAAGAATGTTTATTGGTATCAGGCGAAGAGGGCCAACGAGGTCTTTCACGCCCTGGACGGCAAGCAACGCCAGATCGCGCTGCTGGGTGACCCCCGCGAGGAAAAGGGCACGAGCACCGTCGATCTCAAGAAATCCGGTGAGCCGCTGGCGGGCCTGCCCGTTTCGGAAATGACTCCCGATCAGCGCGAATTAGTGACGCAGGTGCTGCATGACCTCCTCCTGCCCTTCCGTAAAGATGACCGCGACCGCGCCATGCAGGACATCACGGCGAACGGGGGCGTGAATTCACTCGCCATGTCGTTCTATAAGAACCTGGACATTGGCAACGACGGCGTGTGGGATGTGTGGCAACTGGAGAGCCCGACGATGGTGTGGTATTTCCGAGGCGCACCGCATGTCCACGTCTGGGTAAACATCCGCGCCGGCGCGTGATGAATTCGGTTCATCGCTCCGCGTGCCGGGAAGGACAAGGATCATGCTTCGGATGAACAGGAGACAACTTCTTCGCTCGGCGGTGAGCGTGCCAGCCATGGGAGCAGCGTGGTCCGTGGCGGCGGCGCAGCAGAAGCAGATGAAGATCACGGGGCTGGAAACGGACCTGCTGAAACCGCCTCCCGGTCCGCCAATTTATGATGCGCTTCAAACCTTGAACGTGGACAAGGGCTCCGTGGTCCTGCGTATTCGCACCGACGCGGGCATCACAGGGTGGGCCAGCAGTACGTTCGGCAACGCCGGCGAAGGGGCGCGCGTGGTCCAGACCCTCCTCGAATACCAGGTCAAGCCCGTGATCATGGGAAAGGATCCGGCATTTCCTCGTGGCATCCGCGCCGAGCTTTGGAAGGCGCTGAACTACGAGGGAGTGACCGGGGTGGGGCAGTTTGCCTTGGCAGCCACGGACATCGCCCTCTGGGATATTTTGGGCAAGAACGCGGGCCTGCCCGTCTACAAAATGCTGGGAGCCTACCGCGACCGGATGCCGGTCTATTCGATGTGCGGCTGGTACTACGATAACGACGGGGACCTCTCCCATTTCAAGCGCCAGCTCACCGACGCACTCGAACAGGGCTATAAGGCCGTAAAAATCAAAGTAGGGAAGTATTCCCTCGACGACGATGTCCGACGGATCCGCCTGGCGCTTGACACCATCGGCAAGGACCGGCGATTGATGGTGGATGCGAACCAGGTATTCGATCGTAAGGAAGCGCTGCGCCGCGGGAGGGTGTACCAGGAGATGGGTTGCTTCTGGCTCGAGGAACCCCTGCCGCCGCAGGACATGGAAGGCTTCGCCCTGCTGGCCCAGGCGTTGGACATGCGCATTGCCACCGGCGAGAACCTCAACACGAAATATGCCTTCGCCGAACTCATCGCGAAGCGGGGTGCCGATATTGTGCAGCCGGACCATCGCCGTGCCGGCGGGGTTTCGGAATGGATGGAAATTGCCGCCATCGCCGACGCTTACGGAGTCGAGGTGGCCAGCCACGGAGGCGGCGCAACCAACCTCAATATGCTCCTCGCCATGCCCAATGCCATCTATATGGAATCCGGCGGCCCGGCAAAGATCATTGACGGCGAAGTCCCCGCGCCCGAAGAACCCGGCATGAGTAGCGAGGTGAGCGCCGAAGAGATCCGGAAGTACAAGGTGGGATAGCGGGAAATAAGCTTTTAGTTTTCAGTTGTCAGTAGGAGCGAATGGGCCAAAGATTGCGAGTCGATTGTTGATAGCTTGTCCCAGGCCCCTGGAACCAAGGATCGAGGATTTGGGACCTATTGACATCTGCATAAAGAATGCAATAATGGGTGCTCAGGAGCAGAGCACCTATGGCCAGACTAAAGGGGAGTGGCGATTTATTGGAAGACCGGCGCAAGCGAGCTTTGGCGTTGCTGGA
>JBEKNU010000393.1:0-5604 GCA_049522495.1 Terriglobia bacterium
CAATTGCGGAACGGGGATGAGGTCGCCCACCTGATCACCTTGCTGGCGGCGGCCAGTATTATTGTGGTGACGGTGATGGTGGTTTACCAGCTCTACGTCAATTCCGCTCTGCCCCGCCACAAATTTGGGCTGGAGTTTTTCACGGGGAAGATTTGGGATCCCGTGAGCGGGGATTTCGGCGCTTTGCCGTTCATTTATGGCACGGTAGTTACCTCGGCTTTGGCACTTCTGGTGGCCGTGCCGCTGGGGGTAGGGGCCGCCATCTTCCTTTCCGAGCTCGCCCCCACGCGGATTTCCAACTACCTGACCTTTGTCATTGAGCTCCTGGCAGCGATTCCCAGCGTTATTTACGGCCTGGTGGGAATCTTCATCCTGGTTCCGGTGTTGCGCGCCGTGGTGATGCCGTTTCTCAAGCACACTTTGGGCTTTCTCCCGCTCTTCAAGGGGCCTATTTACGGTGTCAGCATGTTGGCGGGCGGAGTGGTGCTGGCCATTATGATTGTTCCCTTCATCATCTCCGTCTCGCGGGAAGTGTTGCTGGCGGTGCCGGTGGAGCAACGCGAGGCGGCGCTGGGGCTGGGCGCCACCAAGTGGGAATCCACTTGGCAAGTCGTGGTGCCTTTCGCGCGGGTGGGAATCATGGCTTCGGTTTTCCTGGCTTTGGCGCGCGCCCTGGGGGAAACCATGGCGGTGACCATGGTGATCGGCAACGATCCCAAGATCAACGCCTCGCTGTTTGCCCCGGCCTATTCGATTGCCGCCGTCATCGCCAACGAGTTCACGGAAGCCACCGGTGATTTGTACCTGCAAGCCCTGATCGAGCTGGGCCTTGTCCTCTTCCTGCTGACCATCCTCATCAACGGTCTGGCGCGCCTGGTGATTATTGCCACCACGCAAAAGGGAGCGTCACAAGGATGAGTTTCCGCACCCGCTGGCGAAAATCCGTAAACGTAGTCATGCTCAGCCTTACCGGCCTCTGCGCGCTGTTCACGGTTTCCGTCCTCTTCTTCATTCTGGGTTATCTGCTGTGGTATGGAGGCAAGTCGCTGAACTGGGCGTTCTTTACCAAACTCCCGGCCCCTGTGGGCGAGACGGGCGGGGGGATGGCCAATGCCATTGTGGGCAGCGGCAAGCTTTTGCTGCTGGCTTCCCTGGTGGGCATCCCTTTTGGCTTGCTGGGGGGAGTATACCTGGCGGAATTCGGCGGCAGGACTTTTTCATTCATTGTGCGCTACACCACGGATTTGCTCAACGGCGTGCCGTCGATTGTGATGGGAATCTTCGCTTACACGATCATCGTGATTCCCATGCGGCACTTCTCCGCCTTCGCGGGCGGCTTGGCGCTGGGAGTGATGATGATCCCCATCGGCGTGCGCACCACGGAGGAGTCTCTGCGCGCGGTGCCGGTCATGCTGCGGGAAGGCGCCCTGGCATTGGGGGCGAGCAAGTGGAAGACCGTGGCGACGGTGGTGGTGCCGGCGGCGATACGGGGAATCGTAACCGGCATCATGCTGACGCTGGCACGCGTGGCTGGCGAAACCGCTCCCCTGCTTTTCACCGCGTTGAGCAATCGATTCTGGAGTCCGGGCTGGAATCAACCCATCGCCTCCTTGCCGGTGATGATTTATACCTACGCGCTCGGTCCTTACGACGATTGGCATCGGCAGGCCTGGGCAGCGGGGCTGGTTCTCTTGGCTTTGGTCTTGGTCGCCAATATTGGGGCCCGGTTCGTCGTTTCCCGGGGAATATCTTTTCGTCGAGCTTAGGGGCCCGCCCTGGCGTGCCCTAACAAAAGGGTTGAGCCGTGACTTCTGCATCGAGTGTTCCGACTATGCTTATGAAGACGTCTGAAGAATCCCGCCCCACCGAGCGGGCGGCAGGAGCTGAAACTGCCTGGCCGGCCGACATCAAGATGCGCGCGGCCGGCTTGGACTTCTACTATGGGGGAAAGCAGGCGCTGCACTCCATTGGCTTGCAGGTTCCCACCGGGCGCATTACCGCGCTCATCGGCCCTTCCGGCTGCGGCAAAACAACCTTCCTGCGGATTCTCAACCGTATGTATGAGACGGTGCCGCACGCGCGACCCGAGGGTGAAGTGCTGCTGGATGGCGAGGACATCTTTTCGCTGGACGTGGTGAACCTGCGGCGAAGGGTGGGGATGGTGTTCCAAAAGCCCAACCCGTTCCCCAAGTCCATTTTCGACAATATCGCATACGGACTACGCATTAATGGCCTGGGCGGCCAAGGCACTCTGACTGCAGCCGTGGAGAAAAGCCTGAAGCGGGCCGCGCTCTGGGAAGAGGTTAAAGACCAACTTCATAAGTCCGCTTATGCGCTTTCGGGTGGGCAGCAACAACGGTTGTGCATCGCTCGCGCTTTGGCGGTGGAGCCGGAAGTCCTGCTGCTCGATGAGCCGTGCTCGGCCCTGGATCCGATTGCCACGGCGAAAATCGAAGAGTTGCTCTTCAACCTCAAGGACATCTGCACCATGGTTATTGTGACCCATAATATGCAGCAGGCGGCGCGCGTGGCCGATTACACCGGCTTCTTCCTGATGGGTCGCTTGATTGAGTTCAACAAGACGGCGGTCATCTTCAAGACCCCCGCGCGCAAAGAGACGGAAGATTACATTACGGGCAGATTTGGATAATAATGAGGAGTAAGGAGTCAGGAGCCAGTAGTCAGGAGGCAGTCCGCTTTATTCTGACTTCTGACTCCTGACTCCTGGATTCTGGGGGATTCACCATTGCGCCACTTTGTTGAGGAATTGGATTACTTGCGAAGCCGCCTGCTCGAGATGAGCGCGTTGGTGGAGGACTCCGTTTACCGCAGCGTTCTGTCCCTCTCGGATAAAGATCCCCAGCAGGCGCAGAAGGTGATCCAGAACGAGGCGGAAATCAACCGCATGGAGATCGAGATCGACGACCTCGCCGTCCGCCTTCTGGCTCTCCAGCAGCCCATGGCCACCGACCTGCGCCTTCTGACCGCCGCCATTAAGATCAATAACGACCTCGAACGGATGGGCGATTTGGCGGTCAATATCGTCGAGCGGTCACTTTCCTTGATGAACGAGCCCCTGATGAAGCCCCTCGTGGATATCCCGGCCATGGCCAGCCGCGTGCAGGCAATGATTCGCAAGAGCCTGGATGCCTTTGTCAAGCGCGACGCGGAGCTTGCGCGCACCGTGCTGGTTTCTGACGACGCCGTCGACGAGCTGTGTGGCATGGTTTACGAGGAACTGATTGGCTTTATGGAACGCGACCCCAAGACGGTTCGCCAGGGAATCAACCTCATGTTTGTGGCGCGCAACCTCGAACGCCTTGCCGACCACGCCACCAATATTGCCGAGGATGTTCTCTTCCTGGTCGAAGGCGTGGACGTCCGCCACCACGCTGAAACCCGCGAGTGAATCAGCTATGACGGCTGTTGGCTCTGCCGCCGGGAACGGCTGCCCGCGGCGGTTGTTATGATACGCAAACATTTTGTCGGGTTGATCCCGGCGCGGACCCGCCCTGAATGGTCTGGTACCCTGTGCTCACCTCGATTCTGGGTAGGGGCTCTTTCGCCATCAAAGCAAAAATCTTCGGATCAGGC
Source organism: Terriglobia bacterium (assembly GCA_049522495.1). Classification (GTDB taxonomy): domain Bacteria; phylum Acidobacteriota; class Terriglobia; order UBA7540; family UBA7540; genus Bog-366. Next base: position 3,595 of record JBEKNU010000393.1, read on the forward strand.
CATCCAAACTCTAAGGCGAAATCGGCATCACACTCAACAAGCTCTTTGGGCCCAGAGCAGATTTTATCTTTGACTGCGTAGGCCTATTGATGGTGAAATGATGGATTCGGCAGCAGCCCTCCGGTCTATCGGGTCGAACAACGCTTGGGGGAAACAGGAATGAAGGCAAAAATCCTCGCACTACTGACAGCCTGCTCGCTCATCGGCAGCACGATGGCGCCCCTCTTTGCGCAGGATCAGAATCCCGCCGTCGACGAAATCACGGTTCCGGAAGGCACGGAATTCAAGCTCCAGTTGCACACCACCCTTAATTCCAGCACGTCCAAGGTGGGCGACCGAATCATGTGCACGCTGATTGACCCCGTGGCTGTGGAGGACCGCGACGTGCTCCCCAAGGGCGTGCGCATTGATGGCCACGTCGGCGAGTCCCGGGCCGCGCAGCGCCGCGGCAAGGGCGGATTGCTCACCATTGTTTTCGACACCGTGGAACTTCCCAACGGCCAAAAGGTGGCGATCGTAGGTTCGTTGACCGAAGTGTTCTCCAGCGAAAGCGGCAGCGACCCGAACGTCGGGCCGGAAGGGGAACTGAAAGGCAAAGGTCCCAATCGCAAGGAGCAGGCTTTGATGGTCGTGGCTCCCGCAGCCATAGGCGCGGTGGGCGGCATCGGGACGGCAATCGGCCTGGCATCCGTGGGCATCATGACGGCGCTCTTCCTCCCTAGGGGTAAACAGGCCTCCCTCGGGGCGGGCTCGCTGGTGGGGATGCGCCTGGATCGCGACGTTACCCTGGTAATCCCCTCCGCCGGAAGATAGAAACCCAAACCCGTGCGCCGGATTCGGAGCTTGGGACTCGGGACTGAATTCCGGAGATTTTTTCCAGCACTAATACCTGGCACCCAGCCCCTACCCCATTGTGGATAATCCGCAAATCCCCAATGCTGCCTACCACTGCCCAATACAATACATCCCATTACAAGCCATAAATGGGGTTTAAATAACTTGTAAGAGGTTTATTTTCATTGACATAGCCTGAGAGCACCGTCCTCACCTTTGGATTATTCCGTATTGTTTTCATAGACTTAGCCTGACCGGCCGGCACTCTGGCCTCTCTTTGTTGGCACGCCCCCAGACGGGCCAGGGTAAACCTTGCCAAGCGCAAAATTCTGCCATTCGCCAGAGTTTTGCTGAAGCGGGCGCGAAAAGCGCGGGGCAGGGGTGGATTGGCTGGAAAGCCCGGCCCGCAAGCATTTCGCCCGGGTTTGATGTTGCCCCCTCCAATCCGACGAGGCGGCTCCCTTTTCCGGTAGCTCCCATTGATAGTATCTTAGAACGACAGTATCTTAGAACGATACTTGAAAATGTAGTTACAGGCGTGTACACTCCGCGCGACAGGAGCACGGATGTTCTTCAAAGCTTCTCCGCGCCAGCTCTACCTGGAAGACAAGCACCCGCGGCCTCCTCGGCGATTCGCTGAAAATCCTCAAGGATGATTCGGAATGGAGAGCGCGACTAACGTAGACCAACGTAGACCAACGTAGGGCCGAGCAGCGCTCGGCCCGGGCCGAAGGCACTTCGGCCCTACATTTGGCCGAGCGCTGCTCGGCCCTACGGACGCCCGAGTGCGATTCGGTCCCGCCGATGAAATACGACGCGAAAATCCATCATCGCCGTTCGATTCGCTTTACTCATCATGACTATTCTCTGCCCGGTGCATATTTTGTTACGATCTGCGCGTTCGGCAAGCAATGCATTTTCGGTCAAGTGGTGGGTGACCAGATGCGCGAAAACGATTGCGGCAGGATTGTGCGGGATCAATGGCTCGACACCGTCCGTATCAGACCGCAAATTGAACTCGATACCTTCACAGTGATGCCCAATCATTTGCACGGAATTCTTTGGATTCTGGGCCCAAAGGGCGAGCACATTTTGTGGAATAGCGGCTACGTGATACCAGACGCCGATCCGTCATTTGTAGGGCCGAAGAGCCTTCGGCCCAATGTCGGGCCCAAC
>JBEKNU010000394.1:0-5529 GCA_049522495.1 Terriglobia bacterium
GCTCAACCTTCGCCCAAAACTCATCAGAGACTTCCCAAGATTTTATCTGTGGCATCTTGGGCCACTATTTTGCCTTAAACCCTCCTTGAGTTCAATACTTATTTACGGATAAGCTCTTAGTCTCTGATTTGATGATTTCCGGCAGGATGAAAGTCGTCCGTTGTCCGTAGACAGCAGCGCAGATACAAGCTGTGGAGTTACGCGTTTTTCGCGCTCCTCTGCGGGTTTTTGACCCTCCGTGCTCACGCTAGGTCATTCGCATGGCTCCAAATCCGCTCTGCCCTGGTTTTGTTTGCTACCTACGAAAAAAACGCCAGCTAAGTTATAATTCTCCCGGTTCTAAGCAGGGCAATCCCAGGGGTGAACGACAACGAAATCTCTAAGGAGCATGATGACGCGTGTCTCGACGGATGTTCTGATCGACCGGGTTCCCGGCGCTCGAAGTCTTGCCACGGACGCGGCTTGGGTGATCGCCTTCAGCCTGGTGACGGCGGCCTGCGCGCAGATCAGCATCCACTTGCCGTTTTCGCCTGTGCCCATCACCGGCCAAACCTTTGCCGTGCTTTTGAGCGGGGCGGTGCTGGGGTGGCGGCGCGGCTTTCTGAGCCAGGTTGTGTACCTTGCCGAGGGCGCTGCCGGATTGCCGGTGTTTGCCGATGGAGCAGGCTCAGCCTTGCACCTGGTGGGCCCGTCCGGCGGCTTTTTACTGTGCTTTCCGGTGGCCGCCGCGCTGGTGGGATACTTGGTGGAGCAAGGCGTGGCGCGTTCCGCCTGGAAGCTGGCGGGGGCCCTGGTTTCTGCCGACGTGCTGATTCTCCTGGCGGGGTCCACCTGGTTACGCCTGCTGTTCCAGGTTCCTTTTGCGCAAGCATGGCTGTTGGGCTTTTATCCGTTCCTGATTGCGGATGTCGCCAAGGTCGCCTTGGTGGCATGCACCTTGCCCCGCGTGCTGCGACGATTTGAGGCGCGCCAAGACGCGCCATCTTAGGTGTCAGTCGCCAGTTGTCAGTCGTCAGTCAGAACCGGATAAAACGTAGCTTTGGTATTAACTGAAAACTGATGAGTCAATACTGAAAACTCCTTTTGGCATCCAAAGACCTGCCCCTCAGAAAGCGAGCCCGTTGATGGCTGTATCCCCGAAACTTCTGACTGATGAAGAAGAGGTTTTGACTGCCAACCGGACGTTCTATGCCGCGCTGCACACTCTCAACCTGTCCCTGATGGCGCAAGTGTGGTTGCATGCCGATTGGGTGAAGTGTCTGCACCCGGGGTGGGATTTGCTGATGGGATGGGATGAAGTGCGGGGAAGCTGGGAGGAGATCTTCCGTTCCACCGAACAGATGATGGTTTCAATCAGCCGGCCTCTGGTGCACGTGGCAGGGGACGTCGCCTGGATATCCTGCCTGGAAAATGTGACGACTGCCTACCAGAAAGACTTTTCCTCGGCGCTGGTGGAGGCCACGAACATCTTTCTGCGCCACCAGGGCCGCTGGCTGATCGTGCATCGCCACACCACACCTTTGGCCGAACCCCCTCCGGAGGCATCCGCGCCCGTGCAGTGATGTTGCGTCGATCTCCGATCGACGACGGCGGTCAGAGACCGCCGCTACAATCCGTCGACCGGAGACCGCCGTTACCGCCGAATCCGAATCCCGATGTCTCTTGCTACGCTGCTTTTACCATGTGGTGCGGATCGATGATGAACTTCTTGGCCGCGCCTTTATCGAAGTCCTTATAGCCTTGCGGACCTTCATCGAGTGAAATCACCGTAGCGTTCACCGCCTTGGCGATCTGGATCTTGTCATACAAGATGGCCTGGAGAAGCTGGCGGTTGTACTTCATTACCGGGCATTGGCCGGTCATGAAGTGCAGTGACTTGGCCCAGCCCAGGCCGATGCGGATGCTGAGGTTCCCGGTCTTGGCGTTAGCATCCACGCCGCCTGGATCATCCGTGACGTACAGGCCGGGGATACCCATTCCGCCGCCGGCGCGCACCACCGTCATCAGGGAATTGAGCACCGTTGCCGGGCGCTCGACCGCGCTATCCTTGCCGTGGCCGCGCGCTTCAAAGCCCACGCAATCCACCGCGCAATCCACTTCCGGTTCTCTGACGATGGATTCAATCTGCTCGCCGAGGGAAGCGTCTTTCCGCAGGTCGACGGTTTCGCAACCGAAGCTGCGGGCTTGCGCCAGGCGTTCCGGAATCAGGTCGCCCACGATGACGCAGGCGGCGCCCAGCAAATGGCAGGCGGCCGCGCAGGCCAGTCCCACCGGTCCTCCCCCCGCCACATAAACGATGGAACCCGGACCCACACCGGCCGTCACCGCGCCGTGGTATCCCGTGGGGAAGATATCGGAGAGCAAGGTGATGTCCTTGATTTTGGCCAGCGCCCGGTCTTTGGGCAGTTTGAGCAGATTGAAATCCGCGTAGGGGACCATGACATACTCCGCCTGGCCGCCCACCCATCCGCCCATATCCACATAGCCGTACGCCGCTCCCGGCCGCGCCGGATTGACGTTCAGGCAAATTCCGGTCTTGCCCTCTTTGCAGTTTCGACAGCGCCCGCAGGCGATGTTGAAGGGAACGGAAACCAGATCGCCGACCTTGAGAAACTCCACGTCGCGCCCCGCCTCGATGATCTCGCCGGTGATTTCGTGGCCGAGCACCAGGCCGTGCGGAGCGGTGGTGCGGCCGCGCACCATGTGCTGGTCGCTCCCGCAAATGTTCGTCGTCACAATCTTCAGAATCACGCCGTGTTGGCACTTGCGCGATCCGAGTTCGAGCTTGGGGAAGTCGATGGACTGCACCTCCACCTTCCCCGGCCCCATGTAAGCTAACCCACGGTTTGAAGCCATTGCGCCCCCCTAAGTTTTGGATTTACGCCCTGAGTTGGAATTATCTTTGTAACAAATTACGCGCGTTGGGTCAAGGATTACTGAAACCCGGGAGTGGTACATTCTGAATTTTTCTTGGTGAATTTCCAGGAAGGGGGCCTATCGGGCGGAAACCATTGTGGATATTCCACCACTCCCCAACAATCCCTGCCACTCCCGGCATCAGCTCAAGTGAGGCGAATAGAAGGCGAAGAGGCAAGCGAAAAATTGCAAAAACAATCTTGAGTCTCGAATCTGTCATCATTTCGAAGAGCCGCAGGGTAAGGCAAACTACGCCTAACCCTGCTACCTGCTGCTGCCTCCCCGGCAGAGCCGAGGGGTCTCAACGGCCTAGCCCCCACGCTTCTGCCCTTGCTCACTTCGACGAAGTGAATTCGGTGCGTTTAACCGGCGATTGGCGGGTCCGTGGCCGAAGCCGGGCGAGAGCTGTTTTGGCGAATCACCCCCGTCTGGTCGGTGAAGTAATAGGCCTCGCCGGCTTGAGTTGGGTTCGCCAAGATCGTGTAGGAATTGATCCGTCCCTTCTCGTCGCGGGCACCCGGAGAGTAAACAAACCGGTAATGCAACTTCTCCCCGCTCGCCAGAAGGTCGTCGATCAGCCCTGCGGCCGATTCCGTAGGATTTTTCGCATGCGGGTCCGCGCGGAGGGAATTGAGCGATGGGCTGAAGCCATGGGGATATGTCTCCGCGTAGGTAAGCTCGGCGGTGTTGAGAGTTCGGAGCGAGCCGATAGCGGCAGCTTGGGGGGCCACCACACCCTCGCTGCACTGATAGGTCGGCCGCAACACGAAGACTATGAGCGCCAGAATCGCTACCACGCAACCCGTGCGATAACCGCTCTTGAAGCGGCTCAAATGCCCGATCCCCGCGCCCAACAGGCTCAAGGGCAGGGTGATTACCAACCAACCCGCATGGCACGGCGAGAGGAAGAACCACACTACCCCCACCAGGCACAGTATCCCCAGCGTGATGCTCAGAACGGCCCAGCCGCGCCTCTTGGGCATCTCGCACCTGCTTGATTCAGATGCCGTATACACCTCCTCTTCAGAAGGGTGTCAAACACCGAAGGCGCAACACCGTCCCCCGGCCTTCCATTTTCAGCAGGGGACTCATACGCCTGGCAACGTGGGAGGTCAAGCGAAATGACGGCGGAAGGTTCAAAATGCCCGAGAATAAACTGGAAATATCGTGCCTGTCCCGGATTCCTCCCCGTCTCCCCCCTTGGGGGTATCAGTAATCACCAGACGCGGCGAACACCGTAGGCTTCAAAGATCCGCTCATTGGTGGCGATGGGGAGGTTTTCTGCCTGGGCCTGGGCAATCAACATGCGGTCAAAGGGGTCTTTGTGAGGTCCGGGGAGGAGGCCGGCGCGAATGCCGTGGTTGACGGTAATATCCAGGGTCGAAAACCCTTCGCGGCTTATGAAACCTTGGAAGTCCGCGGCCAATTCCTCAGCTCCCGGCAAGCGTCCGAGTGTTACTTTCGTCGAGATTTCCCACGCCGAGGCCGCGCTCACCAGAACCACATTCGAGGTGGCCGCCATGGCCTTGCGCGCGGCGGGCGAGAGGGCAGGATCATCACTAAGCCACCAGAGTAATGCATGGGTGTCGAGGAGCAGGCGCACCGCTTTTACTCCCAGGCAGCGAGTTCCGCGGGCGGAAGCGGCGCAAAGAATTCCGGACCGACGCGAAGCTTTCCGCGCAGCACGCCTGGCTGCCGTCGGCCTTGCGCCACTCCGATGGGCACCAGACGAACCACCGGGGTCTTGCCGCGGGAAATCACCACCTCCTCGCCGCGCTGAGCTCGCGCGATTAACTTCGAGAGGTTGGTCTTGGCTTCGTGTACCTTCACTGAGCACATAGCGACTCCTGTTAGCTAAGTAATCTTAGCTAATCTCTGAGCGATTTGCAAGCTTCGTGAAAAGGCCGCAAGTCATTGTCGCTTCCGCCCAACCAGCCGCGGCGGAGATGAATTGCCGCGCGGCATGGTAAACTCCCGAGGTAGTGAAACGGATCCAGGACCCGTTTTTCTCCCTGCACCAGCATCATTGTTGCCGCGGAATTGCGTTACGGAGCCGCCAAGAAAGGTTCCGCGCGCGGGAGCAGCTTGAAGCGGTGCTCAGTGTCCTTGACGTTCTGCCCTTTGAGCCCCCGGCACCCGCCCTCTATGCATCCTTACGCACCGGTCTGGAGCAGGTGGGCACGCCCATTGGCGCCCATGACATGCTGATCGCGGCTCACGCGCTGGCGCTTGGTCTTACGATCGTGACCGACAACGAAAAGGGATTCACCCGCGTTCGCGACCTTGCGCATGAGAATTGGCTGCGCTAGCTAAGCTGGGCGGCCAGTCAAAAGGGTGAAGTACAAAGATAAAGGGTGCCTGACACGCCTTTTCCGCGTCGGGATTACTTGGGGTGAGGGATAATGTCGATGATGTAGTAGACATCGTCGCGGATAAGGAAATAAAAGCGCCAATCCTTGTTCACGCGGGCCTGCCAGATGTTCCGTGATTCGTCGTATTTCTTCGCGCGGAGCGACGGGTGGCGGAGGTTCTGCTCCAAGAGCTTCACCTGTTTATAAACGGCCTTGCGCAACTGAGGCGTGAGGCCGTCCAAGGTTCTGCCGGCGCGTTCGG
>JBEKNU010000395.1:0-5511 GCA_049522495.1 Terriglobia bacterium
AGCGGCTCCAGCAGGTCGGCCAAGAATTGTTCCAAGCGCTTTCGGCATTTCTCGATTTCGCTCTCGGTCATGGACCGGAGCTTACCACCTCTCCTGCGGGAGGTCAATAACTTAACGTAGTACTACTAAAGGGTAAAGTTTAAAGTGTGAGGGGGAGGGTCTAAGAGGTAAGAATACAGCCTCCGAGCTTTACCCTTTAAACTTTAACCTTTACACTTTAAACTGCTGTCTACAACTCGACGAATTCTGCCTGCACTTGCTTGGGCAGCACACCTTTTTCGTACCCGCGATCGAGCAGCGTCTGCACCGCCTGGCGGCCGCGCTCACCGTAATCCAGAGTCCAATCGTTGACGTACATGGCGACGAAGCGGTCCGCGGTGTGAGAATCGACACCGCGCCCGAATTGCGTGGCGTATTCCAGGGCTTCCTCGCGATGGTCGAGCGCATACTGGATGCTCGCCTTCAGCAATTTCGCTGCCGCGCGCACCGTGCGGCGGTCGAGTGATCGCCGGATGAGGTTGCCACCCAGGGGCAGGGGCAGAGCGGTTTCACGATGCCACCACTCACCCAAATCCACGATCTTTTTCAAGCCCGCCTCGGCGTAAGTCAACTGGCCTTCGTGAATCACCACGCCGGCGTCTGCCCCGCCCCGGCTTACCGTTTCCAGAATCCGGTCGAAAGGCGTGAAGACGGGCTCAAATTCGCGTTCGTAAAGTTGCAGCACCAGGTAGGCAGTGGTCATCTTTCCCGGCACGGCAATGCGCTTGCCCCGCAAGCCATTCGCGCCGGGGTTGGAGCGCGCCACCACGATGGGCCCGTAGCGCTCGCCGAAACTCGCGCCTGACGGCAGCAGAAGGTAACGGTCCGCCAGATAAGAGTAGGCGTGAAACGAAGCGGCGGTGACGTCGTACACCCCCTGCAACGCCTTCTGATTCAGCGTCTCAATATCTTCGAGTACGTGCTTGAACGCCAGGTTAGGGGTCGGCAGCTTCTTGGTGGCCAGCGCGTAGAACATGAAAGCATCGTCGGAGTCCGGGCTGTGCGCCAGCTTCAGTTCCACCTTGCGCGGTTTGAGTTCGTCGGTCTTTTGCGTCATGGAGGATGACATTCCTGATTTCAGGGCAACCTCTTCGTTTGATGTGGAGGCCTTATTCTACCACAGGTGCCAGGATGCGACGCCAGAGCGGGCGCAGTCTTATAAAGATGCGTCCTACTCGGCCAAGAAAGTTATCTAATTATGAATAAGCAAATTGAATCCGGTCGGGCACGGTTTGCCCGGCGCGCCTCAGCCGGGAGGCACGCTCGGGAGATGCGTTTTCAGGATTTCGCGGCGGGCGCCGCCGCGTCCATACGGGCACGGATGGCGCGCTTGGCGCGCAGCGCGGCTGCCGCCACGTCGCCGTCAGGATCGTGTTGCAGCCGGTCGAGTTGTTGCAGGCTGCCCTGATCTCCGCTATACATCAGCACCTCGCACATGCGTTTCCGTATGCCATTGTCCGGACTCTGCAAATACGGGTAGAGCTTGGGGAGGAAGGCCGGGTTGCGGGAGAGTTCGGTCAGGTAAGCGCGCGCCACATCACCCCGGATTTTGGACCCCAGCTCGCTGACCACGTCGCTCAGGGCATCCTCCTTGCCCAAAGCGGTGAGGGCGAATTCAATGGCCAGTTTAGCGGTGGCGTCTTTTTCCGCGCTCAGGGCTTTCTCCAACTCGCCCCGGCTTTGGGGATCCGCGGCGCGCGCCAATCCCTCCCCCGCCCCCTGGCGAATGCCCTTGTCGTCACTCCACAACGCTTTGATAAACAGCGGCACGGAAACTTTATCGCCCAGATAAGCCAGGCCCTGCATCGCGGCTACCTTGTCCTTTTCATCCGAGTCATTCTGGTAGATCGACTGCAACTTGGGCAGAGCTTGTTTCGCCAGCAGGATGCCGACGGTGACACAGGCATCGCGAAGAATATCCTTGTTGGGCGAGCCCAGCAGGTCAACGAGCTTCGGACCGGCGTCCCGGTCCTTGATTTTGGCGAGAGCATTAAGCGCCTCGCGGGCCAGGTCCGGATCGGAAGAGTGCGCGGCGTTCACCAAATCCGGGGCCGCCGCCGTCGCCGAGAGGATTCCCAGCCCCTTGGCGGCTTCGCGCGAAGCCTCGTTCGAGCGGGTGTCCCGCATCGCCGCGATCAGCGTGGTGATGACCGTGGGGTCGACGGCGATTCCGGGGTCGATTCTGGTATCGTCCGGCTGGAAATGACTGGTGGCGCGCTCCCAATTCTTCTTCATAAATCCCGTCAAGCCGGTATTCGGTTGAGCGCCCGAGTAGTGCCCCACTAGCGATTGCAGGGCCAGGAGCCGCACGCCGTTGTCCGGGTCGTTGGTAGCCTTCTCGAGGGGCGGAAAAACCTCCGGCTGATGGAATTGCGCCAGCGCCAACACCACTTCGCGACGCACCTTGGAGCTTGGATCGCTCAACGCCGCTCCCAGCGCGGGAATGGTGGTGATATCACCCTGCTTTCCCAAATCTTCCGCGGCCTTGGCGCGCACGCTGTCAGTGTGCCCCTGCTTCAGGAGCATGACCGACGGGTTGCTGCTGGCCGCGGGTGCGGCAGGCGCCGGGGCGGGCTTGGTCGCCTGCCCCCCCACCAGCGGGGCGCTCGAAAGGGTAAGGGAAAGAACGATAAGAACGGTCAACCTGGAAGAGTGCCTCATTTTTTCCTCGCGGTCCATACACCCCCGCACCTGCGGCGGTGGCGCAAACGCCTTCCTGCTTAAGCTCACTCGATTAGTGAGATGCGCCCTGCGCGCGGGGGTTTGGCCCGGCCGAAAAGGTTTTCGGCGTCCGGCGTGGGTATCAAATTACTTGCCGATGCTGGTAATGGTGATCTTGGTTTTCCCCAAGCCGGCATCGGACGTGATGCCGACGGTAATTCCTCCATTGGCCCCCAAGGTTTGCACCACCACTTGTCCGCCGCTTTGCGTCACCATGGCGGTTGATCCCAGTTTGTCCTTGTAAAATGCCATAACCTGATCCACCGAATCGCTCGTGGTGTACTGCTGCGATTTCATGGAGGTCGTGGGCCCGGCCACTAGGGTTCCGCCCCCCCAGGGGGTGGCGCCGGGATAGATGGCAACACCGGTGTCGACGACAGGACCGGCCGGCGCGGTGGGAGCAGCAGGGGCGACCGGCTGGGTGCGTACTTCCCGCGTTCCCGTCGGCGTGGGGAAGGTGGTCTGAACTTGCTTCTCAAACTGGCTCACCTTCTGTTTGGTGCGATACAAGAAGTATACGCACGCCCCGGCGCTCAATAGACCGAGGAACATCAGCACCGCCAACACGATCAGAACGATTTTCACTACCGGGCTGCCCGACTTTGCCGCCGGGGCCACCGCCGCTGGCGCGACCGGAGCTGGCCTGGGCGCCGCCACGACCGGAGCTGGCGCCGCGGGCGCCGAGGCAGCGGGCGCAGGAGGCCCACCGACAGTTGCCCCACAACCCGTGCAAAATTTCAACCCTTCCCCCAAAGGGGCGCCGCATTTTGTGCAGAATTGAGCCATCGGATGTTCCTCCTCTTCAGATGCGCACTTCGTGGAAGCCGCAGTTGAAACCGCACCGCCGAAACTTGGGTGCGCCCAGCGGGTTCAGGCGCAGAGAAATGAATCCCGGATAGTGGCGGAGCATAACACTTTTCCCGGCCGGAGTCGAGGCCACTCAGCGGTTAATAATTTCACTTGACAATAGCCTCGACTCGTAGTAAACTAGGTTCGGTATGCTTGACCCAGTGCCTTCCCGCTCTCCCCTGTTCAATTTGAAAACTTTATCCCAAGGCAACGCAGACAGGGCGCTTGTCCTCGTAATAAATGTGATATCCGCTCCGGGTGACGAATACGGCAGAGCTTCCGCGTCCTGTGCGGCTAGGAGGGCATTATCCCGAAGGCTGCGGAGAGCCTCCGCCAGATCAGTCGTGAAGGCTCTAAGGTACGGCGGGCGAGGAAAGTGCTAGCGAAGCGATTCCCAGGGAGTCTGTGTGATAAATAGTGATAGGGGGTTCCGGCACCGTTGGGGCCAAGCGTAACATGGGCATCCTGCCCATGCCTTCCACGGCCAGGATGGCCGTGCTACGGCTGTCACCCAAACTCCCGACGGGATAGGGTCGAACTTGGTGCAAGCCTCATGGGTCATGGGAATTTTGTCGCCTTGCATGCACACGGGAAGAGGCTCCTGGTTAAACCCATGACCCCGGAGATTGGCAAAGCCCCGCGAGAAGCCAGAATGTTTATGAAAACACAATATGTTAGCCAAGAGTTGGGGGATTTGATGGGGCCGGAAAATAAAATTAATCACTCGAAAACAATGAGGCTATTTAGTCTTATAATAGGCTAGCATAGGACAAGGACAAAGGATGGTATAATGCAGGGATTATGCAGAATGTTTATGAAAACAAGTAAGATACAAAATTGATCTGGCTCAAGTTCCTCTTAAGGCCAGAATGTTTATGATAAATAAGCCACTTATCCCCGTTAGGCCAGAATGTTCTTGAAAGGAAAGGAGAAAGAGGAAATGATGAATTCTGAATTATGAAGTCGGCTTACCCCCCGGCGTGTTAGAGGCTTTTCAATGAACCGATGACCCGATGGCCCGATGACCCGATGAATCGATGAACCGATGACTTGCTTTTCCCGCTTACCTTCTCTCCCAGGGGGCGTCTAAACCCTGTGAGAGGTTCTAAACCTTCGCGTGATGGATGGCACCTGCTTGGAGTTCGCTGGCAAAGCTTCTGCGCAGCCCTCGCCGATGAGCGATATCGATGAAATTTCGCTGATTCGACGGGCTCAGGAAGGGGACCGTTCCGCCTTCGACGCGCTCATCCGTCTTTACGACCAGAATGTATTGCGCTTGGCGTTGCAAGTGGTGGGCTCGCCGGAAGAGGCGCGGGATTTGTACCAGGAGGCGTTCTTGAAAGTCTACCGGTCGATCCACCAATTCCGCCTGGAAGCAAAATTCTCCACCTGGCTCTACCGCGTTGTAATGAATGTTTGCCTTGACCACTTGCGGCGGCAGAAAACTCGCAAGGAAGTGGCTGTCCCGCAACCCGAGGATGGGCAGCCGGAATTCTTGCAGACGGTCCCGGACGACCGGCCCACGCTCGATCCCGAGCGGGCCACGCACTCCAGGGAAATCAGCCGCCGCATCCAGGCGGCGCTGGAGGGGCTGAACCCGCGGGAGCGCCTGGTGTTCGAGTTGAAGCATTACCAAGGACTGAGGCTGCGGGCGATCGGTGAGATTTGCAAGACCAGCGAGCAGACGGTAAAGAACTGCCTGTTCCGCGCTACGCAGAAACTGCGGACGGAATTGGGAGACCTGGCTTAGGAGAAAGATTGTAGCGCCGACCTTTAGGTCGGCTGGAGTTTCTACATTTTTCACGCGTCGGCGGCCTGGGTGAGGGCGCGGTCGGTGAGTTGGAAGCCCAAGGATTGGGGGCTTTCGGGGTGGTCGACCATTTCTTTGCGCAGCAGGGTGAC
>JBEKNU010000396.1:0-5509 GCA_049522495.1 Terriglobia bacterium
GCAATCACACCCAAGCTGATGTAATCGCTAATGCGGCTCCCGGCAGGCAGCGTTGCGACGGTACGGGCCATTCTGGGGGACCTCCCGCCCCGGCCAGAATAGCACAAGAACTCTTAAGTGAACAGTATTTGGGCTAGACGCGGCCTTACGCCGCCCATTGGTCCGTCGGCTGACGGATAAACTCGCCGCTGTTTTTCCCAAATGCCACCTTCGACCTGCCACCTACAAGTTGGGGATGCGGAACCAGGAGTCAGGAGACAGGAGGCCGTAGACAGTAGTCAGGAGCCTTGTGCAAGATCCTAAATCCTAGATCCTAAATCCTAGATCCTGAATCTGAGTCCTGGCGCCTAACGCAGGTGGACAGGCTGGGTAAGGGCTCCATTACCGGCCGAATCCCAGATGGCAAACCGCACCCACTTCTTGCCGGTGGTGTCAAAGGGGATGGTAAAGCGATGGGAGCCGAAGGGCGGAAGATCAGTTTCCGAAATGATCTTCCGCTCCACGGTGGCGCCGTCGCCCCAGACCAACTCGACAAAATCCAGGGGAAAGGTCCATTCCGCCTCGGTCGTGAAGGTCCTCTTCACGCTGGCGCCCTCGATGGCGTAGTTCCGCAACAGGACTTCGCCGGTGCTCACATAGAAGTCGCCGGCGCGCATGGCGCGGAGAATCGGGCTCCAGTCCTCGTCGAAACCCGGAAGGTGGGCAAGCTTGATGTAATTCACGATCAATTGCGGGTAAGTCTCATCGTCAGGATATTTCAAATACGTGTCACCCTCGGCGATCATGTATTTCGGGCCGGCCCAGTTGTTCATATCGTCCAGCACACCGAAGCAGCGTTTCTCGCAAATTCGCGACTCGGATAGATCGACCGGCAACGATTGGTAGGAGGCGCCCAGGAACCGGTCGCTTTTGAAGTGGTCCCAATCCCGCACCGCATCGGGGTAACCGGATGAGCCTTTCGTCCCCGGGTGCGCCTGCCACATCAAACCCTGTTCGTCCTTCAGCAGTTGCAATTGGTCCGCCGCAGAGCCTGCGTGGTAGACCTTACCGTACTGGGGATCCTCCTCCATGTAAGGCTGGCCGGATTTACGCACCCGGCTCCAGTAGACAGGCTTGGGGAACACGAACGTGTAATGCCCGCCGAGACTTTTCTGTGGCTCCTCGCCGGGCATGAGCAGGAAGGTGCGATCGGAAAATCGGCGGCAGCCTTCGAAGTAATCTCGCTGTTCCCGGAATCGAATGGGGCCGGGGTCTTCCGTGTGCCCGTCCCCGTGGAAATCGGACATCATCGCGATGTTAATTCCCAGCCCGCGAAATACCGGCACAAAGCCTGGTTGGAGGTCGAGGGTTCCGGCGTCTTCTTCCATTTCGGTGAAGCGCGTGTGAAAGTGGCTGACGGCCACCTGGTAGCCCGGCAGGGGCTTGAAGGTGTCGTTATGAGTGAAGGCCAGAACTTTGCCCTGCGTAGTGCGGCCATCGTCCGGGCTCAAGTAAAAATAAACCGGCATCCGCTGCCAGCTTCCCGGGGGAGCGTTGTAAAGGGCGAAATTTCCCAGATTGTGGCGCGATTCCGAGGCGCGCCGCTCCCACTCCTTTTCCGAAACTCCAAATGGCCGATACTCCTCTTCGTGCTCGGCCTGCCGCACGCCGGCAGAGAAGGTTTGGTCGTCATCTTTGCGATACCAAACGTAGCCGAGGTTCAGCTCGATTTCCCGCGCGAAAAAGAACTTGTGGGAAGGGGGAAAAATGGCGAGAGAGCCAACCGCGGCTTCCACGATCACCAGCCGGTTGCGCGCGCGCAGGGCCACCGGGTCTTGGTTCGCGCTGCCGCCGAATTCGTACTGCTGCCAGGCGCGCGCCACGTCCTGCCAGACCACCCGCGGTGAAGTCTTGATGGAAAATCCCTTCAAGCCGGCATTGTATTTGTAGGCGACGGAAGGCTCGTCGGTCTTGGCGACGGCCTCCTGGCGCAGCAGGTTGGCTCCGCGATAAACCGTAAAGCGCAAGTCGCCCGCAAAGATGCCCATCGACAGGCCGGGGAAGGTGATTTCCAGGCGCGCGCCATCGGTTTTCACCCGGCAATTCTTCACCTCGTAGCTGGCCGTAGCCCGGCGGATTTCCTGCGCCGTCCGGGGCAAGTCGAGACTGGCTCCGGGAGCACCCGGAACCTCCAGCGGCGCATCCCAAAAAGCATTCCACTTCTCCCTTTCGATAACCTCGGGCGTGAGGGAGATACCCAGGGCACGGAGGGGCGCGGCTTGCTGCTCGGAAAGGCGCCGCCGCCCGCTGACCACCTCGAACTCCGGCGAAAGATTGCGCGCCAGCACCAACCAACCGCCCGAGCCTTTGCGCGCGGCGAGTTCCCGCACCAGGGGCTGGCTCTTCACCACGGCGAAGACGGCGCGCAACTGCTGGTCGCGCTCGCCCTGCCAGGTCACCTGCAATTCCCCAGCGACGAGCGCGGCTTTCAACCCCTCGAGCGGTATGTATTCGTGAAAGTCACATTCCAAGCCCTGGCCC
This sequence comes from Terriglobia bacterium, assembly GCA_049522495.1. Classification (GTDB taxonomy): domain Bacteria; phylum Acidobacteriota; class Terriglobia; order UBA7540; family UBA7540; genus Bog-366. The sequence continues at coordinate 2,521 of JBEKNU010000396.1, forward strand.
AACGCCACGCTGGATTCGAGAACCATCATCAAAACCACCAGGTAAAGTTTCATCGCGAGTGGCCCTTTCTTATGACAATCCGCAACAGCAATTTAACACCGGATCGAAACGCGGCGTGTCAATTTTCATCCGCACCGATGCCGTCTACCGTCTACCGTCTCCTGACTCCTGTCCTATTTTAAATCTGCCAATTTGAATTTGGGATCGCCCTCGGCCCCGCCCTCAAGGGTCGGTTGGTGATTTGCGGCTTTCGAGTCTCGATCTTTGTTTTTCCGCTAGCCACTAACCACTGCTCTGAGCACTCGTCACTCTTCACTCGTCACTGCTTTTTGACGACGTGCGGTTGCCGCTGGGGTATCGGGCATGAGGAAAGGAGGCGTAGCGCCCCGATGCATCGGGGGCGGCTCTTCTTGCGGAGAAACCACAAATTTCAACGACAGGGGCCAGCCATCGGATTCGGGTGCGAGAACCTAAGGAAGAACCGCAGACCTCAAAAACGGAGGTCTGCGCTACGGTTGCTACACGCCTACTCCCCGTTTGCGTGCTTAGCCAGTCTGGGATATCTTCACTCAAGCACAAGTTGGGAGGCGGTCGAGATGCCTAAGTACGAGGTCATCATTTATTGGAGCGAGGAGGACAAGGGCTTCATCGCCGAAGTGCCGGAGCTTCCCGGCTGCGCGGCCGACGGCAAAACGTATCGGGAAGCCCTCGCGAACGTGGAAGTGGTCATCCAGGAATGGATCGAAACCGCCAAGGAAATCGGCCGCCCCGTCCCCGCCCCCAAGGGCCGATTGGTGTTTGCGTAATAGGCCCGCCTGACTTCCAAATAGCTTTTACTGACAACCGAAAACTGATGATGGAAGACCTTTCTCAACTGTCGGCTGCGAGCTGTCAGCTATTTCCTGACCCCTGGCACCTACCGTTGGGGGCGACGGGGGTGTACACTCACAGCGAGCGGGTTTCCGGCATGGAAATCCCGGATGAAGATGAAGGGCTGCGATCGCGGCGCGCCAACCCATGGAACCTGTAACCTCCAGTTACGGACTGATTGAGAGGATCAAGAACGGTGACCAGGAAGCCTTTACGGCGCTCTTCGGCAAGTACCGCTCTCGCCTTGCGGTCCTCGTGCATTTCCGGATGGGCCCCGAACTGGCCCGGCTTTATGAAATCGACGACATCCTTCAGGAGACCCTGCTCAAAGCTTTTCGCGACTTTGACCAGTTCACGTATCGAACGCCGGGAAGCTTCATGAGCTGGCTGGCGCGCATCGCCGACCATGTGCTGGCGGACCTGGCTCGTTCCCAGGGCCGGCAGAAGCGCCACGCCGCGGAGATGCTGCGCTTCCGGTCGGAGAGCAACCCCGCCGGCCCCGAGCCCGTCGACAGCAAGACGCCTAGCCGGGTGCTGGCCGAGGCGGAAGGCGTGCGCGGCTTACTGGACAAACTGCATTCCCTGCCCGAAGACTACCGGCAGGCCATTCTGCTGATGAAGGTGGAGGGCCTCTCCACCTCCGAGGCGGCCGAGCGGCTGGGAAAGTCGAACGAGGCCACCGCCCTGCTGTTGCACCGGGCCCTCAAGCGCTTTCGCTCGCTCCAGCAGTCGCCGGCATGACCCGGCAGTAGAATGAAATGACCATGACCGCCTCTGCTCCCGAAGACTCCGGCCCGGAAGCGAAACAGGACGCCGACGGCCGGGAACAACTCGTTGCGAACGCGGTGGCCGACTATCTCCAGCGCCTCTCCCAGGGCGAGACTCTGGACATCGACGCCTTTTGCCGAATGCATCAAGGGCTGGAGCCGGATCTGCGGCAGGCGCTCGAAGCCGCGGCAGGAATTGACGCGATGCTTGAGCCTGCGGGCCCGCCGCTCCCGGATCGCCCTCGCGAGGGGGAGCTTCCCGAGCGCCTTTCCGGCCACAAAATCCTTAGCGAGATTGGGTCCGGCGGGATGGGCCGAGTGCTCCTGGCGATGGATGAGAGGCTGGGCCGGAAGGTAGCCATCAAGGTGCTCAGCCGCCGCTTCCAGGACAACCCCGTGTTGCGCGAGCGCTTCATGCAAGAGGCGCGCGCTATGGCCAAGCTGACTCACCCTCACATCGCCCACATTTACAGCCTGGGACCGCCCGAAGAAGCTCCCCACTTTGTGATGGAGTATGTGGAAGGCGCTCCCTTGACGGAAGCCAGCCGCGCCTTGACGCTTCGCCAAAAAGTGGAGCTGATGCACAAAATCGTTTTGGCGGTCGATTTCCTACATCAGCACCAGGTGATCCACCGCGACCTCAAGCCGGGCAACATCCTGGTGGGGCGGGACCTGGAGCCGAAGGTTTTGGATTTCGGCCTGGTGTTGGTGGGGAAGGACCAGGAAAACAGACTTACCCTGCCCGGCGCTCTCCTCGGAACGCCGGACTACTTCTCCCCCGAACAGGCGCGCGCCGCGGCGCCGCTCGATACCCGGAGCGATATCTTCTCGTTGGGAACCGTCTTCTACGAGTTGCTCACCGGCGAGTTGCCTTTTCGCGGCGAGACCCTCCCGGACCAGGTTCGCCGCATCTGCGAGGAGGACCCCGCCCTGCCGCGGCGGATCGATTCCACCCTTCCCGGAGACTTGCAGAACATTTGCCTGAAGGCCCTGGAGAAGAGTCCACCCGACCGATACGCGTCCGCCCGCGAGATGGCCAATGACCTGGAAAGGTTCCTGGCGGGAGAGCCGGTGCTGGCGGTGCCCACCTCATACTCGCGCCTGATGGTGGGGAAGATCGATCAGCACCTGCGCGAATTAGCAGGCTGGAAGCAAGATCACATCCTCTCCGAGCACGAGTTCGATTCCTTCCGCAAGCTCTACGAGAGGCTGGTGGACCGCGAAGACGCGTGGATCATGGCCGTCCGCCGGCTCACGCTCGCCCAGGTCAGCCTCTACCTCGGAGCCTGGATTCTGGTGCTGGGCGCCGTGTTGGTGATGTTGTTTCACTACCCCCGCCTTTCGGAAACGCC
>JBEKNU010000397.1:0-5907 GCA_049522495.1 Terriglobia bacterium
CCTGGACATCAGCGCGGCACATCGAGGGGCCAAGTCTGCCCGGCGGTGAGTCCCCCATCCACATAAAGCACCTGGCCGGTGACAAAATCGCTGGCCGCGCTGGCCAGGAAAATCGCTGCACCAATCAAATCATCTGGCTGACCCAGTCGCCGGGCCGGGGTTCTTTCTTTGGCCCAATTCAGCATCGTGGGGTTTTCCCATAGCTTGGCATTCAAGTCGGTGAGAATGAAACCGGGGGCGATGGCGTTCACTTGGATGTTGTACTGCGCCCATTCGACCGCCAGGGCGCGAGTCATGGACCCGATGGCGCCTTTGCTGGTCCCATACGCGCTGACTCCGTTAAGGCTTTGATAGGTGTGAAGACTGCCGATATTGATAATCTTGCCGGAACCTTGCCGAATCATGGCATTTCCGCAATCACGCGCCATCAGGAAGTTTCCGCGTACGTTGATGGCCAGAATCTCGTCGAGTTTTTCCCCAGGAAACGTTTCCGCAGCGTGCCGAAAATTGACTCCGGCCACATTGAACAGCACGTCCAAGCGGCCGAACTTTGCAACAATATCGTCCACGCACCGTTGGATCTGCCCCGCGTCGGAGACATCGCAGACGCGATAATCAAGCCCGGTCGCCTGAAGGGTTTGCTCCTGCCGGCTGGCAACGATCACCTTGGCGCCCGCTTTGTGGAAGGCTTGGGCAATACTCAGGCCGATCCCGCGTGAACCTCCGCTGACCAATACAACTTTTCCTTCCACGGAAAAAAGTCCGCTCATGATTCTTCACCTCGTGATGACCCCGGTCTGCTCGTGCTTTGCTGCGACTCTACGGCGAGATCATGATCTTAATGGCCTGCTCTTCGCCGTCGATGACGCGGGAAAAGAGCGGCGGAGCCTCGGCTAGCGTAATGCGATGCGTAATCATGTCGTTGACGCGAATTTTGCCCTCCGCCATAAGCCTGATCGCGACATTGAAGTCAGCATCGTAAAGGCGGCTGGTGGACAAGGAGAGGTCTTTGGAAAAGGCCACCTTCAACGCCAAAACAATATCCCCTTTGGGTACACCATAAACCACAATACGGCCGCCCCGTGTACAGGCCAGGAGGGCGTCCTGCACGCTTCCTTCGCTTCCCACGCCGTCGATGACGATGTCGAACTGTTTTTCAAGATCATCTTTCGGGAAACCCTTACGTACATCGATGACTTGATCCACCCCCAGCTTGGCGGCGAGGGCCAGCCTTGCAGGAAGAAGGTCGGTCACCACCACGCGCCCTGCTCCCAGTGACCGCGCCACCTGAATAACCAGCAGCCCAATGTTGCCGGCCCCAAATACAAGTACCCTATCCCCCGCTTGGATCCCTCCCCTCTGGACAGCACGAACCGCGACGGCAACAGGTTCTACCATCGCCGCCGATTCGTAGTCCATTCCTTCCGGAATCTTCCGCAGCATGTAGTCTTCCACCACCGTCTCCTCGGCGTACGCCCCGTTGCGTGACACCACGCCAAGAACCTCGGTAGAGTCCGAGTGATGGACTTCCCCTCTGGCGAAAACGGGCTCGCTGCGGTTTGCCAGAATCGGGTGAATCAGCACGCGGTCGCCGGGCTTCCATCCCGTTTGCTCACCTGCTTCCAGGACTTCCCCGCTGGCCTCGTGTCCGGGAACAATAGGAAAACGCGTGAAGGGGAGTTTGCCTGCGATGCTGGCATAATCGGACCCGCATACCCCTACTTTGTCAACCCGGACTCTGACTTGGCGATCGAGAAGGTCGGGCCGCGCCAATTCCGATAATTCAAGCTGCCGTGGTCCCTTGAGCAACAAAGCCTTCATGTTCCTTAACCCTCCGAAAACCTAAGGTGAGCGCCTGCTTGGCGAATCCCGTGTCCCCAACAACGAACCCAGTTTCGTGGGCCATTCGAGATGGCTACCCTACACCGCGAATGCGAAATAATCAAGAGATCACCCTCGCCTCTGCCCATTCATTTCCGGCCCGAAACTCGCGGTGCACGCACACTCCGTCCGCGTACGCCAGCCAGGGCAGACCAGGGTGGCGCACGCGTAATTTGCCTTCGTCTGCGGCTCGTTCGCCGTTTCCCGTTAATAAACGTGTGAATGCGCACCGAAAATCCCGCGGCCACGCACCGCCAGCCAGTGTCTGCGGTCGTTCTTTGCCGTCCTAACGTCCGCCATCGGCGATTTGCAAAGCCCATGCCGAGAAATCTGCGCGAAGGCCTTGCTCACCGAACACCTCCGGACCGTATTCAACTCACATAATCCCGGATGCCCGCGTCCGCCGCAAACGCCAGCGGCTTCATTCAAACGGCTCTATCGAAAGTGACCCGGCGAATCACCATCTCCGCCCGTCCCCAACATTGTCGCGCCGGGTCACTCCCGATAGAGACCTAACGTATCTCGGGAGTCTGAATGCGCGAGGCACTTTTACGGTTTGGCGACCAGAACGGCCAAGTGACAACCAACCTCAGAGGAGAAGGCGCAACGAATTGGGATTGTTTCCGTGTGCCCAGTCCGGGAGCTGGGCGATTCGATCAGGAGAACACAGTTATTGTTGACAAAACCGTCCAGAAACGGCCCGATCGGTGACGAAGCGATGGCTAACAAGTCCAGTCAACCACTTGGATGGGGTAGTACACATGAGCAAGGGGCCGGCAACAGGGGCTAAGCCGACCTCCAAATGGGACGGCGGGGGTCGCGTGGTGGGGCCGTGGCCTCATTCTGCCAGCGATCCCTTGTCGCGCTGCTGAACCTCACTCAACCCTATCACTTTCCCCCATTTTCCCATAGAATACGCTCCCTCTCTTGATTGCAACGTGTTCATCAGCTTTTCTGCCACGCATCCAATGCATCGATCCTACGCTGATACTGACGCGCTAGCCTGAGATTCAACGGTACCGCAATCGCGGCTAAGATCAGGAAAGTTGCCAGCGTCCACCAGGTCAATGTGGCGGCTTTCGGCCAAGCCCGAACAGATCCCACCATCCAAACGACCGGACCCGGTAGAAGTATGATCAGTCTTGACCATAACCACCAGGCGCGGTGAAAGTCCCGCTGCCGCTCCAGTTCGGCCCGGTAGAACCGAATGCTTTCGGTCTCGCCCATGTCCGGCATGACGTGGGCTGGCCGAAGCCGAAGCTGGATGATCCCATACCCGGCGCCTAATACCGTCAGCACCGACCCGATGCGTTGCAGCACGTTCGGAAAGACAAAGAAAAAAACCGCCCATAATACGCCGGCGATCAATGCCGCTCCGCCTCCCACGACAGACCTCTTGCGGATCCCTTTTCGCAGCTTCCCCTCCTCTTTCCGAAGGTCATCGAGCGTGAGCTGGACGGGACTTGTGGTTAGTTCCTGCCATAGAACTTTCAGATCATTCGGCAAATAGTCACCTGCCATCGTGGCCTCCTGCATGGAACCGCCGGCTCAGCACGTTCTTGATCCGGTGAATCTTAGTCCAGACGTTGGCCGAGGAGAGTCCTGTGATTTGGCCAATCTCCTCCGCTTCCAAGCCATCCAGGTAAGCCAGCATCAATTGCCGGTCGATGGGATCAAGCCGCTGGATCACGGCGAGCAGGCGCGCCCGCGCCCTCTCCCGGTCGGCGGGCACTTCCACGTATTCATGCTGGGCCTCCGCTTCGGCCTCTTCCAAGGTGAGAAAGGTTAGCCCATTTCTACGGCTCTGGCGGATCACATGCGACGTCGCCACGTTATGCGCCACGCGGTACACCCAGGTTCGCAGTGAGCAGCGCTCGCCAAACTTCTCAAAACTCCGCCACAGTGCAATATGAATCTCCTGCACCAGATCACGACGACGGTCCTCGTCTGCTTCATAGGCATAGGCCAGCCGTCCCAGAGCGGGGCCGTACTCTCTTGCCACCCGCTGGTACAATTCGTCCTGGCTGGCTCTAGTTTCCTGCATACATTGAGGTAGTCGTTACGGACAAGAAAACCTTACAACTTTCTGTAGTCCGCTACAAACAGCTCCCGAATCGCACAGCCTTGTGGCGTTGTCCGGACATGTTGGCTTGTGTCTACACAAAGCGCGGCTCTATCCAGGGTTCGGCAGGCTGGCGCAGGGCGAGCGCAGCCCTGCGATTTCGTGCGGCTCGAAGGGGCGTCGACAAGCAGGGTAGTGGTTAGCTGAGTGTGGGCTTTTCTCATGCCCGAGGCCTCCGCGGCAACTGCACGGCGCGGAAAATCAGTCTTCAGTTGTCAGTTCTCAGTTGTCAGTAGGAACGAATGAGTCGATGGTTGCGAATCGATAGTCGATAGGCGAGGGTCAGGATCTAGGATCTAGGATTCAGTATCTGGGATTTAGGATTCAGGATTTGGGATTTCAGGAGCTAATCCTGACTCCTAGCCCCATCACCCGCCCCCAAACCCCACCCCCGTGGCTCTTCCCTGGAACCCTCGGACTCCCGAATCCGGCGATGCCGATGACACCACTTCCTACCGGTAGGAAATTCAAGCGCTCCACATCAAAAATCGCTCCTACCGGTAGGAAATCAGCAGGCATCTGCCTGCTGAACGGAAGACATATTGCTCGCCTAATGTATGGAGAACTGGGCCGGGGGAAAAAATGAGCACTTCGGCTAGGTCTCAGGAGTTAGGAGACAGGAGACAGTAGACGGTAGACAGGGGAATACATGTGGTAGAGGGGAGGGAGAGCCCATTCTGCAGCCCTGTTTCCTGTATGCCGCCTTCTGCATTCTGACTCCTGGCTCCTGACTTCTGTCTCCTGTCTCCTGACTCCTGTCTCCTGAACTCTGACCACTATCCCCTGCCCTTTGGAGGTTCCCATGTCACTCGTCAAGAAACCCGCAAAGACCGAGAAGCAACTGGCCGCGAATCGGCGGAACCAGAAGCTTTGCCACGGCCCGGTGACGGAGGAGCGCCGCGAGCGCATCCGCGCCGCCCTCCTGCGTTCTGGGTACGACGCGCCGGCGGAGGAGATTGCCATGCGCGCCCTCGGCGAAGATCCGGCCCACTTCCAAGAACTGCTGGAAGCGCTCTGGGAGGAATGGAAGCCCGCCGGCGCCTTGCAGGAGGGAGTGGTGATCGCTCTGGGGCGGGCCCTATGGCTGATGAATCGCGCCGCCCGCATGCAGGAAGGCTACGCCGTGCGCCAGGCCCAGGAAGTGAGCAATGGCCGGCAGGACCGCCTGCACGCGCAGATGATGCGCCTCAGGATCACGGCGGACCGCTTGCGCCTGCTCGCTCAACCGGTGGCACGCGAGCATTACGTCACCACCCCCGAGGACCTCGAGAAGATGAAAAACTTGCACCAGGAGGGAGTGCTGAAGGAAATGGGGGAGATTGCCCTCGCCCTTTTCCACCAACTTCGGGAGCCGGGCGCGGGTGAGGGAGGACTGGACTCCATGGAGGCGGCCCGCCAGATGGTCGCCCAAGTCAAGGAGATCTTTGGAATAGGTTTGCACCCCCCGTATGCACCCCGAGCGAACGTCGCGCCGGATTCCAGCCAGCCGCCGGGCAGGCCAGCCAGCCGCCGGGCAGGCCGCCCCAGGCGCAAGGCGGCGAAGCGCCGGCCTTTGGTCCGGCACATCCCAATGTAGCGCCGGACTTTAATCCGCCACATGCCAATGTAGCGCCGGACTTCAGTCCGGCACCTGCCGACCTCCCGAGCAAGTCGGGACAGGTTCCGGTCGGCGCTACAAAAGACGAGCAGGAGAAACGATATCCCTACATCCCGGCGGCCGAATGGGAGAGGCGGGAGCGCCCGCGCCAGCTTCTGGAAAACATCCTCACGCGGCAGGTGGAGAGTTGCGAGGCGCAGCGCAAGGCCCTCCTGAAGGAGTCTTTGAAGGGTCCGTCGCCTTACGAACGCGCCGCGGAAATCGCTCCCACCCACCCCAACGCCCGCGTGATGCGGCGAATGCAGGA
>JBEKNU010000398.1:0-5474 GCA_049522495.1 Terriglobia bacterium
GTCGCTCAACTTCCTCGGGGGTCAACACCAACTTTGCACGCCTCGATTTTCCTGCCATGCCACCGAGCATACCAGGAAAGCGGGCCTATGTGAACATCTTTTAACGAAACGATATACTAGTGACGAGTGACAAGCAGAATTTCCAATTTCCGGCTCTCTCAATTGAAAATCCAAAATCCAAAATGGCCCGATGAACTGATGGCCCGATCCCTCTACTTTCCCACGCAAAAGGTTTTGAAGATGATATCCAGGACGTCGTCGGCGTACGTGGCGCCGGTGATGAGGTCGAGGGGGCGGAGGGCGTCGTACAGATCGAGGAGGAGCATTTCGTGGTGCGTGTGCTGCTCGGCCGCTTGGCGAGCCTTGGCCAGCCCCGCGAGTGAATTCTTGATTAGCTGCTGGTGGCGCAGGTTGGTAATGAATTCGCCTTCCGGCCCGACATCGCGCGCCGGGGCCGCCAGCGCGAGAATCTTCTCTTTGAGTTCGTGAATTCCCTCTCCCGTCAGCGCCGAGGTGCGGACGATTTGAGGCGGGGCCGCTCCCGCGTCCAAATCCGCTTGCGCGAACTTTGTGGCATCCTCAGGCATTGTAGCGCCGCCCTTTAGGGCGGCATGTGCCGGGCTAAAGCCCGGCGCTACATCGGTAATGTGCGGTGGCAAGTCCGATTTATTCAGGCCGATGAGCAGCGCGCCCAGAGGGCGCAATTTGTCGAGCAGGAGGGTGTCATCCTCGGTCCACGGTCCGGAGGCATCCACCACCATGAGGCGCAAATCCGAATCGGCGATGGCGGAAAAGGTGCGTTCCACGCCGATCTTCTCGACTTCATCGAGGGCTTCGCGCACGCCCGCCGTGTCCACAAAGCGCAGAGGGATGCCGCCGAGGTTGGCGGTCTCGGCCACCAGGTCGCGGGTGGTTCCGGGGATGGGGGTCACGATGGCGCGCTCTTCATTCAGCAGTCGATTGAAGAGGCTCGACTTGCCGACGTTCGGCCGCCCCACAATGGCCAGCGTCAACCCTTCGCGCACGATGCGGCCGTACTCGTAACCCTCCACAAGCTTTTGGAGATCAGCGCTGATCTGGTCAAGACGGGTGAGAATCTCCTGCCACTCGATTACCGCCACGTCGTCTTCGGCAAAGTCGATGCCCGCTTCCAGGCGCGCGATCAGGTCGAGCAGAACCCGCTTGTGAGGTTTCAGACGCGTGGAGACAGCGCCCTCGAGTTGCTGCGCGGCGACGCGAGCCTGGTAGAGCGTCTGCGACTCGATCAAATCGCGGACCGCTTCCGCCTGGGTCAGGTCAATGCGCCCGTTCAGGAAGGCGCGCATTGTGAACTCACCCGGCTCCGCGGCACGCGCGCCCTGAGCAAGACAGCACTCGACGAGATAGCGCAGGATGACCGGGGCCCCGTGGCAGGAGATCTCCACCAAGTCTTCCGCCGTGTAGGAATGCGGCGCGCGAAAGCAGACCACCACCACCTGATCGAGCACCCGGCCCGATTCCATGTGCGCGAAGGCGCCGAGCGTGGCGTGTTGAGTTTCGAGCGGCAGCTTGGGGAGTTTGACGAGGCGCGTGACGATCTCGATGGCGCGGTCGCCGGAGAGCCGCACCACTCCCAAACCGCCTCGGCCCGCAGGTGTGGAGATTGCGACGATGGTGTCGTCGGAGGATTGGGTCATTGATTCATCGGGTCATCGAATCATTGAGTCATTTGGCCATCGAATCATTGAGTCATTGAAAACCTGTCCGTCGTCAGTGGCTTAAATCTTTCGATCTCCGCGTATCACTTGCAACGGACTACGGACTACGGACAACGGACAGCTCTTCCAATGACTCAATGATTCGATGGCTAAATGACTCAATCGCCAGATGACTCGATGACTCGATGACCCGATGACCCGATCACTTGGCGGGATAGATCACCACTTGGCGCTCGGGTCCCAGTCCTTCACTCTGGGTGCGGACCTGGGGCCGGTCTTTCAAGGCCAAGTGGACGATGCGCCGCTCGCGGGGGCTCATGGGGTTCAGAGTAAAGGGGTCGCCCGTGTCGATCACCCGGTCCGCCGCCACCTGCGCCATCAGGCGTAACTCCTCCATGCGCGTTCGCCGCCAATCCTGGGAATCGAAGGCAATTCTCCGGAAATGATCCTCATCCAGCCGGATGGCCTTCAGCACCAGGTATTCGATGGCGTGCATGAGTGTGGCTTTTTTTTCAAGCAGCAGGCCTGTGTCCGCCCCGGAAAAATCCACAACGTATTCCGGCGCCTCCGGGTCGTCCGCCTCGGCAGCAGCCTTCCGAACGGAAAAAGTCAGCTCAAAGGGACTGTGCTTTATGAACTCGCGGAGGAAGGACTCCATCCGTTCCAAATGGTTTTCCATCGTGTGTTCAGCAGGTGAGGGGTTGCTTTCCATGGCGAATCACTCCTTGGCCGTTGCAGGTTTGCGAGCGGGAGCGACGAGAGGATCTTTAGAACGTAACTTGCGATTGATATAGACCTGCTGCACAAGTCCGATGGCGTTGCTCGTGGCATAGTAAAGGTTCAGGCCACTGGCCAGGCGGAAGAACATGAAACCGAACATGAGGGGCATGAGCATCATCATCCGCTGCTGGGACGGATCGACGGTGGGGGTGGGGGTCATGCGCTGGAGGATGAACATGGTCACCACCATGATGATGGGTAAGACGTAGTAGGGATCGGGCGCGGAAAGATCCTTAAGCCACCAAAACCACGGCGCGTGGCGAAGCTCGATGGAAAGGTTCAGCACCTGAAAAAACCCATAAAGGAAGGGAAGCTGCAAGGCCATCGGCACGCAACTGCCCAGGGGGTTGATATGGTGCTCGCTATAGACCTTCATGATCTCTTCGTTCATCTTCTGCTTGCGGGGGTCATTGAACTTGTATTGCTTGTACTTGTCCTGAATGCCTTTGATGATCGGCTGGACCTTTTGCATTTCCTGCGCGGACTTAAGGCCCTTGATCTTAAGGGGGAACATCGCCAGGTTGATGATGAGTGTGATCAGGACGATGGCCCAGCCGTAGTTGTGGACCCAGTGGTCGTAGATATAGTGCAAAGCGATAAAGAGCGGCTTGGCGATGAAGCTGAACCAGCCAAAGTCCACGATGGAATCCAGGGGAGGCTTGAAGGACTTGAGCACGTCCAAGGCCTTGGGTGCGACGAACAGGCGGAAGTCCAAGGGCTTGGCGCTCAGGCTCCCGAGTCTTACGGCCAGCGGCTTCGGTTTGCTCTTTTCATCGCCCTGAAAATCCGGCGGCGTCCAAACTTCGCGATTGATTCGGGCCTTGATGTCGGGAGAATCAGGGAGAAAGATGCCCGCGAAGAAGCGATCCTCGAGACCGACGAAGACCAGGGGGCCGGAAACATCCTGCTGCAATTCATTGCCGCCTCCTCCGCTCCCCCCGGAAAACAAGCGACCGAAGAAGGAGGGGACCAGAGTCACTTCCCGGACCTTCGATTCGTCCACCGTTTCGTAGGCGGCTCGTTCCGCGGCGGATCCCACAGCGGGGGGCAACGACTGGTCCCGGAATCCGCCCGGCCACGCCACCTCCAAGGGCAGGTAATGCTGACCATCGAAGACACTGACGTGGGATTTGACGGAGTACAGCTCACTAAACGAAAACTGCTTCTTCACCTCAATTTTGCCGTCACTGTACGTGAAAGTAAGGTTAACGGGAGGGGAAAAAGTATTTCCCGATTGCTCAACAGGTTCCTGCCCGCTGGTGGCAACCTCCCCGGAGTAGGCCTTGGCCACGTAGATCGCCTGGTTGACTTGCGAATTGAGCGTGGCGTCCGCCAAGGTGACGCTCAAGGGGAAGCCCAGTATTTCGCAGGCGTGGCTGTCAATGGTGTCAATCTGTTCGCCCTTGGGATAATCCTTCAGCACCCAGCTCCGGACGACGGCGCCCACCGTCGAGAAGGTCACGCGATAAAGCTTGCCTTCCACCACGATTTCTTCGGGCTTGGCGCCTTTCGAGACCGGAAGTGCCACGGGAGCAGGCGGCGCCGCAGTGGTGGCCGGGGTGGGCGCTCCTGGCTGGCCGGCGTGGGGAGTGGCAGTGGCCGCCGCCGGCACGGCCTTCTTCGGCTCCGGAGGCGGCTCCTTGACGAAGTAGACGCGATACAGAATGAGCATCACGATGGAGAGCGCGAAGGCGATCATCACGCGTTTTTCTTGGTCAAGGTTCATAGGATTAAGAAGCTAGGAGCTAGAAGTTAGGAGCTAGAATCCGGGAGTAACGCGCCAGGGATCAGAATCAGGCCGTCTTTCTCCTGACTTCTAACTTCTATCTCCTGACTCCTTCTCTCTCCGGCACCGGGTCGTAACCGAAACTGCCCCAAGGCCGGCAGCGAAGCAATCGCCCCAAAGCCAGTCGCCCGCCCTTCCAGACTCCCCATTTTTCAACCGCTTCGAAGGCGTAAGCTGAGCAGGAGGGTTGGAACCGGCAAGCCAAGGGCATCACCGGCGAAAAACACGCCTGGTAGAAACGGATTAAACCGAATACCAGAAGCTTCATGAGCCCACCCGTGGTGGCGGGGGAGGCTGTTGGGGAAACAGGCGCAGCAATTCCCGTTGCAGCGTCGCGAAGGAGACTTTCCCCACCGCCTCGCGGGGATTCACCAGGATGTCCCATCCGCCCGGGAGGTTGGCGCGGTTCAGCCGGAACACTTCGCGCACTCGTCGGCGCAGGCGATTGCGCTGGACAGCATTCCCCACGCGCACCGGCGTGGTGATGCCCAAGCGTGAATGTGGTAACCCGTTGGGTCGGCAAAAGACCGTGCATAGTGACGCGCTGCGGCGCTGCCCTTCGTCGTAAACCCGCCGAAACTCGCTTCGGCGTAGCAGCCGAGAAGTCTTGGGGAAAGCTTGAGAGGTCAAACGATCTCTTTAGGGAGTCAAGCGATGACGGCTCTTCTGACGGCGGCGCCGCAATACATTGCGCCCCCCCGGAGTTCTCATACGAATCCGAAAGCCGTGCGTTTTTGCCCGGCGCCGGCGGTTGGGTTGAAAGGTACGTTTCAAGACGCAATGCTCCCCGCTTGGATTTCCTGCGATAAAGTCGAATGACTAAGATACCTTGCGCGAAGGAGTTAAGTCAAGCTGAGCGGAGGGCGGTGGTGACTCATTTTAAAGCGGTCGGGCCTCAGCCTTGTTCCCCGAAGGGGAACAACATCATTAGCCGTAGGTGAAACCTACGGACAGGAACCGGCCCACAAAAATACCTCTCGACCCCGAGGGGGTCGAATCCCTTCGCTCGCAATCCGCCGGCACACCAAATTCAACCCCTTCCGGGTTGGTTGATCGTGGTGTGTCTATTCCGTGGGTTTCACCCACGGCCTGGAGTTTCTACATTTTTCACGCGTCGGCGGCCTGGGTGAGGGCGCGGTCGGTGAGTTGGAAGCCCAAGGATTGGGGGCTTTCGGGGTGGTCAACCATTTCCTTGCGCAGCAGGGTGACGA